>QHXU01000438.1:4753-9030 GCA_003223065.1 Acidobacteriota bacterium | reverse complement strand
CGTAGCCGGCATACCCGTCCGCTGGATTCGAATCGGAGTTCCGGAGAGCGACTTGCACGCGCTTGGTTCCCTGGGTGGGAGCCGCGCTCGCCTGCGGCACTACTCCGAGTTCCGGCAGACCCAGATAGTAGGATGGATCGCCCGGGTCCTGAAGAGTTCGATCGGCGCGCTCGCGCAGAACCACAAACACCACACCAAGAAAGACACCGGAAAGCAGGCCGACGATCACACGCTGCATCACGTCTGGCTTATACGGCGCGGACGGCGGTTCCGCTGCATCCACGATACGGATATTGCTGGCGCGCAGCGCAGACGCGATGCTCGCTTCCTTGAGTTTCTGGAGCATGTTTTCATAGAGAAGCCGGCTCGCATCCACTTCTCGCTTCAAAAGGCTGTAATGAGCAGTCTTACCGGCGTCTTCCGAGACCCGCTGTGCTTGGGTCTCATAGGAAGTGGCCAAGAGCTTCTCCCGGCGTTGCGCAGCCAAATACTCGTTCCGAATGCGCGTCAGGATGTTCAGCCGCTCAGCTTCGAGTGCCGATTCGAGCGATGTAATTTCAGCCTGCACGCGGCGGACATCCGAGTGATTCGGCGTGAATGTAACCCGAAGCTGCGCCAGTTTTCCTTTCAGGTCATTGAGCGCCTTTTGCGAATCCTGCAAAGTAGAATCATCGAGAACGTCCGGTAACGCATCCGCCGGGCTGGCGACGGCCATCTCAAATTTCGATTGTTTTGTTACACGATCGGCCTGGGCCTGCGACAACTCCTTCTGCAGGTCCGCCAGTTTGGTGTCGTTTACGTTGTTTTTCTCGTCAGTGAACACCAGACCTGTCGCGCGCGCGTATGCCTGAAGTTGATCCTCCGATTTCTCCAACTTGATTTTCAGATCCTGGAGCTGTTTTGTGAGCCATTCTCCCGTATGTTCCGTGCTCTTCCATCGGGCTTCCAGATTCTCCTCGATGTATTCCTCGGCGAGTGTGTTCACGAAATCGGCGGCCAATTGCGGGCTGGTCGAGTCGCACAAGACCTCCACGATTCGATTGGTGCCTGATGACCGCACTTTCAGATTGCCGGCCGCGGTCCCAAGGGCTTGCCGCCACAGGGACTCTGAAGTGGGAGGAGACACCTTCAATGCTTTTCGCCATGCAGAAAGGCGGTCGGGTGGCTGAAGAAAATCCGGCCGCTTGCGAGCTTCCAGTTTCTCCCGTACTCGCTTGATCAGTGAGTGGCTCTGCAGGATCTTGACCTGTGTTTGGATATCGTACTCAGGGTAATAACTGCTGGTGGCGCTGACCGTCGGATTGACGTTTCGCATATTCAGGAAGTCTTCATTCAAACCCTGAATCTCAAGTGTCGTCCGCGCCTGATAAATGCGCAGCTCGGGCAGGGTGAACAAGAATGCCACCAGGCCGCCGAGAACGGTTGCCAGCACGACCATGCCCTTATGCCGGCGGACCATTTGCCAGTACTCAAGCAAACCGGCATAATCTCGTTTCAATCCTGGTCCCGGCATTTCGGCCATCGGCATTCGCGCCTGCGGAAGGTCCACGACGGTCGCTGGAAAAATCGTCTTAATCGCTTCCACAGCGGGGGTTCTCGTTACGTGTTGGAGTTCCTTCATATGATTACCTAACGGATCGCTCCGTACGTACCAGCTAATATTCCGACTTGAAGTGCAGCCTCAATGGCGCGCGTGGTGGCTCTCTTGCTGTTGCTCCCGGGCACGAACAGGATGTCACCAGCCAGAAGCGGCAGGTCGTCTGCTTGCCCTTTCAAAATCTTTTTGAGATCGACAGGAACTTCAGTGCGCCTGCGGCCGCCCTCGCTTGGACGAAGAATCTTCGCGTTGGCGGTAGCAGCCGTGCGCAACACTCCCCCCGAAGACGAAACCGCTTCCAGCACCGACATACTATGGCCTTCGGTGAGCACGACCGGACCCGCCTTGCCCACTTCGCCAAGCACGTAAACGACTTCGGCGTGCGGAACCGAAATAACATCGTGCGGACAAATGACAATATTTTTCTCCGGACTCTTGGCCTCGAGCAACGATTTGAGATCAACTTCCGCGATGCTGAATTTCCCAGTCGGATCGTCCGTCGCACCCGGGAGCGGGATGCGGCCCTGATCTAGCCGGCGTGTGATTCTCACGCTCGAACCAGCATCCGGACGTAATCCGCCAGCCAGAGAAAGAATCTCTATTAAGGTCTTGCGTCCCTGGACTTGGTGTACGCCGGGAGTGCCGACCTCGCCGATGACCGATACAGGCTGGCTGCGAAACTCCGCAACGCTGACCGCAACCTCAGGTTCCTCCAGATAGAACTTAAGCCGCTTGGTTAACTCGGCCTCGAGTTCTTCCGCCGTCAGTCCGGCGGCATGGATACGCCCGATCATTGGCATTTTGATATCGCCGTTCAGATCGAGGCGCAGCGCCTTCTCGCTAAGATCTGGAACATTCAAGGCATGAATCACGATTTGATCGTCGGGGCCAAGAAGGTATGTTGAGCGCGCATCGGCTCCACCCTCCGTGCTCCGCGGCTCGCGAATCTCAACCTGCGTCGATTGTGGCGGTGGCGGTTGCGTCGTCGACTGCGATAGCAGTTCGAAACCTGAAGCGAGTATTACACCACAGATAATGTTCATTTTCACCTTAGATCGGCACATGTCACGCATTACTTAAGCCTCCGTTGTGCTTTGCGGCGATCGAAGACGGATCGATGAAGGATCGCCGCGGACCTTCCAGTATGTCTGAGCCGGTTAATCTCCAGGCGGAGTTGCTGGATTTCGTCGCTTAATTGGTGGACAATCTGATCGTCCGGAGCGCTCGGAGAACCGCATAGAGCCAAACGAGCGTAATCCGAAACACTCCGGGCGCCTTGCGATTCGGACTTGCTCCTCAGCAGCTCGAATTCGTCATTGGAGACCCTGAAGCTGATCATCCGCGTCATCCGCCTGAAACTCATATGTTTGATCCTTTAGTGATGTTGACTCACACGCCCTGGCCGTGGCCTATGGTGTGGAGATGCCTGTCGAATATTAAAAAACCGTAATTTATGTGAGCGCTTGTTCTGAACGGTTCCGGGCCATGGGCCGCTCAGGCGGCCATGGGGCGGATCCAGCTCCGTTCGATACATACAGCTACGGAGCGCTGGAGGAGAGTGATGGAGACGATCAAGTGACGCTGGTCTCTAATGTCCGCAACAAGTCCCTCTACGTTCCGAAGCGGGCCGTCCTGTATGATTACGCGTTCGCCAACTTTCAGAAATGGCCATGGCTGCGTGAGCAGCCCTGATTTCACGACAGCTTGCAGTGCAGAGATTTCGTGCTCATGGACCGGATGCGCCAATTGGCCCGTTCCGACGATTTGTACCACACCCGGCGTTTTGAGTATGGGCAGCCGATCGTCGAAATCGAAACGGCAAAACAGATATCCAGGGAAGAGCGGCAGCTGCACTTTCTGGATGCGGTCGGACCAGCGCTGCGTGCTTGTATACAGCGGCAGAAACTCGATATAGCCTTTATTTCGCAGAATCTCGGCGGTCGACTTTTCCTGGCGCGCCTTTACGCGCAGTGCATACCAAGGGTAGTCGGCGGTTGCGTAAAGTGCTTCTTGAGCTTCTTGATGCATTAACATATTTTCACAATTTGGGGCAGCGTCTTTGGCCAAGCTACCGCCCACACAGTCCCAGGCTTGATCCTCCGAAGGATCCCACCAGCACTCCTACAACGATAGGCGAATTACGATTATTGAAGAGTGGAAAACATTTGTCAATCCGCGAGAGTTCTAAGATTGCGCGTGAGAGACGGTGATAAGCGTGGAGCACGGCAGTATGACACTGAGTCTAAAGGGACAAGCGATAGTACTTCCGATTAGAGTACTAAGGTGAATTTGTCAAATACCCTAGGGGGATACGCCGCTTCAGCATGCGCATAATGCACCGTTTTGGACACTAGTTCTAAGGTAACGCCGGTCACCAGGATCGAGCCATGACGCGAAGGTGCGCGCCGGAGGCAATCGCCTGTCCGGCCAAAGGGTCCCGATCCCGGACCGCAACGCTCTCCGACAAGGTGGCCTCACGGCCGATTTGTTGATTCGTGCGCGAGCCTCTGCTACGAGACAAACTCATCCCTCGAATCCCGGGGATAGCCAGCTTCGTTCATGCCCACACGTGCGCCAGTAAAGACCGTCCAAATAGTATCGTGGATGTAAAAGTACCATAAACACTCTCCGCGGTTTCTGCAAATTCTGGCGTATTTATTCAAAAATACTTTTATCGTCT
>QHXU01000438.1:375-4637 GCA_003223065.1 Acidobacteriota bacterium | reverse complement strand
CTGGTTGCATTTATGAGCAATCCTTAAACACGATATTCCAATTGACTCGGAGGGTTCTGTGCGTCTGCGAAAAATGATGAGTAGAAAGTTTATGGCCGGGTGCGCCGTCTTGGGCGGCCTCACGCTGTTTGGGACGGCGTTATTTGGCCAGGGCAATAGCGGGAACGCCCCGGGCCACGACGGTTTGCCCAGCTTCGCTATTGGCAACCGCGTTCCGCTCCCGGTGGACTGGAGCTTCAGTCACGTTATCTACACCCAGAATTTCACACCGGCACAAGCGGCCCGCATGCAGCATGACCCGCGGCTGTACAACTCGTGGCTGCTGCAAGGTCACGTGCAGACACCGAACTCCACCATTAAACAGGGAGGCGTGCAAAAGCGCCAGCACGTCGATTGGAGCTTTTCCCTGGGAACGGCCGGCGGCGTGGCGCCGAACATGTTCCCGGCTAAGTTCAACTTCGATGTCAACGCCAGCGTCACTGCCGCCAACTGCACAAGTGACTTTGTCGTGTATGGGCTGAACGTTGTAGCGAGTGACGCCCAGTCGACCGATTCCGGCCGGTTCTCGGCCGCGGCGACTCCCGGTTCAACCATCACGGTTAATGGAGTAGTGTTTACGGCCAGCGCCGACCCAGCAGCCACAGGCACGTTCTTCTACGTTGGTAACAACGCAAACCAATCAGCCATCAACTTCGCCAACGCCGTCAATAACAACCTATCCACCGGGGTCACTGCCATTTCAAAGCTTCCCAGCCCGGTCGTGCAGATCACCGCGATAGCAACGGGAGCTGCGGGCGACGGCATCCCCGTCTCGGCGTCCCCCGGTTCCAATTTCACCTGGAACAGCCCTACCACTACGGGCGGCGGCAATGGGCAGGCCAACCTCGTTGCTCTCGAGAATCTGTACTCGGGATCGAACCCCACTGGGCTGTGCGGCTCGGCGCCCACCGTCAAGTGGGCCTACAACGTCACCACCACTACGGGTGGTAAGGTTACCACATCCCCAGTGTTGTCTCTTGACGGCACTATGGTAGCGTTTATCGAGAGTAACGACACAAACGTTTCGATTCTACATGTCCTGAAGTGGATGGACAATGACGGCACCTTGGGCCAGCCGACAATCCCTTTCACTGCGACAAACATCAGCACATGCGCCGCCCCATGCATGGTGAGCCTCCCTTTCGGCTCAAACGCGGACACTCTTTCTTCGCTCTACTACGACTACTCCGTGGCGAACGGCATACCCACCGACGTGGGTTACGCCGGGAATGATAACGGTCGGCTTTTTAAGTTCACCGGTATTTTCTCTGGACCTACACTGGCTCTTGCGACCACGAACGGATGGAGTGCCTCCGGCGTGTCGGTAGGCGGTAATAACGTCGTGTTGACCGGCCCCGTCCTGGACGCCAACACTGGCAACCTCTTTATTGGAGCTTCAAATGGCAACCTGTACTCGGTCCTGTCAACGAACCCAACTGTGACAAACGTGATTGCAGTGGGCAATGGTAGCCCCAAGGGAGGCGGGATCGTTGACGCGCCCCTCGTCGATAGTTCAAGCGGGGCCGTCTTCGCATCCGCGGCATCCAACGTGGCGAATCCGCCAGGCTTCACACAGGCTGCTGCTACCAAAGCGCTCGTTGTGAAGGCGGACACAACGACTCCGCTTGGTTCACCAGTGGTGGCCTTCCTCGGGCAAGGTTCCACAGGCAGCGTGAGTAATCTGGACATTCACGCCGGCAGCTTCGATAACGCGTACTACGCGTGGAACGGTGTGGGCGGCAACCCCGGCCACCTTAACGTGTGTGCTACGGCGTCAGGGAGCACGATACCGACTCTCTATCAAATCCCGTTCAATGGCGTCACGTCGTTGAACGTCACTAGTGCTGGCAGCGGCTACACCTCGGCTCCGGCGGTGAGCTTCACAGGAGATGGATCCGGTGCAGCGGCGACCGCAAAGATTGTTGGTCCTGTGGCGCCCCTGAGTCTCCCAGCCGGGGGTGGCGGTTATACTTCGCCACCAACCGTAGGCTTCTCAGGAGGAGCCGGATCTGGTGCGACGGCCACGGCTGGAATTGCGGGCCCCATCGCATCCGTCAACGTGACGGCTGGAGGCTCCGGCTACACTACTCCGCCGTCCGTCGGCTTCACGGGAGGCGGTGGGTCCGGTGCAACCGCTACTGCAGCCATCGCAGGCCCGGTCTCATCCGCCAGTGTGACTGCCGGCGGTTCCGCCTACACCTCGGCTCCGACCGTGAGCTTTTCGGGAGGTGGCTGGTCTGGCGCAACAGCTACTGCTGCTATTGCCGGTCCCGTTGGCTCCGTCAACGTAACGAATGGCGGCTCCGGCTACACTTCGGCTCCGACCGTGAGCTTCTCCGGAGGCGGGGGGACCGGTGCGACCGCTGCCGCTAATCTCACGGGGATCGTCCAATCCGTGAGCGTCACCAGCCAAGGCAGCGGCTACTCTTCAGCTCCAACTGTCCTCCTCGACAACACCGGGACAAACGGGACTGGTGCCACGGCCACCGCTAACCTCACGGGAGTTGTCGCGTCCGTCGGCTCCGACCTTATCCTTCTCTGGTGGCGGCGGGTCTGGAGCGACAGCTACTGCTGCCATTGCCGGCCCCGTTTCATCCATCAGCGTGAGTGCTGGCGGATCCGGTTACCATACGCCTCCGGCCGTGGACTTCACGGGAGGCGGCGGATCTGGCGCTACAGCGACTGCGACAATCACCGGCACCGTTACCGCCGTCGCGGTCAGTCCAGGGGGCTCTGGCTACACTTCCGCCCCGAGCGTGGTCTTCAATAACACTGGCACCGGCGGGACCGGTGCGGCTGGCACGGCTGCGATTGCTGGTCCCGTCGTGTCCGTCAATGTGACAAACGGAGGGTCGGGGTATACTTCGGTTCCCACGGTGAACTTCACAGGGGCCGGGGGTACCGGTGCGACTGGTACTGCTGATCTCACGGGCGTGGTCCAATCCGTGAGCGTTGCCAGCCGAGGTAGCGGCTACACTTCAGCTCCAACTGTCGTCTTCGACAACACCGGGACAAACGGGACTGGCGCAGTGGCTACAGCTAACCTCACGGGAGCTGTCGCGTCCGTCAACGTTGGCGTTGCGGGCAGCGGCTACAATGCAGCCCCAACCGTGTCCTTCTCCGGAGGCGCCGGGTCCGGTGCGGCCGCGACTGCCGCCATTTCCGGCCCCGTTTCATCCATCAGCGTGAGTGCTGGCGGATCGGGTTACCATTCGCCTCCGGCCGTGGACTTCTCTGGAGGCGGCGGATCTGGCGCTACAGCGACTGCGACAATCACCGGCACCGTTACCGCCGTCGCGGTGAGTCCAGGGGGCTCTGGCTACACTTCCGCCCCCAGCGTAGTCTTCGACAACACCGGAACCGGCGGGACCGGTGCGGCTGGCACAGCTGCGATTGCCGGTCCGGTCGCGTCCGTCAATGTGATAAATGGAGGGTCCGGGTATACTTCGACTCCGACAGTGAGCTTCACAGGAGGCGGGGGGGGCGGTGCGACCGCTGCTGCTAATCTCACTGGTGTGGTCCAATCCGTGAGCGTCACCAGCCAGGGCAGCGGCTACACCTCGGCTCCGATTGTGGTCTTCGACAATACTGGAACCAACGGGTCGGGCGCGGCTGCGACTGCTACGCTCACCGGTGTTGTCGGTTCCCTCAACCTCACAAATGGCGGTAGCGGCTACGCATCGCCCACGGTAACGTTCACTGGTGGCGGTGGGACCGGCGCGGCTGCCACTGCCACAATTAATGGCGTCGTAACATCCATTGTTCTCGACACTGGAGGTAGCAACTACTCTTCGTGCTCTGTGAGCATTACTGGCGGCGGCGGATCTGGTGGGACGGCTACCTGTACGATTAACGGCGGTAATAATCACGTCCAGTCCGTCACCGTCACAGCCGGAGGCAGCGGCTACACTTCGGCTCCAACCGTGACCATCACAGGAAGTGGCGGCTCCGGTGCAACCGCGCATGCGGTGGTGTCTGGCTCGATCACATCGGTTACCGTCACGAACGCTGGTTCCGGTTACACTTCGGCCCCGGCCGTGGGCTTCACGGGTGGTGGAACCGGCGCGACAGCCACAGCGACAATTACGAACGTCGTCAATGCCGTGACTGTCACCTCTGGAGGTTCCGGCTACACTTCTGCTCCGGCCGTGTCCTTCACTGGAGGTGGCGGGTCTGGAGCGGCTGGCACTGCGGGAATTACCAACATCGTCCAAACCGTTACC
>QHXU01000438.1:0-303 GCA_003223065.1 Acidobacteriota bacterium | reverse complement strand
TCGGCTCCCACCGTCACCTTCACCGGAGGCGGCGGGTCTGGTGCGGCGGCAACGTCGACAATTAGTGGGTCCATCACGTCGGTGACCGTCACTACTGCAGGGAGCGGGTACCATTCGGCCCCGGCGGTTTCCCTCACTGGAGGCGGCGGATCTGGTGCGGCCGCTACTGCAACCATTACCGGCCCGGTCACGTCCTTCACCGTCACCGCTGGAGGAAGTGGCTACAGTTCGGTTCCCACGGTGACCATCGATAACACTGGAACGAGCGGGTCCGGTGCGACAGGCACGGCGAAAATTAACGGC
>QHXU01000437.1:5619-7048 GCA_003223065.1 Acidobacteriota bacterium | reverse complement strand
GGAACCACTGCTCGCCGAGTTCACCCAGACCTGTGAACACAGCCAAGATTGCCATCTTCAGATTCTCGGCTTCGTGGGAACGCGACCGGAAGTGATTCACGATGTTGCCGAGGTACGGCGGTTGGTTATGTTCGAAGTAAGCGAGTTCATCGACCCATTGGTCGCACAGACGCTCGGCGTCCTGAAGCTTGGTCACCGCGCGGGACACTTTCGGATCGGTCGGCTTCACCTCTGTCGATTATCGGACGTCGCGGAGATCGAAGTTGTAGGGGCGTCCTCGCTCGGAGAGTACTTTGGGACGGAACACACTCGCGCACATTGCCGATCACCGTCGATTTCGAAAGTTCTTGCTAGCCATGTCGGACAGTTGATCTGGCGAGAACATCCAAGCTTGGAAATCGAGCTTTAGGATCTCGTGCATGGGGTGGCGTTTAGTCTTGCCGCCGAGATTTTGAATACATTCGTAGGCCAGCAGGTCCGCAGCCTGCAAGGGAGATATCTCCTGCTCGTCCCCGAAGGTCAACGAGCCCACCAGGAATTTATCACGTTCAACGGAATTCTGATATACATTCCGATGAGCCGCTTCGAATTCGTGACGGTTGGCATGGCCGGCATCAAAGACGTATTTTATCGGGTCCGCGAATCCGTTCTCGCGAGCCCACGTGCCGCACATGAGCATGATCTGTTCGGCGCACAGCGTGTAGGCTGAGCCAAGGCGGTTTCTGATCTCCCCTGGCGGAACGAAGTGGTTATAGTCGGCCATCCCCATGGCTACCGAGATGGGTACCACGTTCGCATCCCGGATGGCGGTAAGCAGCCTGCCCACGAAGCCCTTTCTTCGTGGTGCGTCGTCTCCCCAATCGGCAAAGAATCTTTTCCTCTTGTCAAACCATTGAGCTTTGAAGAACGGTATCCCCTGATCGCGCAGCGCCGCTTTCCATTGGCGGTCAAACTGGATCCAGTCCTGGGCGTGTCCGAGAAAGCCGGTGACGACGAGATAATCTGCCGAAGCATGCGTACCGCTTTCGTCGCAGTATGCCTCCAGGAATGCCATTAGATTCGCGTTGCTCGGATGATATCTGTAGAGAAACTCTATCAGATCCTCTAGGCACGTTTCCGGGATCGTCGTGACTGGAAACCGACCGCATGCGATCCCGGGCGCTAGTGATTGCCAACGTTGTCCTGGTATGCCCAAAAGTATGCCCACTCCCCGTTTAGCAGGCTTGTTACCGCTTTACACTTCGGCGCTTTCACGGTAAGATCCCTTGAGAAGCCCGAGTCCGTATGGTGCTGAGTAATCACGACGTAGAGATGCCGGTACAAACCAGGCGAAAGCATGAGCGTCGCTCTTGGCCGACGGGGCAACTCGCTGATTTTTCAAGCGGGCTTGACTACGAACCAGAAGGTCGGGTGTTCGAATCACTCCGGG
>QHXU01000437.1:2893-5589 GCA_003223065.1 Acidobacteriota bacterium | reverse complement strand
TTCCGCAGTTGGTGGATGCTCAGGCATATCACTTCGTGAGTTTTTTGGTAGGCTGCACAGCAGCTCGCAAGTGAGCTGACCGGAGAACTCATGATCACGGAAATCCGCCATTATCCAAACCGGCCGCCAGGCGCGCCTCCCTTATAGAAACAATGATGCAGAACGGCGGCGTGATGCTGGTGTAGTAACCATCCACGTCGCGACCGCGCGTCAAGCCAAAATACTCTCCAATACCCGTGCGGCGATCGAGCCCGAGCAACTCAAGCGCCTGCGCGAGGTCGCGGGTCTCTTCTTCTCGCCGGGATCGGGGGAAGAAATGGCCAAATCCGCAGAAGACTGAGTGCACTAAGCTCAGTTTCTGCCTCAGTCGGGGAACACTCGAGCAAACGATCTCCGACCACTTAATCTCTCGATTCCAATCGTTTTCTGAGAAGAACGGAATCGGGCGGTTCCCAATCAAGCGACCGCGGCGCTTTCACGGTAAGATCCCTTGAGAAGCCCGAGTTCGTATGGTGCTGAGTGATCACGACGGAGACAAGCCAAAGCAAATCGGCGGTAAGCATGAGCACGTGCCGTCATCGAAGGCGCATCTTGCTGATTCTTCAAGCGGGCTTGACTACGAACCAGAAGGTCGGGTGTTCGAATCACTCCGGGCGCACCACCTGACTCTTTTAGACGTAGTCCAAGAACGATATGCTGCTAGTTTTGTGGCATTTGGGATTTCATTTTAGCCCGGATGCAACAGAACTGCGGCACATGTACCACAACACTGTCGTATGTCGCTTAAGTAAATCCTACCGTGCACCGTTCATTCGCCACAAAAAGGCGGACCAGAGGTGACGGAAAGCCATCTTCGGATGTCACTGGATTCGCAGCAAGTTACTGACATTGGTTCCGTTTATCCCCGGGACTGGCCCGGTTGTTGCACGACCCACCCCGGAGGTTCCATGAAACTTTTCCTTCCAGTAACGTTTTGTGTGTTCTTAGCCGTCGGGAGTGTTGGCTATGCACAGCAACAACCCCCTCCCACACAAGAACAGCGGAATGATGCCGTGACCTTGGTCGGTTGCCTTACGAAGGCCGCCGCGGAGCATGAATATGTCATCACCGATACCAAGTCTGGCGAAAAAGTTACTTTCCCTGGACCGGATAAACTGGACACGTACGTGAATCACACCGTACAACTAACGGGCAAGATGATGAATCGGAGTGGAGAAAAGGCTTTCCAACCCGAGACCGTCAAAATGGTCTCTGCGTCTTGCGAAGGTCCTCAAAAGCGTTAACCGGTTGCCCGTAGTTACAAAATAAGCAGTCACGAAATAAACGGACGAGGCGGACCAATCAGGGTGTTTGGTGAACCGCCTCGTCCGTTTGAGTTCTTACTCCGGCGATTTCGCAAGCGCTTTCACCAGCTCATACAAAAAGGTCTGGGCTTCGTAGAAGGATTGCATACTCAGACGTTCGTCGCGGCCGTGCATACGCATGTCGTTGCGGTCCAGGAAAACGCCTTGCACGCCATAGGTCGGGATGCCCGCCATGCGTAGCGCTCTTCCATCCGTCGCGCCCATCACCATGATCGGGACCACGCGAACGCCGGGCCACAGGCTGTCCGTGACTTTCGAAACCGCGCCCAGCACGTCGGGACGCATCGGCGATGAGGGACCGCGCGATAGCGTTTGCGGAATCGTAAGATTCACCTGATCATCGGCGATTGCCTTCTTGAGGGCGTCGCGCACGTATTCCACCGAATCCTCCGGCAGCACGCGGCAATTCACGGTCGCGGCCGCCAGCTGCGGGAGCGCGTTCGGCGCATGCCCGCCTTCCAATTGGGTCGCGACACAAGTTGTTCGCAATGTCGCATTCCAGGCCGGTGATGCGGCGGCAACACGGCGCATCGCGTCTTCCGAGCCCTGCGCCACCTGTTCCAGGTCGTTCGCGATAGCCCCTTTTTCGATCTTCCCCATTTCGGCAAAGTAAGCCCGCGTAATTTCGTTCGTCTTCAGGGGGAAGCTAAACGCGGCCACCCTGCCGAGCGCTGCGGCGAGCCGGTAGATCGCGTTGTCCGGCACCGGCATCGAACTGTGGCCGCCTTTATTGCGGACCTCCAACCGGAAATTGATTACGTACTTCTCGCTGACTTGCACGTCATTCGACAATCTCTTGCCATCCGCCATCTCACCCCAGCCGCCCTCGTTGAGGCAAAACTCAGCCTCGATCAGATCGCGCCGGTTCTTGATCAGCCAATCGACGCCGTTGTACGGCCCGCCGCCTTCCTCATCCGCCGTGAGCGCGACGATGATGTCGCGGTCCGGGCGAAAAGCTTCCTGCTTGTAGCGGATGAGATTCGCGATCCACAGCGCGGCTTGGGCCTTGTCGTCCGTGGTGCCGCGGCCATAGAAGAAGCCGGCGCGTTCGTTAAGCTTGAACGGATCCATGCTCCAGTCATCCCGGCGCGCCTCCACCACGTCGGTGTGGGCCAGCAATAGGATGGGCTTGCGGGCGCCGGTGCCCCGGTAGCGCACCACGATGTTCTGCTTCTTCGGACTCGCACCCGCGATATGGATCGAGCTTTCCGCAAAACCCGCCGAGCGGAGACGCGCGGCCACAGCCTCGGCCACCGGCGTCGTCGCGCCGGTGCTGAAACTGCTGTTGATCTCGATCATCTCTTTGTAGATGTCATGTGCCAGGCGTTGTTA
>QHXU01000437.1:0-2885 GCA_003223065.1 Acidobacteriota bacterium | reverse complement strand
CCCAAGCCTGCCAGGGTGAATACGAGAGGTAAAAGGAAAAAGCGCACGCTTCCTCCAATTTGGCCATGATACTTCATGGCGCAAACGTCACTTCGGACGCGAGGCCTGCCGCGACAAAATCCTTCCCGTAAACCTCGCGGAAAATGTGAAACCCGAGCATGCCGGTGCAGTGCGCCGGCGCCACGCGGTGCACACCCAGATCTTCTTTCATCGTGCGGGCCAGCTGCTGTATTTCAGCGGCAGTGTACGGCAGCAGATGAAAGCCGCCAATCACGAGCTGAATGTCCTTGGCAAGCGCCCCTTTGGCCTGGCGTAAAATCGCTTCAATTCCGCTGTGTGAACAGCCCGTCACCAGCACGATTCCCTGCGATGTGACGAGAGCGAGGGACAATTCAGGCAGTTGCGTGAGCACCGGTGGATCCCCGGCATGCGCCCGTGAGAAATTGCCCATCAGCGGCGACCTGGTCGCGATGAGGAACACACCTAGGGCAATCTCCCGGTTCGCACCCACGGCTTCGGTCCGCGCCTTCCAATAGCGGGATCCCCACGGCCCGCTCGCGGTCCTCTCTTCGCCGCGGAAGTAGCGCTGCTCGGGCGGAAGGGCGTCCACGATTTCTCGTGGAACAACCGGCAACCGGAGTCCCTGACCAGCGCCGAACATGCTGTCTTCTGGCACGTACAGCTTGAGCGCGGGATTCACTTTGAACGCGTAATCAAATCCCGATCCGTGGTCGCCGTGGCTGTGAGAAAGCACGGCGAAATCGACCTGCTTGAGATCGACGCCGAGCGCTTTGGTGTTTTTCGCGAACTTGCCGGCGTCACCACCCGAATCAAAGAGGATCGTCTTGCCTTGAAACCGAATCAGAACCGAATAGCCCCAACCGAGCTCCGTTCCAGGCGTTTCTTTGCCGAAAGCGTCATAGAGGTTCAGAATGACACCGGAGGGATTGCTGGCGGCAGCCAGTAGCTGTACGAAAACAAGACAAACACAGCATATCGAGACGAATCGCATGATGGATTCTACCTCGCAGGCAGGAATGCCTGTGCTGACGGCATGTACTAAGTCATAACGGTCGGCTGTTCCCGGCCGAAACGCTGGTCGAGTTTCAGGAGCCCGCGCGCGGCTTGCACCAGAGGATCGAGCATCGTGTCGAGAGCTGCTTCCGTGCTGTGCCTGCTATAGCGCTCCAGATACAAACGCAGCGTGGCGCCGGCTGTCCCCGTTCCCGAAAGGCGCCAGAGAATCCGGGATCCGCCCTCAAACAGAATGCGAAGTCCGGCATGTTCGGTTTCGCTCCGGTCCACGGGATCGACGTAGCGAAAGTCGCCGGCCTCGGTTACAACGGAGCCGGCCAGGGACTCGCCTCGAAGCGAGGGCAGACTGGATTGGAACTCTTCGATCATTTTGGCCGCCGCGTTGGTCTCCAAGCCTTCATAATCGTGCCGCTGAAAGTAGCTGCGTCCGAACTTCCGCCAATGCGTTTTGACCACCTCAGCCACCGATTTCTTGGCGCTGGCGAGCAACGACACCCAGCACAGCACAGCCCACAGGCCGTCTTTTTCGCGAACGTGATTGGAGCCGGTTCCAAAACTTTCCTCGCCGCAGAAGGTGCACAAGCCGGCGTCCAGCAGATTGCCGAAGTATTTCCAGCCAGTCGGCGTCTCATAGCATTTGATGCCCGCCGACGCGGCCACGCGGTCGACTGCCGTGCTGGTCGGCAGCGACCGCGCAACGCCCGCCAGCCCGCCGCGATAGCCGGGGATGCAGTTTGGAGCATGTTCGGCGATAAGCGATAGAGAGTCCCCCGGCGTGACGAAGAACCCGCGTCCAAGAATCATGTTCCGGTCCCCGTCCGCATCGCATGCAGCTCCGAGATCCGGCGCCCGGTTTTCGGCGAGCCTCTTCACCAGGTCCGCGGCATGCACAAGATTGGGATCGGGATGCTCTCCGCCAAAATCTTCCAGGGGTTCGCCATTGACCACCGTACCGTCAGGCGCGCCGAGGCATCGCTCGAAGATGTGGCGCGCATAGGGCCCGGTCGCACCATGCATCCCATCGAAAAGCATCCGGAACCCGCCGCGAAAGTACGCACGCAAGGCGTCAAAATCGAAGATTCCCTGCATCAGGGTGGTGTAATCGGCAAGCGGGTCGAAGATCAAGACTTCCGTTTCGCCCACGTTCGCCTTTCCCTCGCGGTCGATATCGACGTCAGGGGTGTCGAGCCATAGATAGTATTCGATCTTGAGAGTTTGCCGAAAAATCAGCTCGGTGAAGGTCTCCGGCGCTGGTCCGCCGTTGCGCATGTTGTATTTGATACCGAAGTCGCCGTCGATTCCGCCTGGATTGTGGCTGGCGGATAGAACAAAGCCGCCGAGGGCGTTTCGCCGGCGAATCACGGCAGACATCGCAGGTGTGGACAGGATGCCCCCACGCGCCACCATGACCTGGCTAAAGCCGTTCGCCGCGGCGATCCGGATAATGATCTGAATAGCGGCCCGGTTGTAGTAGCGTCCATCTCCGCCGATCACCAAAGTTTTGCCGCTGAAGTCGACGACCCCTTCCTGCCGCAGCACATCGAAAACCGATTGCACGAAGTTTTCAACGTAACCCCGCTGCATGAACTGACGCGTCTTCTTTCTGAGACCCGAAGTACCTGGCCGCTGATCGAGGAAAGGCTTTGTCGGGATGGTCTGCACTTCCAGCTCTGTCACGACCTAAACCTCGCTTTGCGGAAAAGCAACCCGAATACCAGTATCTGCATGCCCAATGATTGACTTTGGAAGGGCGCTTGCTGGTAAATTGAAGTGGCCACGCCAGCTCTCACCTCATCACTCACGGACGAAGAAGTCCGCAAGATCGACGCCTATTGGCGCGCTGCGAACTA
>QHXU01000036.1:23513-35678 GCA_003223065.1 Acidobacteriota bacterium | reverse complement strand
GACCCGCGTGCGCGCCAGTTGCTTGCGGGTTCATTCGTGGAATCCGCGCAGTATCAACGAGGAATCGTGCTGCTGGAGCAACTCAGCCAAGAGCAGCCTAACGATCCGTCGGTCTTGTTCGCCCTCGCTGGAGCGCACATCCGCGCGGGTGACGAGTTACGGGGTAAGCAGTTACTAAAACAACTCGACACGTTGAATCTTCCTCCTGCCTCGGTCCACCTGTTACAAGGAATGCTTTATTATCGCGGGCAGCAGTACGACGATTCCGAAAGGGAGTTGCAGGAGGCCGTGCGGTTGGACCCTCGATCGGCGCCGGCGCTGGCCGCGCTTGGACGCTTGCGGCTTAGAGTGAATGACGATCCGGCCGCGATCGACTTTTTCGAGCGCGCGCTCGCCATCCAACCGCAGGACGCGGAATCCAACTATCAGCTCGGCGTCCTCCTCGGCCGCAATGGCCAGGAGGCGCGCGGCCGACAATATCTGATCCGCGCTATGGAGCAGAGAGCCAACTATCCCGATCCGATGTACTTCCTGGCCAAGATGGATTTGAACGAGAATCATCCGGCACAAGCGCTGAAGTTGCTCGAGCGGGCCGCACAAATCGCTCCGGATACCGAGAGTATCCGGTTCCTGTTGGCACGCGCCTACAAACAAGCGGGAAAAGATGATCTGGCTAAAGCGCAGCTCGCCGAATTCCGACGCCTGCAACAGAAACGGCTGCAACGCGACCGCAAGGCGATGGATCCAGACAGGCCTGATCCCACTCAATCCATGAGTACGGACAAGAACGAGTGGCGTTGACGAGGCGCTTCTTTTTGGCGCTCGCTGGCGGCGCTCCTTTCTTGCGTCCGCAAGGCATGGCCACACGAAGCGTCAAGCCGACGCCACGCGGGAAACCCTCAGGCGTGCCTTTCCTGGCCAGCCTCGTTGACGTTGCTGCAGCGGCCGGCCTGCACGCGCCCATCATCTACGGCGGCGTGGAGCGCAAGGAATACATCGTCGAGACGATGGGCTGCGGCTGCGCCTTTCTCGATTATGACAACGACGGCTGGCTCGATATCTTCGTCCTAAGCGGCACACGCTTCGCGAGCGCTCCGGAGGGCGCGACGAACCGGCTATACAAGAACAACCGTGATGGCACGTTCTCCGACGTAACCGCGAAAGCCGGGTTGCTTCGCACGGGCTGGCCATGTGGGGTGTGTGCCGGCGATTACGATAACGACGGCTTTGACGACGTGTTCATCACCTACTGGGGCGACAATGTGCTGTATCACAACAATGGGGACGGCACTTTTACCGACGTGACGAAGAAGGCCGGCGTGGCGGCAAATCGCACACGTTGGGGCGCTGGCTGCACGTGGATCGATTATGACCGCGACGGCAAGCTTGACCTGTTCGTGTCCAATTACCTCGATTTCGACATTCGCCGCGCGCAGAAACCCGGTGAGAACGAAAACTGCAGGTTCAAGAACATCGCCGTGAACTGTGGTCCTCGGGGACTTCCACCCGGCTTGCACTCGCTCTTCCGCAATAACGGGGACGGGACCTTCACAGACGTGACCAAGGCGGCCGGAATCGCGGACGTCACGGGCCATTACGGCCTAACGGCGGTCGCAGCCGATTGGGACGAGGATGGCTGGCCGGATATTTTTGTCGCGTGCGATTCGACCGCCAGTCTCTTGCTGATTAACAACCACGACGGTACCTTCCGCGAAGAAGGCATCGAGCGAGGCGCTGCGCTCAGCGACGATGGCATCGAGCAGGCCGGCATGGGCGTCGGCGCGGGCGACTACAATCTTGATGGCCATCTCGACATTTTCAAGGGCCACTTCACCGACGACACAAACGCGTTGTACCGCAACGACGGTAAAGGCAATTTCAACGATGTCACCCTGCCTGCTGGACTCGGAGTGGAAACGCGGTTCACTGGCTGGGGCGCGGGTATCGTTGACCTCGACAACGACGGTTATCCAGACCTGTTTCTGGTCACAGGCAATGTATACCCGGAGATCGAGGCGAAACTGTATGGCTACCCGTACAAGACGCCCCGAGTTGTGTTTCGCAATCTCGGAAATGGGAAATTTGAGGAGTTGATTGAGGCCGCGGGACCGGGCGTGGCCTCGGCACACGCGAGCCGCGGCTGCGCTTTCGGGGATTTCGACAACGACGGCGACATCGATATTCTGATCGTCAACATGAATGAGCCGCCATCACTTTTGCGCAACGAACTGAAAGGCGACAATCATTGGCTCAAAGTGTTGCTCGTGGGCAGCACCTCGAATCGCAGCGCCATCGGTGCTTCCGTGATCGCCACGTACGGCGGACGAAAGCAGGCGCAAGCTGTACTCGCCCAGTCATCGTATCTGTCCGTCAACGACCGCAGATTGCATTACGGGCTCGGGAGGGCGACTTCAGCCGATTTGGAAATTCGCTGGCCGAGCGGACGCGAGGAAAAGATCCGGTCGGTTGCGGCGGATCAGCTTGTGGTAGTACGGGAAGGTTCCGGGATCATCCGAAAGGATCGCTTCGAGCGCCGCTAGGTGTTCTTCGGGCTGGCAGGCCTCGACAATCTGGATAGTCGGTACATCCCATGCCCGGGCTGCACCCGCGGTACACTCATTTCAGGCACCGAGTGAGTTACAGTTGAAGGTGAGTAAGCACGTTTAATGCGGTGGTCGCGGGTTCGATTCCCGCCCGGCTCACCAGATTCTAATGCGCTAACCTGAGGCTGAAGTCGCGATTGAGCCTCTTTATGAAAGGTCGTCATGAGAAAGACGATCCGGAAACAACATAAGCAGAAACTGACTTGTCCACACTGCGGCCAGACCTTTCAAAGGCCGCAGGCGGTGGCCTCACACATTCGCTATAAACACGCGGGCGGGCTCCTGTCCAAGCAAACACAGCCCAGAGCGAAGAAGGATAGGAAGGGCGTGATACGGGAGTCGTTATCGCCTTCTGTGCGGGTAGCGGCGTCGCGCGAGCACAGGCTTCCGGATGCGTCGGGAGCAACCACGTTCAGGATTTGGAGTACGACATCCCCGAGTCCTGTCGTAAGCTGGAATGCCCTGGGCGCGAGGATCCTGCGGATAGTGTCGATCGCAGCTGACGGCTGGGACGTGACCGTAGCGGGCGACGGAACGAGTTTCGAAAAAGCCCTTCGCTCCCAGCCGCAGGTCGCGGCCGTCGAACGCAGGCAGACTCAAACTACCTTCGCTATCGGGCAGAACTGAAGCGCGCCTCTTAAGGGCTCCCTCACTCGCGTTGCGCGGGAGACCGTGGGGAGGGCGCAAGAGCGAAGCCCGGCACTTCTTGGAAGTTTGAGGATCTATGGCAATCCCGCAGGGGACGTCAGCCACGCGTCGAACTTCCGGTCAGCTTGCACCACGTATCCTCCCCGGGTTGAGTGTAGCACCACTTGAGCACGGCTGTTCGGGGATGAACGGGGCGCGATAGCGCAGGCGCTCACACCTTCAGGTGCAGAGCCTCTTCCACGTATCTCTTGCTCGTGCTGGCGCTGTCCTTCGGTGTCGTGTCGGTGGAATCCAGCTCCACGGTCAGCCAGCCGTTCCAGTTATTTTTCTTAAGCACCGCTAGAATGCCGGGGAAGTCCACGCCGCCGCCTTTTCCCAGTTCGAAGAAGATGCGTTTGCCAATATCCGTGTAGCCTTCACGCTGCGGGGTCGGGCCTTTGTGGCCTCCGCGGTCTTCCGGCCTGGTGTCTTTCAAATGGAACTCCACGATGCGGCTAACGTAGGCCTTGGTTAGCTCCACCGGGTCCATGCCGGCCATCGTTATGTGTCCGGTGTCCAAGACGAGATAGACATACTTCGGATTCGTTAGCTCCATAACGGCGTCCACCTCCGAGCGCGTCTGAAACTGGGTCCACAGGTGAGCGTGGACGCCGAACTTCACTCCCGAGTCTGCCAGGCGTTTGCCGATTTCGTTCATCGACTTCGACATCTGCGCCAGGTCTTCCCGCGTGGTGCCTTCGGAACGCCGGCTGCCAGTGTTGGACTTCAGATGATCGCAGGCAAACCATTTCTTTATCCATTGCCCGAGCCGGACGTGCTCGTCGATGAGCTGCTGCGATTGGGCCGGATCTTCAAACTGCATCTTCATGGGGCCGCCATTGGAAACCGTCACGAAATGCAGGTTCATCTGATCCATCTGGCGTTTAAGGTCCTGTGGCTTTTCCCACCACGGCTTCACGTAATTGAAGAAGGTCTCGACGTTGTGGAATCCGACCTCGCTTGCCTCGCGGAAAGACAGCAGCATGTCCTTGTTCCAGTCGCCGCCATTCCGGGTGTTTGTGGTTATTCCGATTTGGAAACGCGGTCCGGAGGCTGATCCGATTCCGCCCTCCGAGCCAACCGCAGCGACAGAACACAAACGCAGGAACTGCCTCCGGCCAAACATGTTTTCGACCCGCTTGATTTTCATCCCGGTTGATCGCCCCGGAAGCATGCTACATCTGTCCACCCAGCTTGTCAATGCTGACCGATGCTGAACGCATGGAACCGGATGTTATGTTCCGCCCATGTCAACCGGCTTGAATATTGCAGTATTTGGCCATACAATGCTTGTGCGTCTTATGCCTTGCGCGGCTTGGAAGAAATTGTTCGAGGAATGGTATGCAGCCTCCGAACGATACCGCGCCGCAGTGATCGTTACCCGCCACCTGGGAAACTTGATGTTCGAGGAGGCTCACGAACGTGCGGAGCGCGCCAAGGCGGAATGTTCCAGTGCCGAGAGCGCGATGCGCGCGCATGAACAACAGCACGGATGTGCGGGTGGCGCGAGGGCACTGAAGGATTCCGCTTAAAAGCGGACTGGCTCAAGCGATTTTCAATCGGCAGACGAGGCCGATATCGTCGCAATACCACATCGTCCCCTGCCGGATAGTCATGCCGTGCGGCAGCGGATCGGAGTCAGCCAGCTGGATCTTCTCGACCATTTCGCCGGTTTCCGGATCGTGCTTGAAGAAGGCGTTTAGATTGGAGTCGGTCACCCAGAGATACTTGCCCTCCCATCCGATACCGTGGGGGCGATTGGCGGCGGTGGGAAACTTCTTTTGCACGATCCAGGTTTTTGGATCGATCTGATAAACCTCGCGCGAGGGAGGCACGGCGAACCAGAGTTTGCCATCGCGCCACTCCTGGCCGTGCGCACCGGTCCCCGGCGCCAGGGAGCCCAATACCTGCCCCTGCTGGTATCCGCCTACCTGCTGGCCCTTTGCCGGCTGTGGCCGCGGAGGACGTGGATAGCTCTTCACCAGCGGACTGCTGCGGCTTTGCGGATCTCCGACCATTTGGTAGATGACACCCGCTCCGGGAGTGAAGTGTCTTTCGACAGTCTTGCCGGTCTTGGCGTCCACGCGAACGATCTCGCGGCTGTCCTCAATGTGTCACCGTCGCACGTGATGCCGCTCGAGCGGTCCGTCTCGGTTTCGAAGGAACGCAGTACTTTTCCGTCTTCGTAAGTGACGAGGTATGCCTTACTGCCCGGACCCTGATCGATAATCCACAAACCTTCCGTGGTGGCCTGCAACCCGTTGGGCTGCGGACCGGGAGAGCGGAACGCAATCTCGACTTTACCGACTTTTCGAGTGGCGAGATTACCCAGATGCGCAGCCGGCGCCGCGGCAAGAGCGGGTGCGGCGGCACAGGCCAGAAAGTCTCTTCGCTTCATATCGGTCCCTCCTTGCGCCACCAATGCGCAACAATGCCGAACTGGGCCCATTATATGCGGAACCGGTATTAATCGCGCGTGTACCGCTTCGGGTTATCGGGTTGCGAACGAGATGATGGTTGACCCCGCTGCTACGGCCACGTATTGGCGCCCATCCAGCATGTAACTCATGGGCGAGGCATGCCACGCCTGATTAGTGTGGAAATGCCACAGCGGTTTTCCGGTTTTGGCGTCGACGGCGGCAAATGCGCCGCTATCGTCGCAGAGGAACACAAGGCCTCCGGCCGTGGAGAGGACGCCGCCCCAGCCTCCGCCACCGGCTCCAACCATCGGAAGCTCCCATACGACTTTCCCGGTTTGAATGTCGATGGCGCGCAGGAACCGCTCATTCTTCTCACCAGGGACGCGGCGCGTGCCACCGCCGTAGAATGACTTGCCAGGTTCCCACCAGGCGTCGGATTTCGTATAGATGTTGCAGGATTCGAGCGCCATCACGTAGAACAGGCCCGTCGCGGGGTTGTAAGCGGTTGACATCCAGTTTGTCGCGCCCACTACAGACGGGCAGACCTTGGTGCCTTGAGGAGTTGGGTCCGTGCCGGGCAGGACCTTCGGGCGGCCGTCGGGACCGATGCCGCTGGCCCAAGTGAGCTTGTGCACAAACGGTTCGCCCAGCAGGAACTCGCCGGTGACGCGGTCGAGCACGTAAAAGAAGCCATTTCGATTGGCTTGTAGCAGCAGCTTTCGTGGGCGGCCGCGAAACTCCGCGTCAACTAGCATAGGAGTCTCCGTGGCATCCCAGTCATGCAGGTCGTGCGGGGTGAATTGAAAATGCCAGCGAAGCTTGCCCGTCTGAGGGTCGAGCGCCAACACGGAGTTCGCGTACAGGTTGTCCCCTTTGCGCTCATCGCCGTTGTAATCGGGGCACGGGTTTCCGGTCGGCCAATAAATGAGGTTGGTCGACGGGTCGAAAGTGCCGGTGAGCCAGGCGTCAACACAGCCGTGCTCGATGGCCCTGCCCACCCACGTCTCAGACAAGGGCTCGCCCGCGGCAGGCATCGTCCAGAATCGCCACACCCGCTCTCCGGTCGCGGCGCTATACGCGGCCACGAACCCACGCGCACCCTCATCGCCACCCGAGGTGCCTGAAATGACCAGGTTGTCCACCGCGAGCGGAGCCGAGGTGGCGCCGTAATGCTGGCGATAGTCGGCCATTTCAGTATCCCAGAGGAGTTGGCCGTTGAGCCGGCTCAGGGCGAGCAGGTGCGCATGATCGGTAACCATGAATACTTTGTCGCCCAGTACGGCCACGCCACGGTTGATCCCGGATCCCGCGTCGCCGATCACCCCTTTGGTGAGAGGAAGCGCATAGTGCCAGATCTGCCGTCCGCTCCGCGCGTCGAGTGCATACGCCTGGTTGGCGGTGGTCACGTACATCACTCCCTCCACTACAAGCGGCGTCACTTCGAGACTTCTCGAGCTGGCGATCGGAAACATCCACTTGGGGGCGAGGCGCGCCACATTCTCCGTATTGATCTCATGGAGAGGGCTGTGCCGGTTGCCGCTCAAATGGCCGTGGTAAGTTGGCCAATCGCCGGCCCGGGGAGTCACTATGTCGGAGAACGAAATGCCGGCGCTGATGGACGGCGCGACCGGGGGAAGCGAGATTGAGACGGGGCCGTCACTGGTCAGGCGCGTGAGGAACGCAAGCAGATTACGCATTTCCTCATCCGTCGCCTTCACCGCCGGCATGAGGGATTTCGGCTGGTGGGTCTCCTCGACTACCTGCGCCTTTGACAGAAAGTGGAAAGTGCCGTCCTCGGCCTGCAACTGCAAATCGTAGTTGCTTTCATTCTTCGCCAGGCCGCGGAGCGTCCGGCCATCGCGCAGGCGGACGGTTACGGGACGATACCCCGGCGTTGCCAGTGCGCCGGGGTTGCGCAACGCCTGCTCGATCTGCGCTAGCCGGCGTTCACGCGCGAGGTTGGACAGATCGGGCCCCAACGCGCCGCCACGCCCTTTCACCGTGTGGCACTGGAAGCAGTTTCCAGCTCCGACGAAAAAGTTCGCGCCGGCCTGGACGTCGCCGGCGGTGGGGTGCCCGGCCGCCGGCGCCCTCAGTACGCCGACGAAGGCGACCAGGGCGTCCAGTTCCTGCTCAGGAAGCGAAAAGGCGGGCATTCCGCCCTCCGGGATACCGTTCTTGATCGTTTCGCGCAAGTCCAGCCGCGTCCGGCCGCCTCCTTCACCGCCGCCCCGCCTTCGTATGTCCACAATGCTTGGGCCGTGCTCCCCGCCCGCGCCATCGACGCCGTGGCATCCGGCGCAGCGGGATTCGAATTGCTTTCTGCCAGCCTCGTTATCCTGGCTCATTCCAGATGTCGCGCAAAGCAGCATGGCAAAAAGACCGGAGAATAATAATTTCATTTGGTGAAGTTTAATGTACCGAAGTTTTCAGGGACGTGATTGGGATCGCGGTTTACAACGCAGGTAGGCTGCCAGCACATGAAGCGGCGCTGAGAATCCGGCCCCTCGCCATCGATCCGGTAGAGGTTCGCCCGCCAGCGCGTCCCCGGCTTGACTTCTTTCTCGCTGACGGATTTCAAAGGAATCTGGCAAGCGGCGTACCAGACCTTAGCCTGCTCCTCGATGCGCGCTGTTGTCTTCCAGCCGGACCGCCAGCCGCGATTCTGACCCCGGTGATCCAAGTCGATGGCCAAATCGATCCAGTCGGCGGTGGGCGCGATCTCGTACTCCCGATAATGGCGGATGTTTTCCCAGTCGTCTCCCAAGAACATTTCGACCACGTCCCGGTCCCAGAGTCCCCGCCTTGGCTTATCGTTCTCGGGAGGAAGGAAGAGATTGAGCGTCCTGTACGGGCAGATAAACAGCAGATAAAGATCGGTGTCGCTCCAGAACCCTTTTATTTCGGTCTTGAGGTCCGGGTAATCCATAACCTTGGAACAGTCTTTAACCATCCACGCCGACGCTGCCTTTTTCCATGTAGCGGAGCGCGGATCGGTGTTCAGAGCGTGGGGAGACTTTACGTGGGGTATCGAAAAAGTCGCGGTCGGGTGGGAGACTTCGCACGGGGCCGGCGTTTGAGCGTAGAGCGCCGGCAGCACGGATCCGGCCATCGAGAGGAACAGCGCGTATTTCCGCAAAGGGTCCCCTTACCAGAGGAACTTCAGGCTCAGCTGCCCGATGCGTCCCGCCTTGGCGCTGGTCACGCGGCCGAAGTTGGAGTTTGTGAAACTTCCGTTCGGATTGTTGAACTGGGCGTGTTCGAGGGCATTGAAGAATTCGGCGCGGAACTGGACCGACATACTTTCGCGTACTCGCGTGATCTTCTGCAAACCGGCATCCCAGTTGTTGATTCCAGGACCATGGAAGAAACGCTGGTTCGCGTTGCCCATGGTGCCCAACACTTCCGAGGTAAAGGCGCTCTTATTGAAATACTGGTGGTTGGGAGTATCGCGTACATCCGGCGTAATCACCAGCCCCCCGATATAATCGGGGCGATCGACTCCGCCGGCTCCCGTGAGAGAACGGTCTCCGCTCTGCGAAATGCCGATTGGGAATCCCGTGGCAAATCGCGTGATGCCGGTCAGAGTCCAGCCTTCTGTCAGGCGCTTGGGAAGCACGCTCGAAATCCGGTCGAAGGGCAGGGCATAGGTGTAACTGACGACCAGGTTATGAGTGGCGTCAAACGACGAAACTGCCCTGCTCAGGTGAAAGTTCGAAAAATTTATAGTCGTGAAGGTGGAGGCGTTGTCCATCGCCTTGCTGAACGTGTAGGCCGCCAGAAAGGTGAGATCCTTGGCGCGCCGCTCGAGTGTAACCTGCAGGGCATTGTAAAGGGAATTGGCGTTTGTGGATTCGTAGGTGTTGCTCCCGAAGTCAAATCCGAGCGGGCCGCGAGTTCCGTAGATCTGGCTACCGTCGGGCCGGGTGAAGATCGCGTTTTCCTGGTTCGGGCCGCACTGCAATGTTCCCTTCGCTATCCCGGATCCCCGCAAGCTCAGGCAGAGAGCGGCATTCCCAGGATTGGCTTCGTACTGCGCGAACAGCTTGTGTCCCGCGGTTCCCACATATGCCATTGTCATCACCGTGCTGGAACTGAGCTGGCGCTGGATGGAAAAATTGAAATGCTCCGCGTACGGTAGCTTGTTCCCCGGCAGATATCCGGGCGAACTCGTGATCGGGAGGAACACGGACCAATCTATATTCTTGATGGCTGCTGAGCCTGGTACTGGTAGCTGGAACGGGAAGCGTTGCGTCTGCGAGCTGCCATCCGCCCGGGTCAGGAACGGCTGGTCGAACATCACGGGCGCCGCGCTCACCCAATACAGGCCGTAGGGAGCATCGGCAACTTCAATGAAGAGCCCAGCGTCCTGAATCGCGGTGTAGTAGATCCCGGCGGCTGCGCGAATGCTGGTTTTTCCGGGGCCGCCCAACAGCGTGCCCAAAAAGCCGGAGGCATTCGGCGACCAGGCGAGACCCAGCCGCGGGCCAAAATCTTTCCAGGTGGTCGGCGCCAGCGTGGGCGGGATGGGCCCGCCGCCTGGCAATCCCGGATCGCCGGGGACGAGCCACCCTTTCGGCGCTCCCGGAAACACGGTCGACTGCACGCCCGGAACGATCGTCTCAATCTTGTTCTGCGTGTCATACCAAGGCATGCTGACCTCCCACCGCAGACCGTAATTGAGCGTGAAGTTCGGCGTGACCCGCCAGGAGTCTTGCACGAAGGCCGCGCCGTAGCGAGTGCGGGAGTCCAGAACCTGAAAAGAGGCTTGAATGTAGGAATCAGGAGCACCCAAAAGGAAATCGGCGACGTCATGGCCGGTCTCCGAACCGTCGAAATCGAAGTTCCCGTTGGGTGCATAAATATTCCGCTCGTTGATCTGGAGATACCGGAATTCCCCACCAAACTTGAATGTGTGGGTCCTCCAGATCTTCGAAAAGCTGTCCGCGGCGTGCCAGGTGTTGTTGAATTGTCCGGTGGCGCTGATGTTCCGTCCGAAACTGAAGTTGATCTGGCCATTGAGCGTGATCGGCGGCACGGATTGCCAGCTGTCGGGTCCGGAGTTGATAATGCCAAGCGTGCCCACTCCGGTGACGAAGCCGAGGCTGGAGAGCGATACTGGTTTGTCTGTCGGCTGGTTGCTTACGGACGCGATCCGCGTGAAGTCGAGGCGGGCTTCATTCACAGCCGTGGGCCCGAGCGTAAGAGTATTTGCCAGCACGCCTTGCTGGACGCGCTTTGGCGTAAACGTCCCGAAGTTGCCAAAAGCGGCGCCGTACACGCCAGGACTGACGGAGGTGGAGTCGTCGAAGTGGTAATATCCATACCAGTTCCCCGTTCTGCGGGTGTTGAAATCGACCCGCTGTCCGGCTTTATCGTCGCGAATCGTACCTACCACACTTGGAGGGATGAAAGTGGTCGTTCCGGCGTTCGGAAGAGGAACGTAGGCCTTGAGCAGATTCGCGGAGATCGGCGAGATTGCGCTGGCCGGGATCACGCCGTTCGGAAAAACGCAATTCGCCGTGCTCGTGCAGTTCGGGCTGCTATAAGGCTCATTAGCCGTGACGACGTAGCCCAAGCGTTGTGACAGCACGTTCGCCCAATACGGACCGCTGACCACGCCGTTCAGGTCGCTGGGGCTAAAACCTCCGCTCCGCTGCGCGGCGCTGGGCAATTGGCCCAGGCTGCCTGTGGAGCCCTGGCTCTGGCGCGTGCCCTGATAGTCGGTGAACCAGAACAGCTTGTTCTTGATCGCCGGCCCGCCCACGGCATAGCCGAACTGGTTTCGCTTCAGCACGGTCACGGCCGGATCGAAGAAACTGCGCCCGTCCAGGTCGCTGTTTCTGAGAAACTCAAACACAGATCCGTGAAAGCCGTTAGACCCGGACTTGGTGATGGCGTTCATCACAGCGCCGCTGAAGCGTCCGTACTCGGCGTCGAAGCTGTTGGTAATGAGGCGAAATTCGGCTACTGAATCCAGGTTCGGGATAAGCCCCGCGCCCATAGTTCGGCCTTCGCTTACGTCGCCGCCGTTGACCAGGAAAGCGTTGGACGCTTCACGCTGGCCGTTGACGGAAATGTTCCCGGTTGCCGACGATGTCGGAGCGACGCCGGCCTGTATCGACAGCAGGTCGATGTAGCTGCGGCCGTTTAGAGGCAGCGCAAGCATCGCCTTATCGTCGATGACCTGTCCCAGTTGAGTGCTCGTGGTTTCCACCTGGACGGGATTGGCCGTTATTTCGACCTGTTGTTGCAGCGTTCCCACTTCCATTCTCAAGTCCACGCGGCGCTGCTGGTTCACGCTCAAGACGATGTTGTCTTCCACGAACTTCTGGAATCCTTGCAGTTCGGCCTCGATTTTGTACCGTCCGACGGGCAGAGACAGAAAGCGGTACTCACCCGATACGCTGGTCACGGCCTGCTGGCTGAGATTGGTGTCCAGATTCGTGGCCACG
>QHXU01000036.1:22372-23495 GCA_003223065.1 Acidobacteriota bacterium | reverse complement strand
GAGAGCGGTTCCCAGAATCTGACCCGTAACATCTGCGCGTAAGCGGGGCCCGAGTGACACGCACAAAAGAACCGCAAGAACAACCGTTTGAAGTTTAGAGAATTGTGGTCTCATATTTTCCGCCTCACTTTTTCGGCTGATGCGTCTTGATGTATTCCTCTAATTCCTTCGCGAGCGCCGGGTCACGCGGCCGTCCATACAACTCGCTGGATTTGTACTTTCCCAGGTCCATCTTTTGCTTGATCCACTCGTCGCGCGCCCTGGTGCTCTCGGCGGCGTCAATGGCATCTTTCACGAGGTGGGGCGGAATAAACAACAGGCCCTCTTCGTCGCCCAGCACGACATCGCCGGGCATCACCGTGACGTTACCAATTCGAATGGGAATGTTAATGCCGGTCAGCATTACGTTGCTGAGCGCATCCGGGCCGGTACCCCTGTAATACGCTGGCATTCCGGTAGGAATGATTCTGCCCAGCCAGAACATGCCACCATCCACTATCATTCCCGTTCCGGTGGTCTTCCAGATGTAGTAGGCGAGCTTGTCGCCGACGAATGTGCCGCCGTCGGTCTTGCCGAAAAGTGTGCCGCCGTCGGTCTTGCCGAAAAGGTCGACGACGATGACGTCGTCCGGCCCCAGCATGTCGATTACGGTCTGATTGCGAAGACGGCCGATGCCGTTCTTGGTCGCCTCCGCCTGCATGCCCTCGGCGACATCCGGCCGGGCCGGCATGAATTGGACGGTGAAGGCGCGTCCCACAAGCTTCTTGCTGGGATTGAGGACTTTCCAGTCTCCTGCGAACTGGTTGGGAAAACCTTTCCCGCGTACTTGTCCGTAAGCTTCTTCAATGACCAGCCCCTTAACCTTCTCGATCAACTCATCCGGCACCTTCGGCCTGCCGTCCGGGAAACGCTCGTACGGATTCTTGGCCGTGTAGGCGATCACCTGCTCTTTCGTAAGCGTGAACTGTCCGTGAGCGCAAACAATAGCGAACACGAACGCTGCCAGCGCCGGTTCAACCTTCCATGTCGCCAACATGACCGATGCTCCTTTGTGGCTCAGCCGCCCGCGGCGCCGCCTTGCGCCCGGCCGAATGTGTGGCGCGTCGCCGTCCATTTTGCATTC
>QHXU01000036.1:476-22335 GCA_003223065.1 Acidobacteriota bacterium | reverse complement strand
GCCGTCCAGCTTGCCCGAAAAGTGATAGGAGAGTGCGGCGCCGTGTACCTCGCCCACTACGCTGGCGATGCGCACTTCATCACCCGCAATCGTGCCGGAGAAATCACGCGCGACAAAATCGCCTTGATGGGTTCCCACGAGCTGATTCCCTTGCTGCTTCACATGAAAGCTGTGATCCGAGCTGCCGGCGGCAAACTCGATATGCACGTCCCAACGGCCGGTGAGATCGGTTGCCGGCGTTCTCGGAGCCTCTTGATTGCGCGGCGGCCGCGATGCCGAAAGGATCGCGTAAATGCGGTCGCCCACGATCTTGTCCTCTCCTGGAGACATCATGTAGGCCGTGATCGAAATGCCCGTCTCATTGCCCGCGCGTCCGCCTCTTCCTCCGCCTCCGCCGCCACCCAACGCAATCCGCGGCTCAGTGGTGAACAGGATGTTGGAGACCTCCTCGCCTGTGATGCCAAACCTGGCGGGATCCCACGTGATTGAAAGCCCCGGGCTGTGATTCGAGAGACCCCGCGGCTCGCGAACAGCAGTGTTAACCCCCTCGATTTTGGAAACGAGGCTCGCGATGTTGTTCATCCAGGAAATCCACATCTCCATCTCAGCCTTGTGGTCCCGTTTCACCCACATCTCGACCGCAGCCAACATCCCCATCGCCTCTTCCTTGCCGACTTTCATGGTGCGGCCGTGGCCGTGATGTGGCGCGCTCGCCACCCATGCCGCCTTCACCAGATCCTTGCGGCCCAACAGGATTCCTGCGCACTGCGGACCCCGGATGCACTTCCCGCCGCTGTAGCCCACCAGCGTCGCTCCCCTTTGCAGGTGGACGTTGGGAATGGTCAGCATCTCGGCGGCCGCGTCCACCAGCACCGGGATGTTCTTCTTTTTGGCAATGCCGTAGATGGCATCGTACGGCAACGGTCCGCTTTCCGCGCGCGGACCCGCGAACACATATACCATCGCCACCTTCGGCCCGAGCGCGGCCTCGTACTCCGCTGCGTCTCCGGCCTCGATGATTCTGACGCCAACGGACCGGATGGCTTGATCGTATTCATTGCGTGAATGCTTGGGGATGACGACCTCGTCTTTGGGAAAACCGCTCAGATCGGGGACACGCACATGCAGGTCGGGATTTCCGCCCGTTACGCAGGCCGTAGTGGCGTGCGCCAGCGCCGCCGCACAGCCGGACGAAACCATTCCCCACTCCGCGCCAGTCAGTTCCGCCAGCCGTTGTCCGATCCCTTCCATCAGCTCATCGAGCTGCACGAAGTGTTGGGCGGCGGCGTCTTTGGCCGCCCTAACTTCCGGCAATTCCAGCGAGCCGCTGATCACGGTAAGGGTTCCCCGGCAGTTGATCAGCGGGCGGACGCCGATCGATTGGTAGATTTCCGGACCCACGCGAAGCCCCGTGGAAGCCGGCGCGGGCGCGGCTCCCGCGAAACGCCCCGGCAAGGCCGACGCAGCCAGAAGGCTTCCCTTCTTGAACAGGTCCCGCCGGCTCACCGCGTGCAGATAGCGGTCAAACAGGTGTGAAAAGGAATAGGACACGACAGCGCCTCCCGAACTCTTTTGGAATAGTGCCATGGCATTTATACTTCGCGAGCGAAACCAATTGCAAGCCCCCATTCCGCTTGTGGAAGAGCGGCGAGCTCGTCGGAAACGGAAGCCGCTTCTTGATCTTGTCCGTGGTACTCTTCCGACTGGAACCTGGCCGGAATCGGATTCGGCTTCGAGTCCCACCCGAAATGCTCATGCCTGCGCTGCTTCCAAGCATCGGGCACGCGCTTTGGATGGCGTTCGCGATGTTCTGGGAGATTTTTTGGCCGCTGAATCTGGGGTTCCTCCTGTCGGCGATTGTACAGGCCGTCGTGTCGAAAGCGGAGATGACGCGATTGCTCCCAGACGATTCTCCAAAGACGCTCGCGGTAGCGTGTGGCCTGGGGGCGGCGTCCTCCTCTTGCTCCTATGCAGCGGTCGCACTGGCCCGCTCCATCTTCCGCAAAGGTGCAAACTTCACGGCCGCAATGGTCTTCGAAATGGCGTCTACCAATCTGGTGATCGAACTCGGGATCATCATGATCGTCCTGCTGGGGTGGCAATTTGCTCTAGCGGAGGCCGTGGGCGCTGTGGTGATGGTATCGATCCTGGCGATCTTGTTCAGACTGTTCCTGCGTCCGGCCCTGGTAGATGAGGCCCGAAAGCAAGCCGTAAAGGGATTGCGCGGCAAGATGGAAGGGCATGCTGAGATGGACATGGCCGTCACAGATGGGCCAATCATCAAGCGAATCCTCTCGTCTGAAGGAAGGACCGCGATCAGCCACTACTTCGTAATGGATTGGATTGCGGTTTGGAAAGACATCGCCGGAGGATTATTGATTGCTGGCGTGTTTGCGGCCATTGTTCCAACCAACGTCTGGAGATCCCTCTTTCTTTCTTCGCATCCACTTCTCGCACAGTTTTGGGGCCCGATCGCCGGCCCGTTCATTGCAATCATTTCCTTCGTGTGCTCGGTGGGCAACGTTCCGCTTGCGGCGGCGCTTTGGAACAGCGGAATCAGCTTCGGCGGGGTGATCGCCTTCGTTTTTGGCGACCTTATCGTCCTTCCGATTCTCGATATTTATCGCCGCTACTATGGCGCGAAGATGAGCGCCTTTTTGCTCGCCACGTTCTACGCTTCCATGACTCTAGGGGCTTTGGCAATCGAATTCCTCTTTCAAGCCGCGGGACTCGCGCCGGTGCAACGCCAAGCCCAAATCGTGGAAGGCGCGATAACACTGAACTATACGGCCATTCTCAACGTCGTGTTCCTGATCCTCGCGGCAATGCTCGGCATCCGGTTTCTTAGAACGGGTGGCCTGGCGATGCTTCGAATGATGTGATGCGCCGTGAAAAAGCGATATCTGCTCCTCATCGGCGTTCTGGTTGCGGCGGGCGCTTGCGCCGCATGGTACTTTCGCGACACAACCGACGCCGAAACCGAGAAGATCGCGGCGATCCTGGATTGGAAAGCCGGCCAGAATATCGGTGAAATCGGGGCAGGGGAGGGTCGCATGACGTTTGCGGCCGCGCGGGCGGTGGGCCCTTCCGGTCACGTTTACTCCAATGAGATCGACTCGAGGCGTTTAGCCAAAATCGCGGCGGGCGCTAAGCAACGCAATCTCACCAACGTTACCGTCATCCAAGGTGGGGAAACCGAAACAAACTTGCCCCCTGATTGTTGCGACTCCGTTTTTATGCGCGACGTATATCACCACTTCACTCATCCGGAAGAGATCGATGCGAGCTTGTTCCGCGCCGTTCGCCCGGGCGGATTGCTGGCCGTGATCGATTTCACACCCAACGCGTTGCTGAGCATTATCGCGCCGGTAAGGGGTGCGCCCTTAAATCGCGGTAGACATGGGATTCCGAAAGAGATTTTGATCGGCGAGTTGAAGCATGCCGTATTTGAGATGGTTTCGATTCCGAACGATTTCCCGGGTCGAAATTACTGCATCGTATTCCGAAGGCCCCTATCATCCAGATGACCTGCGCAACAAAAGGAGGCGGCAGGAACCGGCGCTCCTGCCGCCTCGAAGTTAGGAGGTCTTAAGGAAGAGAACGGGTCAACGCTTGGTGCCGTGATAGGTCGGCTCCTCCTGGTATGTGCTGAGCACCTTCACCCATTCATCGGCCCTCTTCTGGGCCTCCTCACGGGCGATCCCATAGCGCTCCTGCAACTTGCCTATTAGGGCTTCGCGTTTGCCGTTGATGAAGTCGAGGTCATCGTCGGTAAGTTTGCCCCATTGTTGTTTCGCCGAACCTTTGAACTGCTTCCACTTTCCCTGGACTTGATCCCAGTTCATAGTGTGTTCTCCTTGATTGGGTTCGCCGGCGCAAGCCGGCGAAAACTAGAGGGCAACCCGGCTGCCAAGGTAATTACGCATTGCCGGCCAAGCGGATTTAAGGCGATGGAATGGTACAAGTTTCCCTGGGAGGCTTTTAATGACGGCAAGATTTTCCGACCCCTAGCCGCAAACGGGTAACGGTAATAGCTCCTTTGGCCCTGGAGTTGCCTGAGCCTAAAGTTGGGGAGCCTTCTATGTTGATGACAATCTTCGTGATTCTGCTGGTGATGTGGCTCTTGGGCATGGTCACGTCTTACACGCTGTACGGCTACATTCACCTGCTTCTCGTGATCGCTGTGGCAGTATTGCTGATCCGGGTTATTCAGGGCCGCCGGCCGCTTTAGGCTTGAGGTCTTCGAGTTCCTGCAGGGTCTTCGCCGGAAGCCTGGATCGATCAGCACGGCCGAAGAACGCGAGGATCTCTTTCCGCAGTTCCGGCGTCACCAGTTCGAACCGATGCTCGGCCAGTTTATCGAGTAGGTGTACGTAGGCTTCATCGGCCAACTTGTAGTCGCCGGCTTCGGTGGGTTTTCCGGTATCCAGGTTGTAGTTGGGGAGGCTGAGGCGCCCGCGCCGCACGTCCTCGAGCCGTTGGCGGTACTGCCCGACCGTGGCTTCGAAGCTTCGGAGAAAATCCTGCTCGGAACTTTGTGGAATCGGTCTGAAGGCCATCACCTTGAATGGTCCAAAGCGCGGGATCAGACGAAAGACCAATGCCAGGAATCGCGCAAAGGGGCCGGGCCCGCGATACTCTTTGTCCCATTCCTGTTCATACTTTCGCCGCGGAAGCGAATAGATGAATTTCGAGCGCGTGATGCCGGGAGACAGCTTTTCGATATCCGATCGCTTCGATTGCCACGCCGCCTTGGTCATCTCCGGGACCAGTTTGCCCACTGAGAAGCGGTACGTTCCGATCCCCAGGTCGAGTGTGCCGAATATGTCCTTCACCGCGATTCCGTAAGTTTCCTGGAATCCACGCTCCAGTATCGGCTTCGATACCTTGAATCCGATGAAATCGTGGTACGCGTCGGGCGCGTAGAGACCGTGGGAAACCTGCGCCACATCGAATGCGAACTCTGTCTTGAGGTGACTCGCGGGGTTGTCTTCGAAGGTCACTACGTCACCGAACCTGGCTCGCAGTTTGGGGTAAATCACAGCTGTGGCGTGGTTCACGGCGGGATGCCCTCGATGGTCGGAGGCGAAGTGGGCTAAGGCCCCCAGGGCGAACGCGTATTCATCTAGAGTTTGGGCGTCGCGAAGGAGAGTCATCACGAAGTCGCCGCTTCGCACGTAGTGCGTCAAGTCGCTGAACATACGGGCGGAGAAGGGAGCGTAGCCCATGTCCTGAATCAGGCAACCGCCGTAGAGGTAAGCGTGCGCTTCTTTCAACTGCTCCGGTGTTGCATCGGGAAAGCGATGGAGCAGCAGGGATCTGATGTTGCTGTCCCACACCGAATCGATAATCGCTTCGTGAGTGAGAACCGAATACCCGTGGCAAGGAACGAGAACGAGGCAGACCGCGGAGAGGGCCCGTAACACGCTAACATCTAGATACGGCATGAACGCCATCCGTTTCACCTGCCAGCCAGGCTGCATTAACTGCTGCAATATGCAGGGTTACGTGTACCTCACTGAAAATGATCTGAAGCGCGCGGCGAAGTTTCTGGGGATGACGGCGCGCGCCTTCGAGGCGAAGTACGTCTATCGCACCCGGCATCAAATGCGCTTCCGCAAGCCACGCGATAAACAGTGCCCGTTCCTCGAGAAGCACGGGTGCAGCATTCACCCCGCGAAGCCCACGCAGTGCCGCACGTTCCCCTTCTGGCCGGAGATCATCGAGCGGCGTGTGACGTGGAATCGCGCGGCTGGCTATTGCCCTGGAATCGGCAAGGGTCCGCTGATTCAGATCGGCACCGCGCTCGAGATCGCGGAGGAACAACGGAGAGCATATCCGGAGCTGTATACGTAGGCGCGGGATGGCCGCGGTTCATTTCTGGCTGAGGCCGCCGTCGACCGCGAGCACCTGGCCGGTGATAAAGTTGGACGCCGTCAGGAAAAACAGAACGGCATCCGCAATCTCGTCGGCCGTGCCGCCACGGCATACGGGCGTCCTCGCGATGAGGCGCTTGGCGCGCTCATCGGGCTCGCCGAAGGGAATCACGCCGGGTGCGACGGAATTCACGGTCACTTTCGGCGCGAACGCTTTGGCCAGCGCACGCGTCAACATGATGACCCCGGCTTTCGAAGCGCAGTAGTGCGCGTGTTGCGACCACGGGCGCAATCCGCCAAGCGAGCTCAAGTTCACGATGTGTCCGCCTTCGCCGGCGATCATCCTGCGCGCAGCCTGCTGGCAGCAGAAAAAGGTGGCCTTAAGGTTCACCGAATGGATGAAGTCCCAATCGGCCTCGGTGATCTGGAGAGGATTGATGCGAGTGAAACGTGCGGCGTTGTTCACCAGGCCGTCAATGCGGCCGAAGTGACTTTCGACATCCGCGAAGAGGCGCTCGATTTCGGGTACCCGTTCCAGGTTCGCTTGAAAAAGGCGCGCGTTCCCGCACTCCGCCGCGGTGGCGCGGGCCTCGGCTTCCGAACCGTGATAGTGGATCGCTACGCGCGCTCCTTCGCGTGCCAGGCGCAGCGCGATACCGCGGCCGATCCGCTTGGCGCCTCCGGTGACAAGGATCACGCGATCTTTGAGCGCAGGCACTTCTCTATTGTGCTGAACGGTGGACCCGGCGTCCACGTCCGCAGGGAGCCCGGTCCTGCCTTTAGACCGTCGGGTCTCCGTGAACCTCGATCTCATCGGGCCGGACGCCGGAAAGCGCGGGCTCCGGCAGCCGTCCTGTCCAGTTCGCCCAACCCCAGAAAATCGCGGTGGTGGAGCTGAGCACGCCGCTCCAGGCTCCAATCACACGTGGGCTCACGTGATCCGAGACCAGCCCTGCCACCGCCATCGAAACCATCATGGTCAGCCAGGTCCAGGTTTCGACGGTCGCGAATACGCGGCCGCGGAATTCATCGGACACGTGACGCAAAAGCTGGGAAACGTTAAGCACGGAGCTCACGGCTACGGCGGCGCGCGAAAGCCCGATGAAGAAGAGCGCCAAGGAGAACGTGGGCGCCTGGCTGAAGAACACGTACGATCCGCCGTGAATGATGTAGCAGATCGAGATCGTTCGCTTGTATCCGGTGAAACTGATCCGGCGGCCGATCCGGTGCGCGAAAATCGCACCGCAGACCAGGCCGATACCGGCGCAGCCCCAGATGGTACCGATCCCGGCGGGTCCGCGATGGAACACCACCTCACCGAACACGCTGAACAAGATTTGCGCCGCGCCGCCTCCCGTGGCCCAGCCTACCGCCACGAGGCCGATCGCGAGGATCAGGGGCGACGCCTGCATATAGCGCAATCCCTCCGTATATTCGTGCCATGGCCGAATTACCTTGTGTTCGCCCAGGCCGGACCGCTCGGCGCGAAATCCTTTCTCGACCCGCAGTCGCGAAATGCACCACGCCGAGAACAGGAACGAGAAGGCGTTGAACGCGAACGCCAGCTTGTACCCGAACGCCGTGACCGACGCTCCGCCCAGGAAGGAACCGATCGTCACGGTGGTCCATTGCGTGAGCTGCGTCAGCGAGTTCGCCGTATGCAACTCTTCTTTGGTTGCGATGGAGGGAAGAATCGACGCGCGGCCGCTGGTGAAAAACGGGGAAGCGAACATCAGCATGCCGCTCAGAACATAGAGAAGCCACGTGCGGCCCGGCGGGATCCCTAGGATAAACGCCAGCGCAACAGCGGCGCGCACCAGGTCGCTTGCGATCATGATGCGCTTGCGATCCAGCCGATCGAGCAGGACGCCGGCGACGGGCCCGGCCAGCACCGCCGGAAGCGCCCGCGCGATCAGGATTCCGGCCACAACGAGACCGGAGCCGGTATTCGCCAGGGCGAGGCTGAACACGGCGATGTTATTGAAATGATCGCCGACCTCGCTCACCACCTGGCCCGACCATGTGAAGCGATAATTTCGATTGGCGCCGAGCAACGCGATGAATCCGGTCATGCGCGTAGCTCCGCCACCCACACGCCTGCCAATACCAGCGCCCCGCCGGTAACGAGGGAAGGCGTCACCGGCTCGCCCAGCAAGGCAAATCCGAGCAGTGTGGCCAGAATCGGTTGCGCGTAAGTAAACATCGACACACGCGACGCGGGCATATAGGCGAGCGCGTGATAGTAGATCAGGTAAGCGATGACCGACGGAAACACCGCCATGTACGCAAGGCTCCACCACGCGGCCGCGCTGAGGTAGCTCAGCCTGAAGGAGGCCCGCTCGAACCAGGCAAGCGGACCAAGCGTTAGCGCGCCCACCCAGTATGCGAATGTGTTGACGGCGATGCTGCCATATCGCGTGCTAAGCGCTTTTCCTGCGACGACGTAAAGGGAAAAGGCCAGCGTTCCCACAAATGCGTAGAGGTCGCCGAGTGGAGTGGCAGCAGCGGCGCTGCTTTTCGAGACCTGTAATGCGCCGACGCCGGCCAGTGCGATCGTCATGCCGGCGACTTTCGCCGGTGTAATGCGCTCCTGGCCGGCCACGGCCGCCAATGCCAGAACCAGCATCGGCGTAAGGGCGATGATCACGGCTGAGTGCCCGACGCTGGTGCGGCTCAGTCCGGCGATGAAGAAAAACTGATTAAAGGTGATTCCGCAGACGCTCACGATGGCGAGCTGTGGCGCGTCCGCCCACGTCCAGCGCTGGCGCGGGCCCCGTCGCGCATCCCACAGATAGACCGGAACTAGGCAGAGCGCTGCAAGTCCGATGCGCATTCCAGGGAGCACCATTGCGGGAATCTCGCGCAGGGCGACCTTGCCGATAACGAAATTCAGTGCCCACGAGAGCACCATGAAGAGGATCAACGCGTACAGGCGCGCCGGAGAAGGCCTGGATTCTGCTGCCTGGGCGCGCACAACGCGCTGCGCGCTGTGCGCTTTCAACTCACAATCTCCTCCCGAACCGTGACGTGTTTGAGGAAGTCGTGATCGAGTTCGAAGCCGAAACCCGGAGCGGTGGGCACCATGATGGTTCCGCGTGGCGAGACTTCGACCGGAGGCGAAATGATGTCGCGTGTCCAGTAGCGCTTGCTGGCTGAAACGTCACCGGGCAGTACGAAATTCGGCAATGTCGAAAGCGCGATGTTATGCGCGCGGCCGATACCGGATTCGAGCATCCCGCCGCACCACACCGGAACGCCTTGCGCCTGCGCCACGTCGTGGACGCGTTTGGCCTCACTGAAACCGCCCACGCGGCCGAGTTTGATGTTGATGATCCCGCACGCCTTCATGCGGATCGCCTGCTCGGCGTGGTGCGCGGAGCGAATGCACTCGTCGAGGCAGATGGGCGTCTGAAGCCGGGCCTGGAGCTGGGCGTGATCGATGATTTCGTCGTGAGCAAGCGGTTGCTCGATCATCATCAGGTTGAACTCGTCCAGGCATTTCAGGCGGTCTGCGTCGGCCAGCCTGTAAGCCGAGTTAGCGTCCGCCATCAACCGGATTTTCGGGAACGCCCTGCGCACTTCGCGGATCACATCCACATCCCAACCGGGCTTGATCTTCATTTTGATCCGTTGATAGCCCGCGTTTAGTTCGGTTTCGATCTTTTTGATGAGCTGCGGGACGGATTCCTGAATCCCGATCGACACGCCGCAAGCGATCTCGGCGCGCTCGCCGCCGCCGATCTGCCTGGCGAGCGGCACGTTGTTGCGCCGCGCTTCCAGGTCCCACATCGCCACTTCGAGACCTCCGCACGCCATACGATGGCCGCGGATGTGCGATGTGCGACCGGCGACCTGCGCCGCGCTTTCGAAATTGTGTTTGAGAACGCGCGGCGCCGCGTAATCGCGAACGATCAGCCAGGCGGATCCCGTCCATTCTTCGTTATAGAAAGGATTTTCGCCGGCGGTGACTTCGCCCCATCCGGAGAGGCCATCGGAGATCACCTCGACCAGCACCATGTGACGCTCCTCGGTCCGGCCGAAGCTGGTCTCGAAAAAGTGCACCAAAGGCATGCGGATCTGGCGCAGGACGACGCGTTCTACTTGAATTCCCATGTTCCCAGGAGATAGTGGCCGGCTTCGGGTGTGCGTTCGAAGCCGACCACAGCCAAGCCTTTCGAAAAATGATCGAGGAACTGATCGCTTACGCGCATCTGGATCTCGCGGGCGCGCCGCGGGTCGTTTTCCTTGATGGCGTAAATGTCTGAAGGGACGGAGATACGCGCCTTGACCGGCGGGCGTTCGGGCGGACGCCCCGCGATAATCGCGGCGACGCGCGGAGCAGACAACCACCACTCGGCGATGCACCGGTCCGTCGGCAGTCCGCCGTGGAGATGGCTCGAAGTAGTGCCGTATTGATTGAGCACGAAGCGCCGTACGACCGCGCCAAGGCGTTCCATGTTGAAATAAGCGTTTTTCACTTCGAGCGGATCGAACGTCCATTCGATCAGCTCGATGCCCCGGCTGAGCGCATCCTTGCGCTGCTCGAGCTTCAGCAGGCGCCCGACGCCGGCGTTCCGGTATTCGTCGAGCACGCCCAGCATGTGGCTGTGAAGATAGCTCTTGGCGCCCGGCTTGATACCGGGAATCGATAAACAGAAGCCGATCATGCGTTTCGCGTCGAAGGCGCCGAACGCCTGGCCGCCGGCCTTGGTAGCGGTAACGAAAAGCCTTACCGGGAGCAGTTCGATCTCATCGAATCCCCAGATGATTTTCTGCAAGCGCACAGCCTCGGCGTACTCAGGGATTTGGGTAAGGGCACGGACCCGAATCATATATCCTGGCGCTTGGCTTCCTGCCACAAAGCCTCCATTTCATCGATCGTCGCTTCACGAGGCGTTTTTCCACGGGAGGCCAGGCCGCTTTCAACCTGTGCGAAGCGGCGGCGGAATTTCGCGTTGGTCTTGCGGAGCGCCTGCTCGCAGGAAACGGGCGACGTTGACAATCACGAACAGCAGGTCGCCGATCTCGTCTTCGATTGCATCCTGTGAACCGGTGCGGCGCGCGGCGTCGAGTTCGGCGAGTTCTTCCTTGAGCTTGTCGAACACCTGGGCGACGTTCTCCCAATCGAAGCCGGCTCCCGCGGCGCGCGAGGCGATCTGTTGCGCTTCGACCAGGGCGGGAAATGAACGCGGAACGTCTGCGAGCAATCCTTTGGCGTTCGGCTTTTCAGAGGCTTTGATCTCGTCCCAGCGCCGCTTCACGTCGTCCGCCGTGCGTGCGTCGCCTTGGGCGAACACGTGCGGATGGCGGCGGATCAGCTTGCTGTTGATCGCCTCGATCGAATCGCGGATGTCGAATCGTCCCTCTTCAGAGGCCATCTGCGCGAAGAAGACGGCCTGAAGCAGCAGATCGCCCAATTCCTCCGCCAGGCTGTGCCAGTCGCGGGCGTCGATCGCGTCCATGACCTCGTAGGTTTCTTCGAGAAGGTAAGGCTTGATGGTGTCGAAGTTTTGCTCACGGTCCCAGGGACAGCCGTCCGGTGAACGCAGGCGCGCCATGATCTCGGTGAGCCGCGCGAAACCGGCTCCGGCGGACAGTTTGGGCTCGGTTGTGGGCATGGGAAAATTTCAGATTAGCATGGGCACGCCGCTGTGTTGCCGCTGGCGGCGATCGCCCGCCGCGTCACGCCAGTTTCGGCGTGAGCATCCATTGCAGCACGCCCCTGGGCTCCGAACCGAGCGTCTCGAAATCGATCCGGACCAGCCCGGCTTTCTTGAATTCGACCATGCCGTGGGTTGAGCCGAGCATCCAGGCGACCGTCGCGGAAAAGAGCGGCTCGTGACCTGCCATGAGGATGGATTCTTCCTTTCTGTGGGCCCGCAATTCAGCCCAGATGCCGGGCGGGGAAGCGTCTGGTAGAAGGCAGTCGACACGAACGATCGAATCTTCATAACCGAGTTCCTTCGCCGCGATCTCCGCGGTCTCAACGGCCCGCGTCAAGGGGCTGGACAGAATCAGCGACGGGCGGACTCCGGCCGCGTGCGCGCGCTTGAGAACGCGCCGCAGTTTCTCGCGGCCTTCTTCGGTGAGGCGGCGGTCTGCGTCGCGCCCGCTGGGCGCCTTATCCTCGGCGATTCCGTGGCGAAGAAGATAGATTTCCAGGGCTCACTCGGCTCCTGTCGCGTGTTTTATCGTAACTGCCGGAATGTTGGAATCACGCACCAGCTTGTTGAACGCCGCGATATCCTCGGTCAATAGTTTTTCCGCCGCTTTCAACGGAACGTTCGCCTCGCTCGCCAGTCCCTCATAAACTATGTTGGATTGCTGCGTCGGAGCGGTGTCGGTGGCTTCCACAACGGCGAGCAGCGAAGCGATGCGGTTGTTCAGCTTGATCGGATAGTTGAGCGGATCCTCGTGCGCCTGGTTTCGGACCTGATATAGCTGCTCTTCCACTGCGCTGAGGCGCTTGTTCAGATCGCGCGCCGTATCGACGATCTTCCTGGCAGCCGGGTTGTCCTTCCAAAGCGTGGTGTATTCGTTCAGCTGCTTCTTGGCTTCGCGAATGTCGATGACCGTCTGGTTAACCTGCGAAAGCTTGTCGCGAATCTGCAAGGCCAGCGCAAGCTGCTTGTTGAACTCCTCCGGAGTCGTCTTCAGGCGGGGATCTTTTATTACGGCGAACGATTGCACCTGCGTCTTGCCGTCCGCCGTGAGGCGGACCTGGTACGTTCCCGGCACGGCCAGCGGCCCGCGAGTCGAACCCGCCCACAGGATCATGTGCGGGAACGTAGTGGCATCGGCGTGATGCAGGTCCCAGATGAAGCGGTTCATGCCGGCCTGAGCCGGCGCTCGTTGGGGACCACCGCCGCCAAACGGGGAGAAGGCGGCTTCTTGCTCCGCCATTCCGGTTTCCTCGGCCGTGTGTTCAGGGGGCTTGCTCGAATATCTGTTGATGAGCTTGCCCGCGGAATCCAGGAACTCGAGCGTCAGATCACCCTGTGGCCGTTCTTTCAACCAATACTCGATGACAGCGCCGTTCGGCGGATTCTGGCCGACGGCCGCGAAGCCTCGCAACCCGCCTCCTCCGCGTCCCCCTTCGGAGCGGATGGCCGGTTTCGGTTTGAACAAACGCACGTCCTCCGTCGGGGCCGTGTCCCGTATTTGATACAGAAGCGAGAGATCGTCCATGATCCAGAACGCGCGGCCCTGCGTGGCCACGACCAACTCATCGTCGCGCTTGTGAAACGCCAAGTCGGTGATGGGCACCGCGGGAAGGTTGAGTTGGATCGACTGCCAGTCGTCACCGGCATCGTAGGAGACATAAATCCCGAATTCCGTTCCGGCGAAGAGAAAACCCTTGCGGTTCGGATCCTCACGCACCACGCGGGTGAAGTTGTTACCGGGAATGCCGTTGACGATTTTCGTCCAGGTCTTACCGAAGTCGGTGGTCTTATAGAGGTACGGCCGGAAGTCATCGGACTTGTACATCGTCGCGGCGACGTACGCCGTTCCGGCATCGTGCGGCGACGGGTCGATGGCGTTGATCTGGATCCACTCCGGCATGATGTCCTTGGGAGGCGTCACGTTGGTCCAGGTCTTGCCGCCGTCCCGGGTCAGGTGCACCAGGCCGTCATCCGAGCCGACCCAGATCAGTCCCTTCGTGATCGGCGACTCATTGATCGTAAAGATCGTGTCGTAATACTCGATACTGGTGTTGTCCTTCGTGATCGGCCCGCCGGCGGGCCCCTGCTTGGATTTGTCATCGCGCGTCAGATCCTTTGAAATGGGCGTCCAGCTCTGTCCCTCGTCGGTGCTCTTGAAAAGGACGTTGGCGCCGGCGTAGATCAACGTCGGATCGTGCCGCGAAATCACAATCGGGAAGCTCCACTGGAACCGGTATTTCAAATCGGCCGCGCCATGCCCCATGGGATTGTCGGGCCAAGGATTGACATTGCGGACCACACCCGTCTTGGCGTCGAAGCGAGTAATGAGGTTGCCGTAGGAGCCGGCATAGACAACGGCCGTATCGCGCAGGTCTGGAGCGATCCAGCCGCTCTCGCCGCCGCCGACGTCGTACCAGTCCCGCTCTGTAATCCCGCCGCGGCCGCGCGTGGCGGTACGAACGGTGGAGTTGTCCTGCTGCGCGCCATACGCATGATAGGGAAAGTCGTTGTCGAGCGCGACACGATAGAACTGCGCGGTGGGCTGGTTCATGATGGTCGTCCAGGAGCGGCCGCCGTTAGTGGAGACGTTCGCACCACCGTCGTTCGATTCGATCATGCGCATCGGATCATTCGGAGCGATCCAGATGCCGTGATTGTCGCCATGCGGCGTTGGAATCGCCGTGTAGCTCTTGCCGCCATCGGCGGAGCGGTAGAAACCCGTGTTCAGGAAATACACCGTGTCCGAATTCTTCGGATCGGCAAGCAGGTGTGTGTAGTACCAGGCGCGCTGGCGCAGATCATTGTGCTGGTTGACGCGCACCCAGGTGTCGCCGCCATTGTCGGATCGAAACACGCCGCCCTCTTCGGCCTCGATCAGGGCGTAGACGCGTTGCGGATTCGCCGGCGAAACGCTGACCCCAACGCGGCCGATGATGCCCTTCGGCATGCCGGGGGCGCGTGTCAGATCCTTCCACGTCTCACCGCCATCCGTCGATTTCAGCAGGCCGCTGCCGGGCCCGCCGCTCTCCAAGGTGTATGGCGTGCGATAAACCTCCCAGAACCCCGCATAAATCGTGCCTGGATTGTTCGGATCGAGTGACAGATCCACAGCGCCGGCCTTGGGCCCGCGCGTCAGCACCTGCTTCCAGGTCTGGCCCCCGTTGGTGGATTTGTAAACACCACGCTCCGGATTGGAGCCGAACTGATGACCGAGCGCCGCCACGTACACCACGTCGGCATTACGCGGATCGACTCGGACCGCTCCGATTTGCTGCGTCTCCTTGAGCCCCATGTTCTTCCACGTGCGTCCGCCGTCAGCGGATTTGTAAACTCCGTCGCCCGGAGAGGCGTTGCCCCGGATGCAGGCCTCGCCCATTCCGGCATAGACCACATTGGGATCGGACTCGGCTAACGCGATAGCGCCCACCGAGCCGGAAGCGAGTTGTCCGTCGGAGACCGGGATCCAGGTGAAGCCGCCGTCCGTGGTTTTCCAAATCCCGCCGCCGGTGCCGCCGAAGTAGTAAGTTTGCGGCTGCGAGGAGGAACCGGCCACGGCAAGCACGCGGCCTCCGCGGAACGGTCCAATTGACCGCCAGTGGATGTCCTTCAGCGGCCCCTGGGCCCTGGCTTCTGGCTCGGCCGTTCCTCGCCCGCCGCGGCGCTGAGCTTGGGCGTCCTGGAGCAGAAGGAAGGGCAACACAATGAGCGTCAACTGCAGCGTGTAGCGGTTCATACGGAAAAAATGTTAACAGATCAGTGAAGGGATCGGCGGCGCGGCGGTCCCGCGCCAACGGTAGATGAAGCGGGCGGACTAGTTGCAGGGTAAGCCCGCGTTTGTTATAGTGAAGGTCTCGCATCTCACTTGGGAGGCTTGGAGGTGTTTCACTCCGGGCCGTTTGGACCAGTCACAAAATGAGCCGCAAAACAGGTAAGAAGTACTCCGCTGCTTCAAAACAGGTTGAGCGTAAGGCGTATCCGCTAGAACAGGCGGTACCGCTCGTTCAGAAAATCAAATTCGCGAAGTTCGACGAGACAGTCGAACTGCACCTCCGGCTGGGCGTCGACCCGAAACATGCCGACCAGATGGTACGCGGCACGGTGGTCCTTCCGAACGGTCTCGGCAAGTCCAAAAAAGTGCTCGTGATCGCTTCGGGTGACAAGCAGCGCGAAGCGAAGGAAGCCGGGGCGGACCTTGTCGGCGGCGACGATATGGTGGCAAAGATCCAGAACGAGAACTGGACGGACTTCGATGCCGTGGTCGCGACGCCGGACATGATGCGGTCGGTGGGACGGCTAGGCAAGATTCTGGGACCTCGCGGATTGATGCCGAATCCGAAGACGGGCACAGTGACGGTGGACGTCGCCCAGGCCGTCAAGGAGGTCAAGATGGGCAAAGTGGAGTTCCGCGTCGACAAGACAGGCGTGATTCACGTGCCGGTGGGCAAAGTGAGCTTCGCGAGCGACAAGCTCCTGGAGAACGCCAGCACGCTGTTGCAGGCCGTGGTGAAGGCCAAGCCGTCGGCGGCCAAGGGCAAGTACGTTCGAAGCGTGACCATTTGCTCGACGATGGGTCCGGGCGTTCCGCTCGACGTGACGCCTTACAACCTCAAGGCCGTGTAGCGGGGAACGGAAATGAAAAACAAACCGGAAAAGAAGAAGGACATGGAGGCGTTGCGGGACGAGCTTCTCAAGGCCGCCAACGTGTTCCTTACGGGCTATGAAAAGCTCACAGTGAGCCAGGATTTCGAGTTACGGAAGGCGGTTCGCGGGGCGGGGGCCAACTATAAGGTGATCAAGAACCGCATCGCCGAAAAGGCAGCGGTGGGGACGCCCGCCTCGGATCTGCTCAAAGCGCTGAAGGGAATGTGTTCCCTCGCGTACACGTCGGGCGATCCGGTTGCCCTGGCTAAGGCATTGACGGCTTACGCCAAAGCGAACCCCAGTTTCACTTTCCGCGCGGGCATCGTCCAGGGCCGTGTGGTCAACGTCGCGGCAATTACCGAGCTGGCGAGCCTGCCCTCGAAAGAAGCGGTCTACGCCAAACTGCTCTACCTGATCAATGCGCCGGCGCAGAGGCTGGTCACCGCTATGAATGGTGTGGGGCGGAACCTGGCCGTGGTAGTCGACCAGGGAGTGAAGGAGAACAAGTTTTCAAGTTAGTGGTAGGTCGTCAATGGAATTCACTCACCACTGACTACCGACCACTGACCACTAACCTAAGGAAAAACGAAAATGGCTGACATCAACGTGATTGCGGAACAGATTCAGGGGCTGACACTGCTTGAGGCGTCGCAGCTTGTCAAGTTGCTCGAAGAAAAGCTCGGCGTCTCAGCCGCGGCAGCGGCCGTGGCGGCGGCGCCGGCTGCCGGTGGCGGCGCGGCAGCGGCTCCGGTCGAGGAGAAGACAGAATTCTCTGTCGTCCTGACGGGGGCTGGTTCGAACAAGATTAATGTCATCAAGGTGGTCCGTGAAGTAACCAGCCTCGGGCTAAAGGAAGCCAAGGACCTCGGTGGATAGCGCGCCTAAAACCGTCAAAGATGGCGTCAACAAGAAAAAAGCTGTCGGAAGAAGTTTGTCGACGCTGGCGCCACAGTTGAGGTTAAGTAAAATTTTTGGTTGGCGGCTAGTGATGAGTAGAGCCCCGGGACGCTGTCCGGTGGCTACTGACCGCTAACCACTGCTCGAGACGCCGTTTGACGAGCCAAACGGCGTTTGTTATGCTTTAATTAACCGGAGAGAGCGCCGGACCTGGCTACNNNCTCGGCAGTTCGTCTGAACTACCGCGTGGCATTGCCCTGCGCGCACAGATATCGCCCGAAGTGTGCCTACACTTTCGGGCCTTTTTATTTTGACTCCGGCGGTCCTCGAAGGCCCGCCGGTAACCGCTCTACTTGAGGATGGAAAATGCAAACCCCCGAAAATGGCGCCATTCGCGAACGAGTTGACTTTTCGAAGATCAAGACCTCGATCCCGATCCCGAATCTGATCGAAGTCCAGAAGAAGTCTTATGAACGCTTCCTGCAGATGGACCTGCTCCCGAGCGAGCGGGACGACACAGGACTGGAGAGCGTTTTTAAGAGCGTCTTCCCGATCTCGGATTTCCGCGGCTTGAGCCAACTCGAGTTCGTCGACTACGCCATTGGCAATTGGGAGTGCAAATGCGGAAACCTGAAGGGACTGCACCACCTGCGCTCCACCTGCCGCAATCCGGCGTGCGGCGCCACCATTAAGACGGATCCGTTCCATTTGGGTGATGTGCTGTGCCATCGTTGCGGCACGTTCAACAAGAACATGGTGACGATCTGCAATCGCTGCGGCGATCCAGTGGGCCTGCAGCTCAAGTACGTGGTGGCGGAGTGTGAAGAGCGCGGCATGACTTATGCGGCCCCGCTCAAAGTCACCATCCGGCTGACAGTCTTCGACAAAGATCCGGAGACGGGCAACAAGACTATCCGCGACATCAAAGAGCAGGAAGTTTTCTTCGGCGAAATCCCGCTGATGACCGAGAACGGGACCTTCATTATCAACGGCACCGAGCGCGTCATCGTTTCGCAGTTGCACCGGTCGCCCGGAGTGTTCTTCGAGCGGCAGCCGGCGCAGGGTTATTTCCTTGGCAAGATCATTCCGTACCGGGGCAGCTGGGTCGAATTTGAGTACGACAATAAAAACCTGCTGCACGTGCGTATCGACCGGAAGCGCAAGTTCTACGGCACGGTCTTTCTGCGCGCGCTGGGGCTCAAGACGGATGCCGACATTCTGCGAGCGTTTTACAAGTGCAACGACATCCTGATCAAGGATAAGAGGTTGTTCTGGAAAGTTTCCGACGGTTTGATCGGGCACAAGCTGTCGCACGCCATCACCAAAGGCGGCGAGACGGTGGTGACGCAAGGCCGCAAAATCACCTCGAGCGTGTTCAAGGAAATCCAGAAGGCGCGCATCGAGCAGGTGGAGGTGTCGCCCAACGATCTCGACGGCGCTTTTGTCGCGGCGGACGTGATCGACATGGAAACGGGCGAGGTGCTGATCGAGGCCAACCATGAACTGACGGCTCCCATCACCGCTAAACTGATCGAGGCCAAGATCCAGAGCTTCGACGTTTTCTTCCCGGAGTTCGATGAAGTCGGCAACGTCATCTCGGCGACGCTCAAAAAGGACGGCGTGAAGTCCCAGAACGACGCCCTGCTCGAAATCTATCGCAAACTTCGCCCCGGCGACCCGCCGACGGTTGATACGGCGACGCAACTGTTCCAAGGCATGTTCTTCGACCCGCGCAAGTACGATTTCTCGCGCGTCGGGCGCATGAAGTTCAACATCAAGCTGTACGACAAGGCCGATGCCACGTCGCTCGACAAGCGCACGCTCGACCATAAGGACTTCATCGACACCATCCAGTACCTGCTCAAGCTCCGCAGGGGCATAGGGGCCGTGGACGATATCGACCACCTGGGCAACCGCCGCGTGCGCGCGTTCGGGGAACTGCTCGAAAACCAGTTCCGCATCGGCCTGGTTCGCATGGAGCGCGCCATCAAAGAGAAGATGAGTGTCTACCAGGAAATGTCGACGGCCATGCCGCACGACCTGGTGAATGCCAAGCCGGTGATGGCGGCGATTCGTGAATTCTTCGGCTCGTCGCAGCTCTCGCAATTCATGGATCAGACGAATCCGCTGAGCGAGATCACGCACAAGCGGCGTCTGTCGGCTCTTGGACCGGGCAGTTCGCGACGTTCATCCGACCCATTACGGCCGCATCTGCCCGATCGAGACGCCGGAGGGTCCGAACATCGGACTCATCAGCTCGCTATCGTGTTTTGCGCGCATCAATGAATACGGATTTATCGAGAGCCCGTACCGGCGCGTGAAGGACGGGACGGTGGTAGACGAAATTCGCGTCCTTAATCCGGGTGACACAGACTACAAGGTCGGCCAGGTACTATTGCGTTCGGACGTTGAAAAAGCCAATCGCACGCTTGCCGGCAAGAAGCAGACGGCTGAAGTCGAAGCGCACTGCGATTATCTTTCGGCCTGGGAAGAAGACAAGTACATTATTGCGCAGGCCAACGTTGGCCTGGATGAAAGGGGCCACATCACCGCCGAACTGGTGAACGCCCGGCAGGCGGGCAACTTCGTGCTGAAGCACGTGGGCGAAATCGAGTACATGGACGTCAGCCCGAAGCAACTGGTGAGCGTGGCCGCCAGTTTGATTCCATTCCTTGAGAACGACGATGCGAACCGGGCGCTCATGGGATCGAACATGCAGCGCCAGGCGGTGCCCCTGCTGCGCGCCGAGGCGCCATTCGTAGGGACCGGCATGGAGCGCGTGACCGCCCGGGACTCGGGAGCCGTGATTCTTTGTAAGCGCTCGGGAGTGGTCGATTCAGTCGACAGCGAGCGCATCATCGTGCGCGTCGAGGGCAACGTCCAGGAAGGGCAGCTCTCGCGCGAGGTGGGCGCCGACATCTACCAGATGACGAAGTTCAAGCGTTCGAACCAGAACACCTGCATCAACCAGAAGCCCATCGTTCATCAGGGCCAGAAAGTGAAGAAGGGCGACGTGCTGGCGGACGGGCCTTGCACCGACAGCGGAGAACTGGCGCTGGGGCGCAATGTGCTCGTGGCGTTCATGCCGTGGCGCGGGTACAACTTCGAGGATGCGATCGTCGTGTCCGAGAAGCTGGTGAAGGAAGATTACTACACATCGATTCACATCGAGGAGTTCGAGGTCGACGCACGCGATACCAAGCTCGGCCCGGAGGAAATTACGCGCGATATTCCCAACATCGCCGAGGGATTTTTGCGCAACCTTGATGAAAGTGGAATCATCAGGATCGGGGCAACAGTAAAGCCCGGCGACATCCTGGTTGGCAAGGTCACACCCAAAGGCGAGACGCAGCTGACGCCGGAAGAGAAGCTGCTGCGCGCCATCTTCGGCGAAAAGGCTGGCGACGTGAAGGACGCGTCGCTCTACTGCCCGCCGGGCATCGAAGGCACGGTAGTGGACTGCAAGGTCTTCTCCCGGAAAGGCGCGGAGCTGGATGAGCGCTCCAAGCTTATCCTCGAATCGCAGGAGGACCGGCTGAAGCGCAATCTCGAGGACGAGAAGCGAATTCTCAACGACGAGCGCGCCAAGCGCCTGGCGGCGATGCTTGAAGGCAAGCAGCTCCTGGCGGACCTCCATGACGAGAAGACCAACAAGAAGCTGCTCGCCAAGGGAACCGACCTCAGCCGCGACCTGATCGAGAAGCTGCGGGCGCGTGACCTGAAGCGCATGAAGATCAAGGATAAAGATCCGCGCCTGAACGAACAGGTGGACGAGATCGAGGAGATGACTTCGCGGCAGATCGCGGTGCTCGAAAAAATCACCGACGAGAAGATCGCGAAGCTGCGCAAGGGTGACGAGCTGCCCCCAGGCGTCATCAAGCAGGTCAAAGTCTATATTGCGATGAAGCGCAAACTGTCGGTCGGCGATAAGATGGCCGGCCGGCACGGCAATAAGGGCGTGATCGCCCGCATCGTTCCTGAAGAAGACATGCCGTATCTCCCCGACGGAACGCCTGTGGAGATCGTGCTGAATCCGTTGGGCGTGCCAAGCCGCATGAACGTCGGACAGATTCTGGAGACGCACCTCGGCTGGGCGGCACAGGCTCTCGGGCTGCGATTCGCGACGCCGGTCTTTGACGGCGCAACCGAAAGAGACATCAAGTCGCAGTTAAAGGCTGCCAAGCTTCCCAGTTCGGGGAAAGTGCAGCTCTACGATGGTCTCAGCGGTCAACCCTTCGAGCAGCCGGTAACCGTCGGCTACATTTATATGTTGAAGCTCTCGCACCTGGTGGACGACAAGATCCATGCGCGCTCGATTGGGCCGTATTCTCTGATTACCCAGCAGCCCCTGGGAGGTAAAGCTCAATTCGGCGGCCAGCGCTTCGGCGAAATGGAAGTGTGGGCGCTCGAGGCCTACGGCGCAGCCTACGTACTGCAGGAGCTGCTGACGGCTAAGTCCGATGACGTATATGGACGAGCCAAGATCTACGAAGCCATCGTGAAGGGCGAGGCGGCCGCCGAGCCGGGCGTCCCCGAAAGCTTCAATGTTTTGATTCGTGAGTTGCAATCCTTGTGTCTGGATGTCGAATTGATGAAGAAACCGCGGGAGGCGCTGGAGACGGCGCTCGCGGCGGATTAAAATGGCCGCGAATGAACGCGAACGAGCGCAAATAATAGGAGTAATAAATGTACCGTTCTTCTCCGTATGATCGTGCAAATCTAATCGCCGACTTCGATTCCATTCGTATTTCGCTGGCATCGCCCGAAAAAATCCGAAGTTGG
>QHXU01000036.1:0-364 GCA_003223065.1 Acidobacteriota bacterium | reverse complement strand
GACCGATAGCCGACTGGGAATGCTTGTGCGGTAAGTACAAGCGCATGAAGCACCGCGGCGTTATCTGCGACAAGTGCGGCGTCGAAGTGACGCTGTCGCGCGTACGCCGAGAGCGTCTGGGACATATCGAACTCGCCAGTCCCTGCTCGCACGTGTGGTTCTTCAAGGGCCTGCCGAGCCGCATCGGTTACCTCCTCGATATCACGCTGCGCGAACTGGAGCGCGTGCTCTATTTTGAAGCGTTCGTTGTAGTGGATCCCGGCGAGGTCCCTGATCTCAAGAAGGGCGAAGTCATCAGCGACGAGCGCAAGCGGCAGCTCGACCAGGAATTCCCCGGCAAGTTCGTAGCGATGATGGGCGCCGA
>QHXU01000035.1 GCA_003223065.1 Acidobacteriota bacterium | reverse complement strand
GTGCTCGATCTTCTTCAGATCGGTATGGCAGACACCGCACGTCTCGACGCGGATCAGGATCTCACCGCGGCCGATTTCGGGAACCGGAATCGTTTCCACCTCCACCACGCTGGCGCCCTTGTACACGGCGGCCTTCATGGTTGAGAAATCAGGCCTGGTCGCGACCAGGATGGGCTCGGCGCTAGAATTGGCAGTGGGCAAAAAACTCTCCTAAGGCCGCGGCTGCGCAGCGGCAATTATTGTCCAAGCGCAGCAGCGCGGGAATCGCTGTGAATGGCCGTGCCATTGCAGCCAGAGCGATCCGGAAACGCGAAAAACGCCCTTGGGCATCCCGGTAAAGATTGAAATCAAGCGGCAGGTCTTCGGCGGCGGTGTCCGACACAACGCGAATGCAGTGGAACGGAACACCCCACTCCGCGGCCTTCTGCGCAACCGCAGAGGCTTCCATCTCGACGGCCACGGCTCCAGTCTTGTCCCTCAAGGACCTCTTTTCCGCGGCGGTGACGGCAACGCGGTCCGCGGAAAGAATTTCACCCGTTGCGAAACGGGAGTTGGGCGAGCCTGGCTGCTTGCCAGCCACGACGATGTCTCCGACCTGAAGCGCCGGATCGAGCGCGCCGCAAAAACCGGTGCTGATCACTCTGCTCACATCCACTTTCCGCTCGAGCGCTTTCCTCACAAGAAGCGCGCCCGGGCCGTTAGCCACGAGCAGCCAACGGTCGCTTCCCCGTTTCACCTCGCACGCAAACCGCGCGCCGGGCCACTCCAGTTTCGTGGACCCGCCGCAGCGATCTAAAATTCCATCAAATTCACGCCGTTCCGCTGCCACGATGAGCCAAGTTTCAGCAGTAGCCATTCATCCGAAACCACTCGACCGCACGTTCCAGCGCCCCGGCAGCAGGTCCTGGTTCGTATCCCAACTCGCGGGCCGCTTTGTCGTGGCGCACCCACATCTTCTTGCGAGCCATCCGAACGCCGTCGAGAGGCGCCAGAGGCTGCGCGCCCGTCACGCCAGCCCATGCGGTGGACGCCAAACCGGCGGCGTAGGCGACAGCGTAAGGGATCCGCAGCGTGGGAGCTTTCTTCCCGGCGATTCTTGCCAACGTTCCAAGGATTTGCTCCAACGTCATATTTTCGCCCCCCAGGATGTAACGCTCCCCGGTCCGGCCCTGATCGCAGGCGCGCAAATGTCCCTCGGCGACATCGGCGACGTCCACTATGTTCAAACCCGTATCCAGGAAACCCGGCATCGTTCCACGCAGAAAATCCACCAAGATTTTTCCCGTCGGCGTCGGCTTGACGTCATGATCGCCGACCGGCGCCGTGGGGTTGACGATCACCACCGGAAAACCATCCCCGGCGAATTCGAGCGCCACCCGCTCGGCCAGGAATTTGGACCGCTTGTAAGGTCCAGTCATTTCCTCCAGCCTGGCGGGCGTATCCTCGTCGCCCAGGCCCTCCGGAGGCATTCCGATGCATCCGACCGTACTCGTGTAGACGAACCGCTCAACTCCTGCATTTTGGGCGGCGTGGAGCAAATTGCGCGTGCCGTCCACGTTGGACCGGAACATCTCTCGCGGCTCGCGTGTCCAAAGCTTGTAATCCGCTGCAACGTGGAAAACAACCCCGCATCCGCTCACCGCCTCGGCAACCGATTCCGGATTCCGCAGATCGCCGGCCACGACTTCAATGCCGTTCAGTTCGCGCACGCGCGCCCGATCGCGGACCAGCGCCCGTACGCGCTGGCCACGCTCCAGGAGCTTCCGCGCCACGTGCCAGCCAACGAATCCCGTCGCGCCGGTAATAAGGGTCGGTTTCACCTTTCCACGCTTGCTTATGCTCGCGGTTCGAAACCGCGATCGTAAGATAGCGGACCATCGGGACGCGAAGGAGCGTCTTCCGTATCACGCCTTAACTAAAGAGCCAGCTCAGAGTTTTGAACGGATCACTAATTTTCGCGTTAATTCCCAGTGCCGAGGAAGGTTCGTACCCACAATGCACCATGCAGTCCTCGCAGCGCGGATCATTTCCCGCGCCGTAGTTCTCCCACGGCGTCTTGGTCATCAGTTCCTCGAAAGTCTTGTGGTGCGCGTCGGTGATCAGATAACAAGGGCCTTTCCATCCCTTGACGTTGTACGTCGGGTTACCCCAGGCGGTGCACGGCAGATCGCGGTCGCCCTTCAGGAATTCCATGTAGACCGGCGTCGAGACCAGCGGAAACCGCTTGGCCATTTTATCGATATCCTTGAATTTTTCGCGGATGTCATCGCGCGTCATGAAGATCTCGCGATCGTTAACCGCCGAGTAGCCATAGGCAGGCGAAATCGTGTGCCCGTCGACTTTGAACTGCGCGAGGTATTCGTACAGTTCACAGATCTCGCGCATGTCGGTTTCCTTGTAGACGGTGGTGTTCGTGTACACCCGGAAGCCGCGCTGCTTCGCTATACGGATGCCCTCGATCGCGGCGCGGAAAACACCCTCACGCTCCACCGCCAGGTCGTGGTTCTTCTCCATCCCATCGAGGTGAACATTGAAGACGAACGCGGGATGGGCCTTGAACTCCTTCAGCTTCTTCACAATGAACATGCCATTTGTGCAGAGCTGGATGTACTTGCCCCGGCTTAAGATCTCGGCGCAAAGTTTGCCTATCTCCGGATAAAGCATCGGCTCTCCGCCGCAAATCGACACGACCGGCGCGCCGCATTCGTCCACGGCCGCTAGACATTGCGCCAGCGTCAGCCGTTCGCTGATCGTAGATTCATACTCGCGGATCCGGCCACACCCGGTGCAGGTGAGATTGCAGGCGTGCAGCGGCTCGAGCATCATGACCAACGGGAACCGCTTGTGGATCAGCGGGTGTGGCTTGCGCTCGTGCCCTGCGGCCGGAATCTGCGTGTGGATGATCCGGAAAGGGTTCGCGTCATCGGAGACAGCGACGTTGTTCTGCCATTCGGGCCGTGGCCGCAACTTGTTCCTGGCGATGTAGGTCGCGATATCAGCCGCCTGAGAAAGAGGGAATCTCATGTTCGGTCTGCTCCGTTCGGGTTTCTCGTTTTCAGATAGCTGGACATCGCCAGCACCGGAAACGAATTTCGATACAGGTGATACTTCAGGTAAAAGACGCCGGGGAAACCGGTGCCGGTGGATAGCTCTTCGTCCCAGCCGCCGTCGGCCCGTTGCATCTCGATCAGGTATTCGATGCCTTTGTGCAGGCTATTACTGGTGGTGTCGCCGCCTGCAAGCAATCCCAGAATCGCCCAAGCCGTTTGCGACGGCGAGGACGGCGCCGCGACGAACGTATGATTCTCGTAACTGGCGCAGCTTTCCCCCCAGCCTCCGTCTGCGTTCTGAATCGAGCGCAGCCATTCTCCGGCGCGGAGGATGTACGCTTCGCGGTCGCTCTCGCAGGCGGCCCGCAATCCGCGCAACGCGAGAAATGTTCCGTAAATGTAGTCAACGCCCCACCGTCCGTACCAACTTCCATCGGCTTCCTGCGACCGCTTCAGATACTCGACACCCCGCCGGATCGCTGGATGAACGCGCTCAACGCCCGACGCGATCAGCCCCTCGAGCACGCGGCCGGTGATGTCCGGGCAGGTCGGATCGAGCATTGCGTTATGATCGGCGAACGGCACATAACTGAGCGACTTCCAGTTGTTGTCGACGTCGAACGCGGCCCAGCCGCCGTCCCCTGATTGCATTGCAAGCAGCCAGTTCACCGCGCGGCGGACGCACGCCTCCTGCTGGGCCCGGTTAGACGCACGCGCCCGGGCGAGCGCCAGCAGCACCTGTGCCGTGTCGTCGATATCGGGATAAAACTCGTTGGCGAACTCGAAGTACCACCCGGAAGGCTCAATGTTCGGCCTCTTCACTGCCCAGTCGCCTTTGCGCCGGACTTCTTTTGTAAGCAACCAATCGGCGGAACGCCGCAAAGCTTGGTCCGGGGCGAGGCCCGAGTCACCGAGCGCATAGCTCGCAATCGCGGTATCCCAGACTACGGAGAAGCAGGGCTGAAAGAAGAAGCCTCGTTCATCGTCGACCAGCAGGCTGAAGAACTGCTTTCTGGCTTCAACCGAATCGGGATGATCCTGCGGATAGCCGAGCAGATCGAGCGCCATGATGACATACATCATCGGTGGATAGATCGCCGCCACGCCGTCACTGTAACGCGCGCGTTCGAGAATCCACCGCTCGGCGCGGCGGATGGCCCTGGTACGGAGGCCTCGCGAGCAATGACGCTCCCAGAACTTCAAGAGCTTATCGGCCTTCAGGAAAAAATTCCGCCAGCTAAGGAATCCTTCGTTGTTCGGAAAATCGAGCGGGACGCCGGAGAGGAACAGCTCATTCAATGTGAACCCCGCCGGAACCGGACGCTGTGGGTTCATCGCGTGCACGATCGAGAGCGGGATCACGATGGCGCGCGTCCAGGACGACATCTCGTAAATGAAGTTCCCCAGCAGCATGAACTCGGGAGGAATGGACGGCGTATACTTGCGCGGGTAGAGATTAAACAGGCTGAGATTGACCTTAACGTAGCTGTTAGCGGCCTGCAATCCGCCCAGCGCCAGGATTCTCTCCCGGGCGCGCGACAGCCTCGGGTCGTCATAGGCGAGGCCGGCCAGCTTCAACGCAGTATAGGCCTTCACGGTGGCGCTGATATCCGAAGGACCCTGAGCGTAGATATTGAAGCCGCCGTCAGGCAACTGGCGCGCCAGAATCGAGCACACCGCCTTGTCGATCAGCGGACGCGTGGGCGGATTCCATACTCCATTTTGCGGCGGATGGCGCCACAATTCGAGCAAAATGAAATCCGACTCGAGGGTCGTGTCCGCGGTGAGATCGGCCCACCAGAAACCCTGCTCGTTCTGCAGATCAAGCAGGTGGCCGGCGGCACGCCGGGCGGCTCGGGCACATGCGGCAACCAGAGCATCGGCGAGTTGAAGGCTCGGACTCATATACGTGCGACGGTTTGCAACCGCGCCGTTCGGCCCAATTCGGACGGAAGATTGAACCGCACATCTTCCTCCTTGATTTCCATTTCCTCGAGTTGGCCAAAGCCGCGGGCCCGCAACGAACCGATCAGTTCCTGCACCAGGTTTTCCGGCGCCGAAGCGCCCGCGGTCAGTGCTACAGTGTCCACTCCATTGAGCCATTCCGGTTGGATCTCTCGCAAATCATCGATGAGATAGGCGGGAACACCAGTCTTCTGACAGACCTCCACCAGCCGGCGCGAATTTGAGCTGTTCTGCGAACCGACCACCAGCAGCACCTGGCATAGTGGCGCCACAGCCTTGACGGCGAGTTGACGGTTCTCAGTGGCGTAGCAGATATCTTGCGCGGCGGGTCCTTGAATTTTCGGGAATCGATCCCTCAATCGTGCCACGATATCCTTGGTTTCGTCGAGGCTCAGCGTGGTCTGCGTGATGAAGGAGACCCGCTCCGGATCCTTGACGTTCAAGCGATCAACGTCCTCCACGGTCGAGACGAGCACGGTGGATTCCGGGGCCTCACCCAGCGTACCGATCACCTCGTCGTGATCTTTGTGGCCGATCAATACGATTGTGTAACCCTTCTTGGCGAATTTCACGGCTTCCAGGTGAACTTTGGTTACGAGAGGACAGGTCGCATCGATCACCTGCAAATTGCGCTCCCGGGCTTGGGACCTCACCGCCGGCGAGACGCCGTGCGCGCTGAAAATGACTCGAGCGCCGGCCGGCACCTCGTCCAGTTCTTCGATAAAGATCGCTCCGTTCCCGCGTAATTCTTCGACCACGTGCCGGTTGTGCACGATCTCCTTGCGCACATAGATCGGCGGTCCGTAGAGATCCAGGGCGATCTTGACGACGTCGATCGCGCGCACCACACCAGCGCAAAACCCTCGCGGTCTCAACAGGATAATCTTCTTGTCGCAAGCCACAAGCGGAGCCGGAACGCGGGTCGACATGGAGAATTACATTATAACAGTTGGTTTCGGAGCCCCGGAGGCATATTCGGCCAGATGAAAAAACTTTCATGGCTTTACAATGGCGTATATGGCGCGCATTCGCGGAGTCGAGCCCGAGCAGGCCAACCTCTTGACCAGGCTGATTTACTGGTTTACGAAACGGAAACTCGGCCGCCTGGTCACTCCCGTGAAGATCACCGCCCACCAGACGCGGCTGCTTCGCGCGATGGGCCAGATGGAAGTCGCCCAGATGGCAATGAGGGATGTGGATCCGGCGCTCAAGGCGCTCGCGGGGATTAAGGCGGCCACTCTCGTCGGCTGCCCATTTTGAATCGACATCGGATCTGCCGTGGGCAGAAAGACGGGCCTGACGGACGCGAAGCTTCGTGCTCTCAGCGAGTTTGAAACTTCATCGGAGTTCAGCGAGTTGGAAAAACTCGTTTTGCGGTACGCGGTAGCAGTCACGGCCACACCGGTACAGGTTTCCGACGAGCTCTTTGACTCGCTTCGCCGCCACTTCAACGAACGGCAGTTGGTGGAGCTGACGTCATCGACTGTGTGGGAGAATTACCGGGCGCGCTTCGATCATGCCTTCGGGATCGAAGCGGAGGGTTTCTCGCAGGGTGCGTACTGCCCTCTTCCGGTCGCGGATTCAACCGCTCGGCGACACTGACCCGTTTGGTTATTCGGCGGGCTCGACGGTTTTGATCGCGATTCCGGTTACGCCGCCCTTTTCAAGCAATGTCCCGCTGACCTTCACTTGCTTCTCGATGTAGGGCGTAAGCTTCGCGTTCTGATTCTTGTGGTCCGCGGCGATGGGCACGTACAGCTTGCCCGAACCGTCGAGAATGGCCAGGGGAACCCCGTTCTTGGCGCATGCGGCCGCGCAGACCGCGTGGTCCGGACCCTTGCTGCCGTGCGTGATATAACATCCCGTGTCGACCACCGTTCCAGTAACGGTGATTGGCTTTCCTTTGGCTTCATCATGCGCGAACAGTACACCGGGCGTGAGCGCCACGCCCAGAAACAACAACGCTTTCATTTGTTTTCTCCTTGAACGATTGGCTCGATGGAAACGACTTTGATCGTCTTCGTCTTCTCGTTGTAAGTGCCGGTTACTTTGACTCGCCGCGCGCTGAAATTCGCCGCGCTCTTCTGATCGCTGAGTTTCAAAACAGCGTTGCCATCGAAAAGCGCATATTCGCTTGAACCCTTGACGCATATTCTGATGCACTGGTCGTCGGGCTGGTCTTTCATCATGCCGTGCCTGGCGCCGCACATCGTATCGGTAATGACACCAGTAAAGGTGTTAGGCGCTGCGGTTCCCATGAGAGCCGCGGCTAATCCCAGGATGACGCGAAGTTTCACTTAACCTCCTTATTTTATGACGGCGGCCGAAGCCGGAACCGAATAAAAATATTGCCGCCGGCAGGATGATTTCCGTAGTACGGTTTGATCGCTCCCGGAAGCGAGTATGCGGTGAAGTTTGCGCCGATGCCGGTTTCGACGTAGCGGAACAGATCGAGATTGCGCGTGTAGCCGAACGTGTAGGCGCCGATGCGGAACGTGCTGCCGTACGCTTGGTCCAGGCGTTCTTCGATATCCGGCTGGCCATGGAACAATTCGTCCTTGTCGACCAGTTCGACGCGGCCGGTGAGGAAATTCTTTCGATGGATCTGCAGAACGGACTCGGCTACGTATGACTCCGTGTTGCGATGCGTCACCGTGCTGTGATTCCGGCCCCAGATCAAGCTTGAAGACCAGGTTCCGTCCGCCACCGGCTTGGTGTAGTGCAGCGAGGCCGTCGCGCGCACCTGATCTCCCGGCTCCAGCTTCTCAGGATGAGTGAGCCTTCCGACCGACACCTGCGCCGACCAGTTCTTTGTGGGGAAGAACCAGAGGCGCGTCGACCAGGAGTCGATGGGCCCGGAGTCAATGTTCCAGCGGTTCTCGTTCGGCTCCGAGCCGTAGAAGCCGCTCGCTTCGAGCTTAATCTTCTTATGAGCGATCCCGAGCGTCACAACCTCATTCGCGATGTGCGTCGAGTCCTGCCAGTGATGAGAAAGAGGCGCCTCGGGCAACTCCATGGCTGAGGCCCGGTGCGGGAACGCAACCGGACCAAGCGCAGGATCACCGACGGGCGCGAAGTACAAGTGAAGGGTCGTGTCCTCGGCGAGTTGGCGAGCATAGTGGAAACCCAGGCTCATGATGAAGTCGTGCGGGTGTTGCGCGTCGGCCAGAGGTCGTCCGTAAGCCGTTTCTCCGGTCTGAAACAGCAATGGATAACGGCGATCCGTGACCGTCGCCGGATCGAGGCTGAGCATCAGTTGCGCCTGAAAGGCGCCTTTTGCGCCGGCGCGGTGTTCGGCCGAAGCCATGAACCAGTTCGCGGAATATAGTTTGTCGGCGCCGCGCGGGCCGGATTGCTGGGTATTCACAAGGAATGCCGAACCCATGAACATCGTGTTCCAGGAGCCGGAAGTCTTCATCAACATCGGCATGGGCCAGGATGCCGGGTTCATGGAGGTCCCCGTGGCGAGGTCCATCAAGAACATGGCCGGCCGATTCATGTCGGCCATCTCCATGCCGTGATGCTGCGCGTATGCCGGCGCCAGGACCAATGCGGCGCTCAATAAAACGGGCAGTCGAATCATAGTCCCCCTCAGGCCGAAAGGTGCAGCTCGCTCACGGTTCCTTGCCGCGCAGGGAACCGTCAGAAAGCGGCCGAACGATTACAAAAGGGAGAGTTCAGATTCTCAGCACGACAGACGAATGCCCGGCGAGACCAGGCGGCGCAGGCGCCTCTGTCACGAGCATGTCGAAGCCTGAAACGAGCAGCATCGAAGAGCCGGTGGTCCACGGGATCTCGGCTTGCACGGCTTTCGCGCCTGGAGTGGAAACGTGCGCCGTATCGGCTACCAGGATCTGATGCGAGCAGGGAGCCGGAGCGCTGTGGTGCCGATGGCAAGGCGGCACACTCTTCTGTGCGCCGGCGCTATTGCAGTTTTCCAGAACACAAGACGCGCCGCACTCGACGCTGCGCAGAATCAACGCCAACGCGAGTAGGACGATCAACTTGCAGCGCATTCCTGATTCAATCGTAGCATCGCGCTCAGCCAAACAGAGTGCCGCGGCCGAGGAGCCATTGCGGATCAAAGCGCCGCTTTACTTCGCGCATCGCCTCAATTTCAGTGGGCGTATATTGCACGGCCAACAGGTGCGCTTTGCGTTTGCCGAGTCCGTGCTCGGCGCCCACGGTTCCGCCCAGTGTGACGGCAGCTCGCGCCAGACTAGCCAGGATGTCCTTGGCACGCTCGAACTGCTGCGGCGTCTCCGAAAAAGTGTTGATGTGAAGATGCGCGTCGCCGATGTGGCCGAAAATTACGTATCTGCCGGCGAATTCGGGCTCAAGCGCCGCGCGATAGAGCTTGAGCATCTCCCTGCCCTTCTCGAGCGGCACGGCGTAATCGGTGCTCAGCTTCATGAAGCCCGTGCGGCGGATGCGGGCGTTCACGCGCTCCGGCAGCGCGTGGCGGAACTGGCGGAAACGCTCGCGGTCCGCGCCGGAGATGGCAAACCAGGAATCCGCTTCGAGCGCGCCCGTCATGTCGAGGTCCGAGTCGTCTTCCTGCTCGATCATGAGGGCGGCGCCATGCGGCGCGTCCATCATCTCCAGAGACGCCCGGTCCAGATATTCGAGCATGCGGAGCGACGGATCCGAACGCCAGCGATCGACCGCGTCGAGCGCAGACTCTTCCGAGGGGAAGAAGACGACGCCGCCCAGGAGATCGCCGGGCGCAGGGAGCAGACGGAGTTGGGCTTCGGTCACAACGCCCAGCGTTCCCTCGCTGCCGATGAACAGGTCGAGGAAGTCCATGCCTGGCGCCAGGCGATAACCGGCCGAGTGCTTGGTGGTGCGAGGCAGCCGAATCGCGGGCACGGGAAAATCGATGGGCTGGCCCCGGCGGAGGTCCAAGATACGGCCATCCAAGAGCGCGACGCGGAGGGCGGCCACATGCTCGCGAGTCGCGCCGTAACGAAAGCTACGCGAACCGCTCGCGTTCGCGGCGATATTGCCGCCTATCGATGACGTGTTTTCGGTAGGATCGGGCGCGTAGAACTGGCCGGAAGCGGCGGCCGCGGCCTGTAAATCGCGAAGCAGCACACCGGGCCCCACCATAGCCCGCCCATCAAGAACTTCAAGCCGGCGGAGCCGCGCGAGGGAGAGCGCCCATCCACCCTCCGGCACAGCAGCCCCGGTAACGCCAGTGAGCGCTCCCATCACCGTGATGGGAGCACTTTCTTTCGACGCGCGCCGCAGGATTTCAAGGACCTCCTGCTCGTTCTCCGGCGCGAGGACACGTTCCGCGTGGCCCGGATATCCCGAGGCGTCCGTGATCTCCCTGGCCCCTGCCGACTGACCAACCGACACAGTGTTACACCTCGAGAATCACCGGCATGATGAGCGGACGCCGCGAGGTCTGCTTGATCAGATACCGCTTCAGGTCGGCCCGGATTTTTTCCTGCATCACGCCCCAGTCGGTGCGCTCCTCGGCCGTCGAGGTATCGAGCGTCTTCATCACTATCTGCCGGGCTTCGTGCAAAACTTCCGAGCTCTCATCCATCGACATGAATCCGCGGCTGACGATTTCGGGCAGCCCCTCGGAGCGGCCCGTGTGCTTGTTGATCGCGATTATGGGCAGCACGAAACCGTCTTCAGACAGGTGTCGGCGGTCGCGGATCACGATATCCTCCACCACCTCATCCAGCGTGCCGGAATCGATGCACACGCGGCCGACGGTGACCGGCTCGCCCTTGCGCGCCCCCGCGCTGTCGATCTCGAGCGTTTCGCCCGATTCGAGCACAAACGTGTCTTCCAAGCCCCAGTGGCTCAAGTGCTGCGCCAGTTGAGCTTGAGCATGGGGAGCGATCTGGCGATACTCTCCGTGAATGGGGATGAAGAATTTCGGCCGAACCAGATTCAACACCAGCCGCAATTCCTCAGCGCTGCCGTGACCGGAAACGTGAATCGGCGGGTTCATGGTTCCGTAGAAGACATCGGCGCCACGCCGCGCCAGGTGATTGATCATCCGGTAGATGGCTTTTTCGTTGCCGGGAATGATTCGCGCGCTCAGCGCCACGATATCGCCGTGCTCGATCGAAAGACTCTTGTGATTGTCGACGGCCACGCGCGAAAGGGCCGACATCGGCTCGCCCTGCGTGCCTGAGACAATCGCCACGGACTTGCTGGGCGCGGTCTGCATCAGGTCCTGGGGGCGCAGCAGGATGCCATTGGGGATGGTCAGCAGGCCATGGTCGTGAGCGATCTCAGTCGTGCTGATCATGCTTCTGCCAAGAAACGCGACCTTGCGGCCGTACTCTTCGGCCAGATCGAGGATCTGCTGTAGTCGATGAATCGAGGAGCTGAAGCAGGAGATCACCAGGCGGCGGGGCGCGCGCACGAAAAGGTCTTCGAGGCGAGGCCTCACGGCGCGTTCGCTTTCGGTGTAGCCGGGCCGGTCGACGTTCGTGGAATCGGACATCAGAAGCAAAACGCCGCGCTTTCCATACTCGGCGAGCGTGTGCAGATCGAACAGCTCGTTATCGGTCGGTGTAGGATCGACCTTGTAATCGCCGGTATGGATGATGACGCCGAGCGGTGTCGTGATGGCAATCGCTACGCTGCTGACAATCGAGTGCGTAACGTGGATGAATTCGACCGAGAACGAACCCAGATCGATTTTGTCGCCCGGCTTGATGGGGTTCAGCTTAGCCTCTTCGAGCAAGTCGTGTTCTTCGAGACGCCGCTCGACCAGCGCCAGAGTAAACGCCGTGCCGTAGACCGGCACGGAAAGCTGGGCCAGCAGGAAGGGCACCGCGCCGATGTGATCTTCATGGCCGTGCGTGAGGATGAGGGCACGGACGTGCGCAGCGTTTTGCTCGAGATAGTTGAAATCGGGCGTAACAATATCGACGCCCAGCAGCTCCGAATCAGGAAACATCATCCCCGCGTCCAGGACGATGATGTCTTCCCCGTACCGGACCGCCATGGAGTTCATGCCGAACTCGCCTAGCCCGCCCAGCGGGATAATCTGGATCTTCTTATCGGACATGTGAAGTTAAAGGTTAGCAAGAGCACGCGCGGAGCGCATCACAGGATACAACCTGGAATGCGCGAACGAAGGATGGCGTGCCGCGCGCCCAACTCCGGAATCTCGCTGTTCCGATATCTGCTTTAGCCGCCAGGCTTCAGGTTCCTGGACACGACGGCCCACAACTCAGACGCCTCCACCGGCTTAGACAGAAACGCTTGCATGCCGCACTGCCGGCAGCGCTCGCGAATCTCGTCCGAGAAATTGGCGGTGAGGGCAATAATCGGCACCGATTCGTAGCCAGGTAACTTGCGCATCGCCAGGGTCGCCGTGAGCCCGTCCATCTCGGGCATCTGCAGATCCATCAACACCAAGTCATAGCGGTGGCTGGCTGCGGCTTCGAGCGCAGCCTGGCCGGAGGTGGCGCAATCCACCCGTACCTTGTAACGCCCTAGGGAATGGCGCAAAACCGTCAACCCGACAGGGTTGTCTTCCACCGCCAGGATCGCTGGCATGGATTCAGGATGGGCGGGAACAGCCGGATTTTCGGCGGGCCGGCGCAAGGGGAGACGTACCGTGAACGTGGAGCCTGCGCCTGCCGTGCTTTCGACACTGATCTCGCCGTTCATCAGGGAGGTCAGCTTGCTCGCAAGCGCCAGGCCAAGTCCCAGGCCAGGGTAAGCGCGAGAGAGACCGCTCTCCGCCTGCCGGAACGAATCAAAAATTCCGTCGAGTTTGTCTGGGGGAATGCCGATGCCGGTGTCTTTCACCTGAGCGATAATCCACTCCGCTCCGGTCGTCCGACGGTCAAGAAACGCCCTCAGTTCGACGCTGCCGGCGCGGGTGAACTTGATGGCGTTGGCGATCAGGTGCCCCAGCAGCTCCCGCAAGCGATGGGCGTCGCCCAGCATCGTCTCCGGCAGGCCGGCCTCGATCGTCGAGACCAGGCGCAGGCCTTTTGCCTGCGCTTTCATCGCGTGTTGATTAATGGCGACATCGA
>QHXU01000034.1:6452-18621 GCA_003223065.1 Acidobacteriota bacterium | reverse complement strand
GAATTGATCATCGGGTTGGCCGTGGGGCTCGCGGCGGCGTTCGGGATCACGCGCATACTGCGCACGCTTCTGGTGCAGGTGTCGCCGAGCGATCCGGGAACGTTCGCGGTGGTTTCCTTCGTCCTGGCGCTGGCGGCGATGCTAGGCTGCTGGATTCCCGCGCGGCGAGCTATGAACGTCGACCCTGTCGTGGCCCTGAGGCACGAATAGCACCGTAAGTACTTGAAAACGAAAAAAGCCGGTGAGTACTCGGAGGAAGATACTCACCGGCCGGCTCACCACTACCGCGAGGTGGTAGCGCGCCGAACTTTCGGGCAGCGTGCCTGGCAGTAGGCACTCTCCACCCTAGAGAAAGAGACGCGGTGAAACCTTTAACGGTTCCACAACTGGACACCCCCATCCTAACACCCTGAAAGCCGCTTGTACAGGGGTTTTGCAGGGGTTTTGCAGGGCTTGGGAGGGTACTACGGATACTGGTTTTTTAGAGCGCCGGTGAAGCTGGCGTTCCAAACCTCTTTGGTTTCCAGGCAATTGGCTCGATTGGTCCTACTAGTACCAGGTAGGAGGCGGCGCCAAGGGCCAGCACGCCTGCCACCACCACAAACGCATAAAAGAATTGGCCTGTTTTATCAACGATCCAGCCCGTAATCACAGGTGCGGAAACGCCCGCCAGGTTCCCGATCGCATTTTGGAATCCGCTCCAGCGGCCGGCGGCCTGGGGGCCGGCCAACCGCTGTGTTATGAGCCAGGGATGGGAGCTGTAGAAGCCGAAGGAAACACAAGCCGTCATCAGACACGCCATCGCGGCGGTCTCGTCCTTGAGCACCGCGACAGGGAGCATCAGCATTGCGAGCAGCATCCCGCCTACCGCAAACGACTTTCGCACCACCGTCGGCGAGCCGCCACGAGCCACCAACCGGTCCGATACCCAGCCGCTCGCGATGGACGCGAACCCGACTCCCCAGAAGGGCAGGGAGCCGAGCACCGCCATGCGCTCGATCGAGTAGTGACGCTCGCGTACCAGGTACCAGGGCAGCCAGGTCAGCAGAAAATACCAGGCGTAATTGCCACAGAACAAGGCGAGGAACGTCCCCCAAGCCGAGCGCTGGCGCAGGATCTCGCGCCAGCCGGGGGAACTTTCATCGGAATCGTACAGCGCCGCGCTGACCCGAGTTGCGCGCCGCGTCATGACAGTCCACGGAATCAGCCAAATCAGGCTGGTGAGGCCGATGGCAAAGAACATGTTCCTCCAGCCGAACCGGCTCACGATCGTGCCCCCGATCAGCGCATTCGCCAAGCCCCTTTGCTGCTCCGGGAACCCCGCGCAGATGATCTTCGAATACGAAGGATAGGCCACCGATTCGCCCGAGCCGAGCAGGAGGCGCAGCGCGAAAATCATCCAGAAACCGTGCGCCAATCCGGTCAATCCGGTCGCGACCGACCACACCAGAAAACCCGCGCCGTAGATCCAGTACACGTGATAACGGTCGATCAGCCAGCCGGAAAAAATCTGCAGACCCGCGTACGTCCAGAAGAAGCCCGAGAGCAGGAGACCCACCTGCGTGGGGTTGAGTTTGAGTTCATCGGCGAGGCGGTCAGCCGCCACCGAAAGGTTGCCGCGGTCGATATAGTTGATCGATACCGACACAACCAGCAGCGCCAGAACAATCCATTGCTCGCGGGCGCGGGACGTCACGGCTGCTGCCCATGGAGGATCACCTTCACCGAGCGCTTGAGTTTTTCGTTCAGGACCGCGGCCAGCCGATAGCCGGCCAGCGCGATCCGCTCTCTCGCCAGTCGCTTCGCGTTTGCCTGATAGGCTTGCGACAGCTCGATGGGATGTTCGCGTGAGCCGCTTTCGAGCCCGAACGAATACACTTCACGCTTGTCGATCTCGAACCCCTCCTCGATCCACTTCTTGGGATCTTTGGAGAGGCGCCGCGGCACAGGATATTCGTGGGTGACCTCGGCCGCGAACCTGATGATATAGGCGTCGCTCCCGTCGCTGCCCGCCGCGCTGTCCCAAAAGAAGTGAAGATTGCCGCCGGGCGCCACAATAACACCGTTGCCGCCGGCATCGCCTTTAGGCTGCGACTTCAAGAACCGGCTGGTGCAGTGCAAAGGCTGGTGGACATCACCTGCGAGATGAATCAGCCACGGCAGATCGTAGGCGTCACGGGGTGATGTGCCGGTTTCGCGGAGAAGCCGCCGCAGCTCGCTGAGGGCGTTGGGAGGAGGCTGCTTCTCGGTCTGCGCGCCATCCGGAGCGTAGGGAATATCGTAGTAATGCCAGTTGGTGTGGCGCGCCATGTCAGGGAAGCCAGGAAGCAGGGGAGTGGGGGTTGCGTCTTTGCGGGTGTCATCGTAGAACCTGCGGTCGCCCTTGATGTGATCGGGCCAAACCGACGCGGCGAGAAATGCCGCGCGGGCGCGGGCCTCGGGATCCGGCGGCGAGTCACGTGTGAGGAGCGTTGCGTAATCCGGATGATGCTTGAGTAGTAGGTCCACTTGTGCGCGGGTCCCGGGATTCAGACGCTCATACGCGATCGCGGCGATGATGCGGTGTCCCGTAGCGTTCCACGCCAGTGAGGGCGAACTCGCGTAGAGCGTGGCCACCCAGGCGCCGAGGAGTCCCCAAGGACGCATCATGAGTTTTCGAGCATACCACGCGGTCACACCCAAGAAGACTGCAGCAGTGCCTCGGTGAGTTTTTCGAACTTCGCCGGCGTCACCAGGTGGAACCGGATCTCGAGCGCGGTAAAGCACCGCAGCGCCGTGTTCACCTCCGCCGACGGCAGGTCCGGGCTCGCCAGGAACAGGCTGCCTTCGGCGACGCGGAACGGAAGAACGCGCCAGCGGCGGACCACGTGCTCGGGCAGTGTGCGCGCGACGCGCCGCGAAATCGAGTGCGGATCGATACGGCTCACCGGCAGCCCCTGCTGGAGACTGAGCGCTTCGTAGACTGAATCTTCATCCAGGTGGCCGCCGCGGACCAAGTGCTCGCCGAGAAGAACGCCCCGCGGCTGGGTGGCAAGCGCGGCAGCCAGCGCAGGCGCGCCCAGATATCCGGAACCGACCAGAATCTCACCGAGCTTGCGTTTGTGATCGAGCAGGGCTGCCCGCGAGGGGTAGGAGTGCTCGGTCTTCACCCATTTGAGCGGGAGACCGCGCGCGCGAGCGACGCCGTATCGAGCGACGGCCTGGAGCGTGGCTGCCGAATTCAGCGCGTTGGCGTAAACCGCGCGAACCGGCACGCCCAGCGCGAATGCCAGGCCGTAGACACGCGCCACGCAGCGCATGCGGATACCGATGCGCAACACCTGCAACGCCAGCGTGGCGGCGGCAAAGCGCGCTGCGAGCGGAGTGACGCGAGTCCACGCCTGCGCCGCCAGCCCATAGACGAAAGCCAGGTTTGCGAGAAAGCTGAGCGGGTTCGAGATGAGCGCCTTGCGGTCGCGCCAAAGCCAGTACACTTCGCCCGGTTTGCCCTTCCAGCCGAACCGCTGCCAGCCTTGCAGCGCGATGCCCATCACCCAACGCGTGCGTTGTCTGAGCGCACTCCGAAAGTCCTGAGGAAAATATTCGCGCGTGGTTACGAAATCGCCGCTTCCGCAACCGCGCACCAACGGTACAAAGGCCTGGGAGTAGCCGAGACGAAACAGACGCAGACCGTTTTCGTAATCCTCAGTGAGCGACTCCGGCTCGAAGATGCGGTTTGAGGCGGTTTGAGCCAGCCTTTCCAGCGCCTCCCGGCGATATCCGGTACCCACGCCGGCGCTGGGGACGAATCCCCCGAGGCGAGCGCGCACCGCCATGTCGCGCGTGTGATTCTCGGCGAACTCGTCGCAATACACGCCGTGCGTCAAGGCTGTGAGCGGCGTCCGGAGCGCGAGCACGGGCGTCTGGATGAAGTCGTACCGCGCCGAGTAGAAATTGATCCAGCGCAATTCCTCCGGGTGGATCAGGTCTTCGGCATCGTGTGTGACGACCAGATCGAAGCGTTCCCCGTGCTCCTCCTCATAGAGGATCAGATGCTGGAACACCCAGTTCAGGCAGTCGGCTTTCGAGGTCGGTCCGCTGTGGGGACACAGCGCGAGGTGCACGTTCGGGAAGCGGACCGCAACTGAGCGCACTGCGTCCTGGGTCTCCGGGTCGTTCGGATATGCGCCGGCGAAGATGTGGTACTCGGGGTAGCGAATGGCGGCGAGGTTATGCTCGAGCATACGCGCCGCCACCTCGTGCTCCCGCCACAAGGGCACCAGAACGGCAATACGCCGCCGGGGCGCCGAGTCGAGCTGCCGAGACCCCGGCGGAAATAATCGCGCCGCCGGGCGCAACTTCGCCTTCAACCAGAACCAGGCCCAGGCCGCATCGATCACGAGGTCGTCCAGCCCGTTCACTAGAATCGCTACAGCGAGCGGAGCGAAGCTCCGGACCAATACGCCGTCGATCGCCTGCATCCATCCGGGAACGTGAAAGAACACTCGTAACTGAGTGGCGGAAGTCAGGGGACAATCTCATCCCGCGAGATGATTGAGCGGACCTGTGCCGCCGCCGAGACCCGGACTGGTGCGAATCGCTTCCGTGAGGAACTCCTTGGCGCGCGCGACCGCGTCCGCGAGCGGCGTTCCCCTGGCGAGTTCGGCGGTGATGGCGGCCGAGTATGTACAGCCGGTGCCATGAGTGTTCCGCGTCTCGATGCGGGGCGCGGTGTACTCGCGGAAACAGCCGTCCGACGTATACAGAACATCGATGGCATCGCCGCGCAGGTGACCGCCCTTGACCAGCACGTTCCTGGCTCCGAGCGATGCCAGTCGCCGCGCCGCGCGGCGCATGCCTTCGGGATCGCAGACCTCGAAGCCGGCGAGCGCCGCTGCTTCGTGCAAGTTTGGAGTCACCAGAAACGCCTTCGGGATGAGATGCTCGGCCAGCGCGGCCCTGGCGTCGGTGTCGATCAGCGGCGCGCCGTGCTTGCTGATCATGACCGGATCGACTACTAGCGGAAAAGCAAACGCCTCCGCTGTTTTCGCCACCGCGTCGACCACGGCACGATTGCCGAGAGCTCCCGTCTTGGCGGCGTGCGGCGGAATATCTTCGACGACCGCACGGATTTGTGCGATCACAAGCTCGGGCCGCAGCGTCTCCGCGACGGTCGCCTGGCGCGTGTTTTGAACGGTGATCAGCGTCACCACCGCTTCGCCGTAGACGCCGAATTGATGGAAGGTCTTAAGATCGGCCTGGAGGCCTGCGCCGCCGCTCGGGTCGGGGCCGGCGATCGTCAGCGCCACGCGCACCATGCTTCCACGTTACTGGAAGAGGATGCGTTGTGTCCGGAAGACGCCGGCTGAGTTGGTGAGCTCGACTTCGACACCGGCGACTTTACGAGCATCGCCGGTCACCGGAAATGTCGCGCGCATCACAAAGGCGCTGCCGGATTGGATGCGAGTGAAGTAAGCACGAAAGTCGGCGGTGAAATCCGCGCGGATGGCGCCGGGGCCGATCGCGTTGCCGCCGGCGTCGAAAAATGTGAACGACATCACACCGGCCGTGTAGGTATTGTCATACCCGATGAGCTCGACATCGAGGTCGTTCACGCGGCGCGACGCGCCCGCGCTACCGACGGAGACGGCAGTGCGGGGAATCGTCAGAACCGTTGTGGCGGCACCGTCGATCCCGATACCGACTGCATCCAACGTGAACCGTAGGGCGCCAGAAGTCGTGCCGGTTTGGAAAAGTGCTTGAGCCTGACTGCCGAGCAGGACCTGTGTATCGCCCTGGTTCACCGAGAACGGAACCGTGCGGCTACCAGTCGCGACGAACAGGATTGCGGGATCGTCGGTGACCACCTGCGTGTCGGGGGTAAACGCCAAATGCACGTAACCCGACGCCGGGCACGGATACGCGGTGGGCAGGCTTATCGCCAGCGTGCGCTGCTGGGCGCTCCCAAAGCCGGCCGAATCGAATTTCAGGATCGGTTCAGGCAAAGGCGGGTCAAAACCCGAACCCGCGAGAGGATAGGTCCGGCTGTTGATGGTAAGCGCGCCGCTGTAACTCGCTTTGCCGCATACCGGCGCGAACTGTACGGTGAAGGTGACCGCCTGGCCCGGCTGCAGCGTCATCGGCATTCTTACGCCGAGAGGTCCCTGGAACGCTGCGTCGCCGGTGACCACGAGATTGGAAACCGTCAACGCCTGGCTATAGGGGTTCTGAAGCGACAAGTTGCACAGCCCCATCGAGCCCTTGGGAACGCGGGGGAAGTTGACAGTGGCCGTTGTTGCATCGGCTGTACATGCGGGAAATATGGTAAGCGCGGGCGCAAGGACGGATCTCGCCAAAAGGATCACGCTGACGGTGTTTACCTGCAAGGCGGCGCTATAAGAGGCGGGAGTGCCCGCGGCGAAATGCACGGTGAAGCCAAGGAAATTACCCGGCGCGACGACGAAAGGAAGCGAGGGCCGGTCGACAGTGAATCCGGCGCCGTTTACCGCCAGCGTGGTCACGGTTATCGCGGAGCTGCCGGTGTTCCGCGCTCGAAAGCGCACATCCTTTGGTTCACTTGCGGCGACACTCGCGAAATCGTATGTGGAGCCTACCGGCGACTCCGTTGTGCCGTCAACACTCACGAGGACGAGTTGCGCGCGCGCGGCCAGCGGCAATAAAAGTGCGACGAAGAGACGGGGCATCATGGCAAAGGCTCCGGCAGCACGAAGAGTTGTTCCCGCTCCGGCTCGACGCACAAGGCGTACGCCGCCGCCCCAGCGCGGATCTGCACGTAACCCGCGCCCATCGGGAGCAGGGATTCGACACCTGTCAGATCGAAGCTAAGTTCTGTCCCGTCGTCACGGCGGACAATCAGGGCATCGCCGGCTTTGAAAAGCGCCCCATCCTTGAGCAGCATCACCGGAGCGCCGGCGCCGGTGAGCGCGCCGAGCACAGCGCCGTCACCGCGCACAATCCAGACCTCGCCGTCGCGGCGCACAGCGAACTCGACGCGGCCGTGCGCGGCACGAAGCGAGAGAATTTCGCCGCCGATGTCGAAGTCCATCGGTTTGAGAACGCCGTCGTGCCAGCGCATGAGTTGGTTTGATTGCGGGAAATAGACGAACGCACGGTTACCGTCGAGCGCAAATAGCGCCGGTCCGGGTGGGGCGGCGGTCTCTTGATCGCCCCAAAGAATCGATGTAGCCGTCTTGGAGAGGCACAGTTTTCTCGAGCAAGCGGTCGAGAGTACGCCGGCCGCGATCGGATCGCCCAAGGTAACGCTGCCGGCGATGCCGTAAACCGGCCGCAGCGCGCCGTTCGCATCGACGATCATGCCAAGCCCAGGGCGCTCGAGAGCGGGTTGCGCATACGCGCAAATACCGAAGACGGCGATGAGGATCCTCATGGCCGCCCCAGGCTGATTACCGGCGTGCCGATCTGCAACGCTCCCGATGCAGACGCCGCCGCCGGCTTCGCGGAGGCTGCCCTGGCCGCGACTCCGGCTCCAGCAGCGCCCACTGCCGCCAAAGAGATCCAAACCCATCTGCGGCTGCGCCTGGGTCCGAGGCCGCGGCCCGGCGAGGCAGCTGCACGCCGCGGCGTATCAGTCAGGTAGAGCGGGCAGGCGATTCCGGCGCGAGCCGGGCCTTTCATTGCCGTGATGCGGACCTCGAATGCTCCCAGTGTGCGATTCCACTGCATGCCCCAGACGCCTGCGCGACCGTCGGCGCGAGTGGTGGCGATCTCGGTCTTCGCCCCCGTGGAGAAAACTCCGCCGGGTCCGTCCTCGGGCAGCTTAAGACTGACGGTTGCGTTTTCCACAGGCTTGCCGGTTTCGTCGGTCACCTGCACAGTGATGCCGCGCGTGGCGCGCGAGCCGATCGGATAGACGGCGCCCTCGCCCTCGATAACGCGGATTTGGAGGATCGCCGGGTCTTGCTCTGCGAGTAACGGCGGCGTAAGGCAAATCGCCACCAGGATTCGGTAGGTCACATGCATAAGTGTCCCGATGGCGGAAATACTCTCAGGAGCAGTGGGGAACCGGAGTTCGCATGCCTCCAGCAGGCCGGCAAGCCCCACTGAACCTGGGGGTTGCGCATTTCGGCCCTCGAAACTCGCCGTACAGGCCCGGAAAGCGCGTATACCTGGCGGCGTGTGCTTAAATAGTAAGCGTTCCATGCCAGACACGGCCTTTCGAATACGTCGCGCCTGGAGATCGCTCACGCGGCGCCTGAGGGAGTTGCGCATCATTGCGAAGGGCGCTTTTTCGACGCGCCACCCGATCATGGCGCACATAATTCCCATACGGCGTTGCAATCTTTCCTGTAAATACTGCAACGAATACGACGACTATTCAAAGCCCGTGCCGCTCGCAGTGATGGTGGCGCGCATTAACCGGCTGGCCGACATGGGGACCAGCATCCTGACGCTTTCGGGCGGCGAACCGATGCTGCACCCGGACCTGGACGAGATCATCGCGGCAATGCGGAGACGCGGCGTGCTGGCCTGCATGATCACCAACGGATACCTGTTGACGCCGGAGCGAGTGCAGCGGCTGAACCGTGCCGGGCTCGATCACATGCAGATTTCGATCGACAACGTGATGCCGGACGAGGTGTCGAAGAAGAGCCTCAAGGTGCTCGACAAGAAGCTGCAGATCCTGGCTGATTACGCCGAGTTTCACGTAAACATCAATTCCGTGGTGGGAGGAGGAATCCATAACCCCGACGATGCATTGGTGGTAGGCAGGAGAGCGCTGGAGCTGGGGTTCTCGGCGACGGTGGGAATCATTCACGATGGAGATGGCCAGCTGCGGCCGCTCGGAGAGCGCGAGCGCGCCGTTTATCACGAGATGAAAGCGATGGAGCATCGCCATTTCGCACGCCTGAACTTCTTCCAGGATGCAATTGCGCAAGGGCGGTCGAACAACTGGCGATGCCGCGCCGGGGCCCGCTACATGTACATCTGCGAGGACGGGCTGGTGCATTATTGCTCGCAACAGCGCGGCTATCCCGCCAAGCCGCTCGAAACCTACACCTACGAAGACATCCGCCGCGAATACCTCACCGAGAAAGCATGCGCGCCGTACTGTACGGTGAGTTGCGTCCACTACGTCTCGTATTTCGATTTTTTTCGCGACCCGCAGACCATTCGATCAGTGGCGTCCCCGCAGCCGAGCAAGCCGCTGGTGAAGATTCAGACCATCGGCGACTAGCCTAAAACCTTCTGCTACACTTCTCTGTAGTTTCGCTCCCGAAAACGGTAGCCGGGGGGCTTGCAAGGCTTAGACAAGTACTGTAATATCAAGCCAAAGTATCGGCGTTGAGTTGGTCATTTGCGTGCTCGCTGTTTAAGGGGGTTGGTGTCTAAAAGCGTTGGATGAGAGAACTAAAGCAACAATTCGTCAGCGCGTTGCTGGTAGTTCTAACCGTCGCGGCAATCATCGCCGCGGCGATCAATCTCCAGCAGCAGGGCCGATACCATCTCCCCGAGGATGGCGTCACCTGGATTGATCGCGCCGCGGCCGATGGCGAGCACGCCGTAGCGGCGTATATTACTCCGGGCAGCCCCGGCGAAAAGGCAGGGTTGCACCAGGGTGATGTACTAGTCTCGATCGAGGGCGTGCGTATTGATCGAGCGATTGAGGTCACGCAATTGCTGGCGCGGCTCGGCACCTGGCGCAAAGCCGAATATACAGTCCGGCACAACGGCATCGAAGTTCCGGCGAATCTGATCATCGGCGAGGTCGAGCGCGATTCCACGCTCTATTATCAGTACGCGGTCGGCGCGGTGTATCTCGCTATCGGGTTGTTCGTATATTTCCGCCGCGGAAATGCTCCGCGCGCGCTCCACTTCTTTCTTCTGTGCCTGGCATCATTTGTCATGTCGGCCTTCCACTACACCGGGAAGCTGAACAACTTCGACAAGGTAATCTACTTCGGCAATGTCGTCACCGGGTATCTGGCGCCGACACTGTTCCTGCATTTTTGTTTTGTTTTTCCCGAGCCGCAGAAGTGGATCCGGCGGCGAGGCGCCGCGGCGCTGGTCTATCTGCCGGGGCTGGCTCTGCTGGGAATCCAGTTCGGCGTGATGTTCGGATGGCTGCGATCCGCCGCGCCCCTGCTCGAAATGCGCTGGCTGCTGGACCGCGTGTGGCTGGTGTTTCTTTGCGGGATGTACGTGGCCGGCGCGATGGTGCTGGCGTTGCAGCTTCGCCGCGCGGACGATCCGGTGGTGCGCCGCCAGTTGAAATGGCTGCGCAATGGGGTGCTGGTTGGTATGCTGCCGTTCGCGCTGATCTACGCCGTGCCGTACCTGATGGGCGTGGCGCCGAACCACGCGATGAACCTGGCGGTGCTCTCGCTGCCGCTGATTCCGCTGACCTGGGCTTACGCGATCCTGCGGTACCGCCTGATGGACGTCGACATCATCTTCCAGGAGGGCTACGTTTACACCCTGGCCACGCTGGCGGTGCTCGGCATCTTCTATGGCCTGATTTTTTCGGTGAGCCGCGCCGGCGACTTGAGCGGCACCGCAATGGTGCTCATGATTCTGATCGCGGCATTCGTTTTTCAGCCGATCCGCAATTGGATCCAGGAGCAGCTGGACCGCTACTATTTCTACAAAGACCGGTATGACTATCGCCGCACGCTGATCGAGTTCGCGCGCGAGCTGGGCTCGCCCACTGACCTGGGCGAGATGCTCGAGAGCGTGGCGGAACGTCTGATCCGCACTCTCGGAATCCGCCACGTAGCGTTCTTCGTGTGGGACGAGACCGAGGAAAAGTTCCACCTCGAGCTGGCGAGCGATCGCCGCGGGCGCCGGACGGACAATATGCCGTACGGCCTGGATTTGAGTTTTCTGAGCGCAAGTCCGTCGAAGCCTTACCTCTTTTTCGAGCGCACGCGCAACCCGCTGGACGTGATCTCGCATGAATGGCCGGTTTCGGTGCGCCGTTCGATCGCCGAACTGGAGCTCACCTATTACCTTCCTTGCTCGGCGCGCGGCAGAACGATCGCTTATCTCGGCGTGAGCCGCACGGAATCGGGCGATTTCCTTTCGAGCGACGACGTGGATCTGCTGGTGACGCTTTCGGGCTACGTCGGCATCGCCGTCGACAATGCGACGCTATACCGGTCGCTTGCGCGCAAGGTGGAGGAGTACGAGCGTCTGAAAGAATTCTCCGAGAACATAGTGGAGTCGATCCACGTGGGAATTCTGGCGGCGGACCTCGAGGATCGCGTGGAGAGCTGGAACTCGCAAATTGAAAAGCTCACGGGTATTTCGCGCCAGGAGGTGCTGGGGCGAAAGCTGCGCGACCTGCTGCCGGCGGAGCTGTGCGAAAAGCTCGAGGCCATGCGCGGAGAAGCCGGGATTCAGAACATTTACAAATTTGTGCTGCGGCCGAAGGATGTCACGGTCAACATCGGGGTGGCGCCGCTGATTTCGCGTGACGGCGAGCAGATCGGACGCTTGATCATCTTCGACGATATTACCGACCGCGCGGAGCTCGAGCGCCGGCTGGTGCAAGCCGACAAGCTCAGTTCGATCGGCCTGCTGGCGGCGGGCGTCGCACACGAGGTGAACACCCCGCTGGCGGTAATCTCGACCTACGCGCAGATGCTGGCAAAGCAGATTTCGGGCGATGCGCAGAAGGCGCCGCTGCTCGAAAAGATCGCGCGGCAGACGTTCCGCGCGAGCGAGATCGTCAACTCGCTGCTGAACTTCTCGCGGACCTCACCGACTGAGTTCGTGAGCGTCGATCTGAACAAGATCGCGCGCGAGACGCTGACCTTGGTCGAGCACCAGTTGACCAAGGCCGGCATCGAGGTCAGGCTTAACCTGGACGAGAAGCTGCCGCGGATCAAGGGCAATCCCGGCAAGCTGCAGCAGGTGTTCCTGAACCTCTTTCTGAACGCGCGCGACGCGATGGAATCGGGCGGGCTGCTCGCGGTGAGCACCGCCAGCCCGGAAGAGAAGCATGCCTCGCTGGTCCGGGTGACGGTGGCCGACTCGGGCGCCGGAATCAGTCCGGAAAATCTCCCGCGCATTTTCGATCCGTTCTTCACAACCAAGGGCGCGCGAAAGGGCACGGGGCTCGGGCTTTCGGTCAGCTACGGAATCGTGCGCGAGCACGGAGGGGACATCGAAGTCGAGAGCGAGATGGGCTCGGGAACGCGCTTCCAGC
>QHXU01000034.1:2480-6401 GCA_003223065.1 Acidobacteriota bacterium | reverse complement strand
ATTTCGCATTCGCCCTCCACGCAGGTTTCGACGCCGGTCTCCGCTCCGGTGGGCGCCATCGCACGGTCTGATAGGCTGATCCATTGATGGCGGATACGCTGGCCAAATTCCCACCCGATGTGATCGTCGGCGAGCCCCCACGCGGAAAAATCCTCGTAATTGACGATGAGCCCGACATCCGCGAAAGCCTGGAAACACTCCTCAGCAATGAAAACTATCGCGTCGAGCTGGCGGCGAATGCAACCGAGGGGCTAAAGCGGCTGGAGACATCGCCCTACGACCTGGTGCTGCTGGATCTGATGATGCCGGACAAAAGCGGCATGCAGGTGCTCGAAGAGGTCCGCGCACGCGACCAGGAAACGCCCATCTTCATGATCACGGCCTACGGGTCGGTGGAGGTGGCGGTAAACGCGTTGAAGCACGGCGCCAGCGACTATTTCGCGAAGCCCTGGGACAATGAAAAGCTGTTGATCGAGATCGACCACATGATCTCGCGGCGGCGATTTCGCATTCGCCCTCCACGCAGGTTTCGACGCCGGTCTCCGCTCCGGTGGGCGCCATCGCACGGTCTGATAGGCTGATCCATTGATGGCGGATACGCTGGCCAAATTCCCACCCGATGTGATCGTCGGCGAGCCCCCACGAGGTGGCCGCCAGCCGCGCCACGATCCTCATCACCGGCGAAACCGGGACCGGCAAGGAGCTGATCGCGAACGCCATTCATGCCCACTCGGCGCGTCACGAGCATCCGTTCGTGCCGGTGCATTCCGGTTCGGTGCCGCCGGATCTGCTCGAATCCGCTCTGTTCGGCCACGTTAAGGGCGCGTTCACCGGCGCCGTGGCTTCGCGCAAGGGGTATTTTGAGATCGCCAACCATGGGACGATTTTCTTCGATGAGATCGGAACGATTTCGCTCGAGACCCAGACCAAGCTGCTGCGTGTAATCCAGGAGCGCGAGTTCATGCCGCTCGGATCGGCCGAGACAATCAAAGTGGATGTCCGGATCGTGGCCGCCACCAATGCGGACCTGAAGCGGCTGGTGGAAGAGGGCAAATTCCGGGAGGATCTGTATTACAGGCTGAACGTAATCAACCTCGCGCTACCGCCGTTGAGGGAGCGCAAGGAAGATATACCGGCGCTGGTCGATCATTTCTTCACCAAGTACTGCCGCGAGAACGAGAAGTTCCTGGAGGAGACGGGGCGATCACGTCTGCAGTTTGAGCCGGACGCGATGCAAATACTGATGGATCACACCTGGCCCGGCAACGTGCGCGAGCTCGAAAACGTGGTTGAGCGCGCGGTCGTGCTGGCTTCGCAGCCAGCCGTGCCCGCCGACGTGCTGCCGGAACATCTTCTCGAAGCGCGAGGCCTCCGGATCCGCCGCGACGCGAGCGGGCGCCTGCCCTCAGACGCGTCGCTGTTCGAGATCGTCGCGGATTACGAGCGGCGGAAGATCATCGACCAGCTCGAGGCATCGGACTGGAGCCAAACCGCTGCCGCTGAGGCGCTGCGCATTCCGCTATCGACGCTGAATCAGAAGATCAAGCGGCTGAATATCGAGATTCGGAAGCGCTCAGGCGCGTGATAGATTTGGTTAAGAACGTGATGGAGCCCGAGCAAAGATTTGAACGGATCGAGGCGCTTCTGCACGCGATGGCGGGGCGGCAGAACCAGATAGACCTCCGTGTCGAGCGTCGCATGCAAGGCTTCGAGCGGCACATGCAAGGCTTTGAGCGGCGCATGCAAGGCTTCGAGCGGCGGATGGACCGATCTGAGCAACGCATGGACCGGGCTGATGAACGCATGGACAAAGCCGAGCAACGCATGGACCGGGCCGAGCGGCGAATGGAGAAATTCGACCAGCGGCTGGAGGCAACTCGAAAGCTGGTTCAGGCCGGGATCAAAATCGTGGTCGAGTTGGAAAAATCGCAGAAGGCTCTCTTGGAATCCCTCAGAAGGGCTGGAAACGGGACGGGGCGGAAACCCTCGTCGTAAGTTGAGTCTAGCGAAGGCCGGTATATCCGCTGGCAAAAAATACGAGCGGCCGTCCTTCGGCGATCATTGCATCAACCACCTCTCCGATCAGCAGCCGATGATCGCCTGTCTCAAGCACTTGCATGATTCGGCACTCGATAGTCCCCAGGACTCCATCGATCACCGGGGCGCCGGTAATGCCGGGGCGCCATGGGACGCCTGAGAAGCGTCCCTCCGGCAGGGCGGAAAAGCGTACGGAGAGATCGCGCTGTTCCTCGCGCAAGATGTTGACGGCAAACTGCCCGCCGGGTGCGAACATTTCAACGATGCTGCAGGCGCGATCGATGGCCACGATTACCAGAGGCGGCTCCAGCGACAACGAACTGAACGAATTGATTGTGAGGCCATGCGGCGTACCGTCGGACGCGCGTGTGGTGAGAACGGCGACCCCGGTCGCGAACAGCGCGCAGGCGCGGCGAAGGAGCGCTTGACAATGCAATAACCCTAATCCTATCATGAGGTTTGCGGCGCAGGAGGCGGCTTTGATCAAACTCGACATTATCAACGAAGTGGTCAACCGAACGGGCATCACAAAGACGAAAGCGGAGATGGCCGTCGAAACCGTTGTCGAAAGCATGAAGCGCGGCCTTGGCCGAGGCGAGCGCATCGAGCTTCGCGGACTCGGTATCTTCAACGTACGCCCACGCAAAACCGGCATCGGCCGCAATCCGCGCACCGGCGCGGAGGTTGCCATTCCGCCCGGTAAAGCCGTGCGTTTCAAGCCCGGCAAGGAGCTGCAGACGCTGCAATAGCGTCCAGGTTTGTGTCCACCAACGGCTACCCTCCGACGCCGGCCGGGCCGCCGGGTGCGACTATGGACGGCGGCCTGTGGGATGCCTCAGCCATCGAACGCGCCCGTCCGAAGCCGCGATACTGGCTCCATGCACTCCTGCTCCTGCTGACGCTGGTGACAACGACCGTCGTGGGCGCAGGTCTCGCGCACAGTTTCGCCGAAAGCCGCCCCTTCGACTTCGACACCGATCTGCTCGGTTACGTGCAGATGTGGCACGATCCTTTCTATTTGCTGGATGGATTGCCGTTTTCGCTGACCCTGCTGGGGATCCTGCTGGCGCACGAGATGGGGCACTACCTCGCAGCGCGCTACTACCAGGTGGATGCCACGCTGCCGTTCTTCATTCCTGCTCCGACTCTTATCGGAACTCTCGGCGCCTTCATCCGCATCCGGTCCGCGATTCTTTCAAAGCGAATCCTGTTCGATATCGGGATCGCGGGCCCGCTAGCCGGGTTCGCGTTGCTGGTATGGCCGCTTGCGGCCGGCATGTCGCTATCGAAGGTGGTGCCGGGAATTGCGACGCGCGGGGAACTTATCTTCGGCACGCCCCTCATTGTGCGCCTGTTCGAGTGGATTTTGTTCCCAGGCGCCGGCGTTGCAGACATTTACCTGCATCCGGTAGCGCGCGCGGCCTGGGTTGGCGTGCTGGCCACGGCGCTAAACCTGCTGCCGATCGGACAACTCGATGGCGGCCACATCCTCTATGCGTTCCTGGGAGAGCGCACGCGCATTCTTTCGCGCGTGTTCATACTGCTGTTGGTCCTGATGGGATTCTTCTTTGCCTGGAGCTGGATTTTTTGGGCGGCGGTGCTTTTTTTCTTCGGGATGCGGCATCCGGTGATTGTTGACCCGAGCCCGGTGGGGTCCACGCGCACGAGGCTGGCCGTTCTGGCGCTGCTCGTTCTTCTGCTCAGCTTTATTCCTGCTCCCATCCGCACCGCGGGCCTGTGAAAATCTCAGCCACCATCATCACTTTTAATGAAGAGCGCAACCTTCCGCGCGCGATCGAGAGCCTGCGTTGTGCTGACGAGATCCTGGTGATCGACAGCGGCTCGAATGACCGCACGCTCGAGATCGCCGAGAAGTTGGGCGCG
>QHXU01000034.1:0-2462 GCA_003223065.1 Acidobacteriota bacterium | reverse complement strand
ACGCCAAGCAGAAGAACCTGGCGGCCGAGCAGGCATCCAACGACTGGATTCTGTCAATCGATGCCGACGAATCCTTGAGCGAGGCGCTCGAGGCTGAGATCTGGCAGCTTAAGAAAAGCGGCCCGCAGTTTGACGCTTATACGATGCCGCGGCTCGCCCAGTATTTGGGAAAGTGGATCCGGCATTCGGGCTGGTATCCGGAGCGCAAGGTGCGGCTGTACGATCGCCGCAAAGCACGCTGGATGGGAGAGTATGTGCATGAGTCGGTCAAGGTAGAGGGGCGCATCGGACATCTCGAATCCAACCTGCTGCATTTCACGTGCAACTCGCTTTCCGAGCATCTCAAGACCATGGACCGCTACACGACGCTTGCGGCCGAGCAGTTGCTTGCGAGCGGGCAGAAAGTGACCTGGGGGCGGCTGATCCTGGAGCCGCCGTGGACCTTCTTCCAGACTTACGTGCTGAAGCTCGGCTTCCTGGACGGCGTCGAGGGAGTTGCGATCGCCAACATGGCCGCGCTGTACAACTTTGTCAAATACGCCAAGGCCCGGTTCATGAGTCCAGGACGTTGATGCGGACGGTACACGTCGATACGGGGCGGGAAATGCGCGGCGGGCAGTGGCAGGCGCTGTATCTGGTGGAACATCTCGAACATGCGACGCTCCTCGCTCCCGCCGGCACACCGCTGCTGGCCGAAGCTTGCGCCAGGGGAATCGATGCGCAGGTTCTATCGCTTCGGTCACTGGCGCGATGGGCGCGGAAGGCGGACCTGGTGCACGCGCACGATGCTCGCGCGCACACGCTGGCGGCGTTTGCCGGAGGCGCTCCGCTGGTGGTTTCGCGGCGCGTCGGGTTCCCGGTTCGCGAATCCACCGCATCCCGGTGGAAGTATTCGCGGGCAACGCGGTATCTGGCGGTATCGCGGTTTGTTGCCGCGCGCCTGGCTGACGCGGGAGTGCCCGCGCAGAAGATTCGGGTCGTTTATGACGGCGTGCCCGTGCCTTCACCGGCGAAGCCCGAACCGGGCCGGATCGTCGCGCTGGCGAGCAAGGCGCCGCCCGACACCGGAATCCCAATCCATCTCACAAGGAATTTGTGGCAAGATTTGTCTACGGCCAGCATCTTCGTATACCTGAGCGAGATGGAAGGGATGGGTTCCGCGGCGCTGGCGGCCATGTCGGCGGGCGTGCCGGTGATCGCGAGCCGAGTCGGCGGATTACCGGAAGTCGTGGAGCATGAATGTACAGGACTCCTGGTGGATACGCCGGACGAGCTGCGGGCTGCGTTGCGGCGTTTGCTGGACGATCCGGCCGCCGCGGCGGAGATGGGCCGGCGGGGCAGGGAACGAGTGGAACAAAAATTTTTAGTGCAAACCATGATTGACGGAACGCTGCGTGTTTACGGCGAGGTCCGCGGATGCTAGAAATCGTTCTCGCGTTTCTAGCCGGGCTCCTGATCGGAAGTTTTCTTAACGTCTGTATTTTTCGATTACCGCGGGATCTTTCGGTGGTGCGCCCGCGCTCCTTCTGCCCTCACTGCGAGAAGCCTGTCGCCTGGTACGACAACATCCCGCTGGTGAGCTATGCAGTTCTCGGCGGGCGGTGCAGGCATTGCAAGGAACGGATCTCGATTCGATATCCGCTAGTGGAGCTGGCGACAGGCGCGGCGTTCGCCATCTGTATGGCTGCGTTCGGGCCGTCGCTTCCCGCGCTGAAATTCTCCGTGTTCTCTGCGATCCTCATCACCCTGATCGCTTCCGATCTCGAGGAGCGTATCCTGCCGGACGAGTTCACCCTCGGCGGGTTGGCGGCGGGCCTGCTGCTCGCGGCGTTCGTTCCGCCCGGCCGCGCCGAGCTGGCGCGCATGATATTGCCGGCGTCGTTGGGGCCGCGCTGGCTATCGGTGGGCGAAGCGGTGCTGGGCGCGGCGTTCTCGAGCGGCTCCATCTGGCTGGTGGGTTGGATCTACCAGAAGCTTAGGCATCGCGAGGGGCTGGGTTTCGGAGACGTGAAGATGATCGCGATGATCGGCGCTTTTCTGGGGTTGCAGTGGGCGCTGCTCACGCTGATTGTGGCGTCGCTGTTCGGCGCGGTGGGCGGGCTCATCTACATCTTTGTCACCGGCAAGGATGTCTCGACGTACGAGCTGCCGTTCGGCAGCTTTCTAGGCATGGCCGCGCTGGCGGTGGCGATGTTCGGCGAAGTGGTGGTGGTGTGGTATTCGCGGATGGGCAGTTAAACCCAGCGGCTAATTTGGAAACAGCTTATCCGTCCGGCCCAGCAGCCATCGTGCGCGACGCTGCATCGCCAGATTCAATTGCCGGTTTGCCGGCGACGCGTTCACGTTGAGTTTCAACGCCTGCCTCAGCATGTTCTGAAATCCCGTTTTGTCTTTCTGTGCGACCAGCACATTTTCCGCGTAGACCACCAGCGGTCCTGCCTGCCGTCCTTCGCCGAGCGCCA
>QHXU01000033.1:45306-53841 GCA_003223065.1 Acidobacteriota bacterium | reverse complement strand
GCCAGCGCCGCGCTCAATCCGATCACAAGGCCTGCCACTACCGGCCCGATCCCTTGCCGCAGAACGAGGCGGATCACGTCGCCGCGCCGGGCTCCCACCGCCACCCGAATTCCGATTTCGCGGGTGCGCTGCCCCACCGCGAACGAGATCACTCCATAGAGCCCAACCGTGGAGAGAACGAACGCGAGCCCCGCGAATACAGCCAGCAACGCCGCAGCCTGTTTTTGCTGCCAGGCATCGTTTTCGACGAAGCTTTCCATCGTGCTCACCTCGGCGACCGTGCCGCCAAGGTCTCGGACTACGCCTCGAATCGCATGCGCCAGCCCCAGAGGATCGCCCTCCGTCCGCACCGCCATCTGTTGCGCTCTGGCCGGCTCGTCGCGAAATGGGCGGTACACGAGCGGCTCCGACTTGGACATCAAGCGCGTACGCACGTCCGCGACTACGCCGACAATCTCCAAGGCGTCGCCCGCAACGCGGATCGATCGCCCCACCGGATCGTCCTGCGGCCAATAGCGCCTCGCCATCGTCTCATTGATAACAACGCGCCTTTCATCCTGGGCATTAAGGTATCGCCCGCGGCGCAGCGCGATTCCAAGCGTCGCGAAATAATCGGGCAGGACCACTTGGTAGCCAGCCCTGAACTTCTCTTCACGGCCGGGAATACGGAACTCCTCGCTCCGGTGAGCACCGGTCAGCGGCTGAAAATTGGCCAGCGCCGCGGAACGGACCCCGGGCAGCGCTCGCACGCGCGCCGCCAATTCCTGGTAGTACGAAGCGGCCCGCGCGCGGTCCGCCGCCTGCCCGCTCGGCATCGGCACACGCATTACAAGCAACTTCTCCGCGCGGAAACCGAGATCGATGGCGCGAATCCGCTCCAGCGTCTTGACGAGCAGCCCCGCCCCGGCCAGCAGGACCACCGAAAGCGCCACCTCGACCATCACGAGCGTCTTGCGCGCGCGCTGCGATTCCACTGAGCCGGTTTCCTTTAAGCTGCTCATCAGATGGGCATTTCGCGCCTGCCATGCAGGCAAAACACCGGCTCCGAGGCAGGCGGCCACCGCAATCGCCGCCGCGAACGACAGCGCAGGAGCATCGACCGCGACTCGATCGAGCCCCGCCAGAAATTGCGTTGCCGCCAGGCCCTGCGGCAGCAGCGCGATCATCGTCCGGACACCCCACCACGCCAGCAAACTTCCGAGCATCGCCGCAGCCAGACCGATCCGCAGGGACTCGCCGGCAAACAGCCGCACGAGCCGCCACGGACTCGCGCCCAGCGCCGTCCGAACCGCGATTTCCATCCGGCGCGCCTGCGCCCGCACCAGCAACAAGCCTGCCGCGTTGGCCGAAGCGATCATCAGCAGCAATCCTGCTGCGCCGGCCATCACCAGCAGTTCCGCGCGCACAGGCTGCGATGCCGCCTTGTTCCATGGCGTAACCAGCACACCCCAGTCCTTTTCGATCGGAATCGCGCTCAGCGCGCCCTGCGCCTGCTCCACGCTTACGCCCTCGTTGCGGCGGCCGATGGCGAACAACATGCGCGCCTTGCGGTCGTCCCGGATCGCGCCCGGCGCCAGCGGCACGAACACCTCGAAGCCGCCGTAGTACATCCAGAAATTGGGCGGCATCACGCCGATCACCGTGTATCGCTCGATTTCCGTGGTGCGGGCGAAATCGAGCGCGATCGTGCGACCGAGAATGTTCGGATCGCCCGCGAACCGGCGCTTCCAGGCGGCATCCGTCAGGATCACGACACGATCGTCATCATCGCGGAAATCGCGGCCGAGAACGGGTCCAACGCTGAGCACACGAAACAGGTTCGGGGTGACGAGCGCGCCCGCAATCTGCTCCGGCTCCTCCACTCCCGTCAGGAAAAAGAACCCGATGTCGAACGCGGCCATTCCGGAGAATGCGCCCGCCTGAGACGACCAATCGCGAAAATCAGGATAAGAGACCTGCGCAGGATTGCCTCTTGGATCGCGCTCCTGGATCATCAGCAACTCTTCCGGACGTGGATACGTGAATGGATGCAGAAGCAGCGGATTCACGAAGCTGAAGATCGCTGTGCAGGCTCCTATTCCGAGCGCGAGCGTTACCGCTGCGCCGAGGCTCGCGCCTCTCATCCTTGCACCTTCCAATCTCTCTGCAGCATTCCGAACAGCAACAGGTCGTGATAGCGGCCGTTCAGGAGTTCACCTTCGCGAATCTGGCCTTCGAGCGTGAACCCGAGCCGCCTTGGAATCGCGCAACTCTTCGTGTTGTCCACGGCGCAATGAATTTCCGCACGATTGAGGTTCATCTCGATGAGCAGGTGCGTGACCACCGCACGGCAGGCGTCGGTCATGAGTCCAGTCCCCTGATACGACCGGCCGAGCCAGTATCCAAACTCGACCTTCCGGTTCATCCAGTCGATCTTATGCGTACCAATGACACCGGCGAACTGGCCCTGGCGCCAGAGCCCCGCTGCGAATCCATTATTCGAAGCGAACTTCTCGAGTTCGGATCGGATGAAGGTCGAGACATCGTCCTCGCTTTGCGTAGCATCCACCCACGGCAGCCATTCGCGCAGGTACTCCCGCTCGCGATCGACCAGCGCAAAAACCGTCGCAGCATGCCGTTCCTCGAGCAGCCGCAAATCCACGTCAGCACGAACCGGAGCGCGGAACATAGCTCATTCTAATACCCGCACTCGGCGAACACCCAATCCCAAAATCGGACAGCATGGCAACCTACATCTACTTGCCCTTAAATAACTTAGGAACGGCCATAGGATTGCCATTCCACTTCGATACAATTTACGCAGTGAACGTTTTTCTCCTTTTGGACGGGCAGGTCGAATGAAAGGCGTGAGCGACGGGCGTCTCCTCATCGCCGACGACCAGCCGGATGTGCTGGAGGCTCTGCGCCTGCTGCTTAAAGGCGAGGGGTTCGAAATTGAGTCCGCGAATTCGCCGGCCGGAATTCTGGCCGCCCTCGAGACGCGCGATTTCGACGTGGTCCTCATGGACCTGAACTACACCCGGGACACAACCTCCGGTCAGGAAGGCCTCGATCTGCTGAGCCGCATCCAGGTGATCGACAACATGGTTCCGGTGGTCGTGATGACCGCGTGGGGCAGCGTTGATCTCGCTGTGGAAGCCATGCGCCGCGGCGCGCGCGATTTCATCCAAAAGCCCTGGGACAACGCGCGCCTGATGACCATCGTGCGCACACAGGTGGAGCTGAGCGCGGCGCTGCGGCGCGGCCAGCGCCTGGAAGCGGAGAACCGGCTGCTGCGCACCGAAGGCCGGCCCTCCCTGATCGCTGAATCGCCCGCGATGCAACCGGTGCTGCAGTTGATCTCGCGCGTCGGCCCATCTGATGCGAATGTTCTCATTAGCGGCGAGCCCGGCACGGGAAAGGAGGTGGTTGCCCGCACGCTGCATACCGTCTCGTCGCGCTCAAATCGCCCAATGGTCACGGTAAACGCCGGCGGCCTCGCCGAAGGCGTTTTCGAGAGTGAGTTGTTCGGACACGTCAAAGGCGCATTCACCGACGCCAAAATGGACCGCGTGGGCCGCTTCGAGCTCGCCGACGGCGGCACGCTGTTTCTAGACGAAATCGCAAACGTTCCCCTAAACCTGCAAGCCAAGCTGCTGCGTGTGCTCGAGGTCGGCGAGATGGAGCGCGTCGGTTCCTCGAAGACACGGCGAGTGGATGCCCGAGTGATCCCCGCCACGAACGCAAACCTTGCAGAGGAAGTTGCCGCGGGCCGCTTCCGCCAGGATCTGTTGTTCCGTCTCAACACCATCGAGATTCACCTGCCGCCCTTGCGCGAGCGCCGTGAAGATATTCCCGTGCTGGCGTCGCACTTCCTCGGCATCCACGCCCAGCGTTACCGCAAACACCTGCAGGGCTTCGATGCGACCGCCATGCAGGCGTTGCTCGAGAATCCTTGGCAGGGCAATGTGCGCGAGCTCAATCACGTGGTGGAACGCGCCGTGCTGATGGCACAGGACAATATGGTCCGGCAGGGCGATCTGGCCTTGCGTTCCGCCGCGCAAGGCTCCATGCGCCTCGAGGATATGAGCCTGGAGGAAGTGGAGGCGTTCCTGATCAAGAAGGCGCTCGCGCGTTACAACGGGAACGTCAGCCACGCCGCAAACGCGCTCGGCCTCAGTCGCAGCGCGCTTTATCGAAGGTTGCAGCGGTACGGATTGTGAGTGGTACGCGGCGTGGTGCGCTAACCTGGACTCCACTGACCAATGAGCCTCCTGGCAAAATTCAAGCCCGTACACGAGCAGCGGATGCTTCTGCTGGCGCTGGCCGCGGGTTTGCCGGCGGTCGCCGTGTCGATGTACATCGTTTGGACCCACGACTACCAACCCAAGGAGCAGTGGACCCTTAGCGTCCTGATCCTTGGCGTGTGGTGGGGTTGCGCCGCAGCCATTCGAGAGCGTGTGGCTTCGCCGCTGCGTACTTTGGCAAATCTGCTGGAGGCGATGCGCGAGGGAGATTATTCGATCCGCGCGCGCGGAGCACGCGGAGAGGACGCGCTCGGCGATGTGATGCAGCAGGTCAACACCATGGGCGCGACGTTGCGCGCCCAGAGGCTCGGCGCGCTGGAAGCGACCACCCTCCTGCGCAAGGTAATGGAGGAGATTGACGTCGCCGTCTTCGCTTTCGACGGTGACCGGAAGCTGAAGCTGGTGAACCGCGCCGGCGAGCGGCTGCTCGCCCAGCCCGCCGAGCGCATCATGAACGCCGAGGCAGCTTCCCTTGGCCTGACCGAGTTCCTCGAAGGCGTGAATACACAGAATATCCAGCGCACGTTTCCTTCCGGCGCCGGCCGTTGGAGCATTCACCGGTCCATGTTTCGCGAAGGAGGCCTGCCACACCAGCTGCTCGTCGTCACGGATCTGACCCGCGCGCTGCGTGAAGAAGAGCTAAAGGCCTGGCAAAGACTGGTGCGGGTGCTCGGCCACGAGCTGAACAACTCGCTTGCGCCCATCAAATCGATCGCCGGAAGCCTCGAAACGCTGGTGCAGCGCAATCCCCTGCCCGACGATTGGCGCGAAGATGCGCGGCGTGGTCTCTCGATCATCTCCACGCGAAGCGAAGGCCTCAGCCGCTTTCTCGGCGCTTACGCGCGACTCGCGAAACTGCCGCGTCCCCAAATGGTCACGGTGGATGTCGGCAGCTGGGTCCGCCAGGTGGCCAGCCTCGAACAGCGAATCACGGCGGTGCTCGAGCCTGGGCCGGAAATGACGATCCAGGGCGATCGCGACCAGCTCGACCAACTCCTGATCAACCTGCTCCGCAACGCGGTGGATGCGTCGCTCGAGACCGGTGGAGGAGTCAACGTTTCCTGGGCGCGCCTAGGCACGCTGCTGGAGATTTCCATTCAAGATCAAGGACCCGGCCTGTCGAACACGGCGAATCTTTTTGTGCCCTTCTTCACCACCAAGCCCGGTGGTTCCGGGATCGGGCTGGTGCTGAGCCGCCAGATCGCTGAAGCGCACGGCGGCTCGCTGGACTTGCGCAATCGCAACGACGGACCCGGCTGCGAGGCCAGACTGATCCTGCCCGCATAGCGGCGAGTTACGATAGTGTCATTCGCCCGTTCGAACGTGTCGGCGCACTCATCCGTGAGGAACCGCGCGAGCCCGGATGGCGCCGGCGCGTGGGAGGAAAGCTCGCGCTCGCAGCGATTGAGTTCCCCTTCGCCAAGCTCGCCCGCGGATTTCCACGGCCGCGTCCGGAAGGTGAACGACCTTTGCCCAGGATCACGATGGTCACCCCGGTTTCGAACGGCGCGGCCTGGATCCGAGGCGCGATCGAGTCCGTGCTCGAACAGCACTATCCTAATCTCGAATATTTCATCATCGACGAGGAGTCGACCGATGGCACCCTCGACGTCGTCCAGCGTTATCAGGACCGGATCTCAGGCGTCGTTTCGCGAAAAACCGGCGGCATGTACGACGCCATACGCCAGGGCTTCGCGCTCGGGAGCGGAGAAATTCTGGCGTACCTCAATTGCGATGATCGATTGGAACCCGGTGCGCTTTTGCGTGTCGGCGCCTGGTTCCGCGCGCATCCCGAAGCCGACGTCATCTATCATTCGGCGACGGTCGACGCGGGCGGATGGAAGTATCCGAATGTCGCGCAACCACAGGTAAATTTCGCGCGGCTTCTGCGCGGCCACATCCTGTTTCAAGAGGCGGTTTTCTGGCGCCGCAGAGCCTACGATGCCGTGGGCGGCCTCAACCCCAATCTGAAAGTCGCGGGCGATTGGGACCTGTGGGTACGCATGGCTCGACGCACGCGATTCGTGCGGCGGCCGGGCCATCCGAGCTGCTTCACACTTCGTCCGGACCAGTTGAGCAAGCGCATGGACGTCTATTGGGACGAAGTGCGCGAGCGCCAGATGGCGATTCTCCCGACTCTCACGGCTCGCGAGCGGCTGGGCATCTGGTGGGAGCGATCGAGCGAGCGCGTCCGGCGCTATCTCGCATCCCTGCGACGTCCGGATCGCCTTTTCTGGCCCATTGATTGGCGCGAGTTCCCGCCGCCCGAAATGCGCATGCCGCCTGGGCTGCGGCTCCCACGCTGTCCCGTCCGAGGAACCTCTCCTGACTGTTTGCTATTCAGCGCCCGCGGGCAGTACGTATATTATTTCGGAAAAACTCATGTAGCCGGGTGCTCGCAGCCGCCGGGAGAGATGGTGCCGATCCCGAGCTGCGGCTCGCCCTATCGTGACTTCCGCGGGCACTCATATCAAGTCAAGTTTGCCCGCAAGATCCCCGCTCCGGGCTGGTTGAAGCCTCACGATTCCGGCTTCGTGGAACCGGACATAGACGTCATGAGCGCTCCCTACGAGGTCCCGCCCGGCCAGACGTTCGATCAAATCGTACTCGATCACCGGCTCGATCAACTGGAAGATCCCGCGGCGGCGCTGCGACGGTTAGCTATGATCCTCGCGCCGCGCGGGCGCGTGGTGGTCATGACGCCCAACCTCGACTCCGCCCAGATCGACATGTTCGGACCCACCTGGGCGCATTGGGGACGTGGTTACACGTTCAGCGTCCGCTCGCTCGAATTACTGGCGCGATCGTGCGGGTTCAAACTGCAAACGGTTCGGACGATTTCGCGCCCCGAATGGACCGCCGCCAGCCTTTTGCGGAACCAGCGCGGCCTCGGCGTGGAGGACGCCTCCGAAATTCCAAGCGAGGTCACGGAACAAGCCCGAAGCATCGCAGCCTGGTCCCGGCTTCTCTGGGATTGGCGCGGGCGGGGAGATGCAATCGTGGCCCGGTTCGAAAGGGCTCCGCTGGCGTGACAGACCTTCCCACAATTTCGATCGTCACGCCGTCCTACCAGCACGGCTCGTTTCTCGAATGGACACTGCGAAGTGTGATTCTCCAGCGCTATCCGAAGCTCGAATACGTCGTCATGGACGGGGGCAGCACGGACAAGACGCCTGAAATCCTCCGGCGCTACCAGCGTTTCCTCAGTCACTGCGAATCGGCGCCCGATCAGGGCCAGGCCGACGCGGCCGCACGCGGCTTTACGCATACGACCGGCGAGATCATGGCTTATTTGAACAGCGACGATATGCTCGCACCAGGCGCTCTGAACTTCGTGGCCGGCTACTTCGCTGCGCATCGCCGGGTCGACGCGCTCTACAGTCATCGCGTCTTCGTGACCGAAGACAACACCGTTGATTCATATTGGATCCTGCCCAGGCATTCCAACTGGCTCATGAGCCGTTGGGACTACATCCCCCAGGAGACGTGTTTCTGGCGCAGACGCATCTATGAAGAGGCGGGCGGAATTGATCCTGGCTTCCAGTTTGCCCTGGATTACGATCTGTTCGTGCGTTTCATGCAGCGCGGTCAGATGCGCCGTGTCAACGGATTCCTCGGCGCATTTCGCAGGCATGCCGCATCGAAAACCGCCGGCCTGATCGAAGGCGAGGTTCATCCCGAAGTAGCACGCGTGCGAAGGGAGCACGGCATCCGGCTTCGCGAATGGCACCGGCTGCCCGAACTGGCTCTCTATGAATGGATCGACGTGCGCAGCCGCTATTTCGCGGCACGAAAGAAAACAGGTTACAACTATGACCGCCTCTGGGGAGGCTTGCTCACAGACCATCGCCTCCCTGAATGGTGAGTTGGGCCGTGAGTGCGCGGATCCCCTTACCGGTTCGCATAGTTGCGCTCGTAGTAGCTCTGATATTCGCCGGACTTCACGCGCGCAACCCATTTTCTATTCGCACGATACCAATCGATCGTCGCCTTCAGGCCCTCTTCAAACGGCACCTCGGGCTTCCAACCGGTCGCGCGCAGCAGTTTTGCGCTCGAGAGAGCGTACCGCCGGTCGTGGCCAGGCCGGTCCTTAACCGTTTGCATCAAGCTTTCGGGCTTCCCGAGCGCCGCCAGAAGCTTTCGGACTACTTCGATATTCGGCAGCGCGCGGCTCCCGCCGATGTTATAGATTTCGCCCTCGCTACCGCGCTCGATCGCGGCCAGAATCGCCCGGCAGTGATCGTCGACA
>QHXU01000033.1:41945-45220 GCA_003223065.1 Acidobacteriota bacterium | reverse complement strand
TTTCCGGAAACTGGTATGGCCCGTAATTGTTGGACGCGCGCGTCACGATGACCGGAGTGCGATACGTTACGAAATACGAGAGCGCAAGCAGATCGGAGCCTGCCTTCGACGCCGAGTACGGGCTGCTGGCCCGCAGCGGAAAATTCTCGTCGGCTTCGTGTGGCGGCGGGATGCTGCCATACACCTCGTCTGTCGAAACGTGCAGGAACCGCGCAGTCTTGTGAATGCGCGCCGCTTCGAGCAGCGTGAACGTGCCGCGCAGGTTCGTTTCGAACACCGGCTCGGGTGAAAGAATGCTGCGGTCGACGTGCGATTCCGCTGCGAAGTTCACGATCACATCGGGCCGGGCTTCGGCGACCAGGTCGTTCACGAGCGGAGCATCACAGATATCGCCGTGAACAAAACGGTAGCGGGGCTCATCCGCCACGGACGCCAGATTCTCCAGATTTCCAGCGTAGGTCAGCTTGTCGAGATTGATGACGGCCGATGCCCTCGTCCCTCCAAGCAACATCCGGACAAAAGCGCTGCCGATGAAGCCTGCGCCTCCCGTTACCAAAAACTTCATTTGTGCTGTGTTTCCCAGTCGTACGAGATCGATTCGTCGTTGTATGCGATACGGCCTTCATCCTTGGGATTGTAAAGGCGGTTCGTGACGTAAACCAGCGTCGCAGCGCTCTGCCCGACCACCTTGTAGCCGTGGCCGACGCCGGGCGGGATCAGCAATTGCCACGGCCGAAGCGAACCAACATACAACGTGTTCTTTTTGCCGAAGGTACGGGCATCCGAGCGCAGATCCACCAGCGCTACCTGAAGCATGCCAGCGATCGGAATCCACAGGTCCGTCTGGTGCTGATGAAAATGGAACGCTTTGATGGTGCCCGGATAACTCAGCGCGGCGGAAACCTGGGTGGTCTCGGCAGGAAATTCCGCCGCCAATCCCTGGCGCAGCCGGATCACTTCCAAAAAGTATCCACGGTCGTCGGGCCAGACGTCGTAAGCCCGTATTTGCACGCCGTGAATCAACTCCGCGGAATCGAGTGTCTGGATGATTGTGCCGATTCCCTTTTCACACTTTGGGGTGGAAATGCGAAGGGAACCCGCTGCAGCTGTACTCACTTTGTTAGATTACCGCGAACTGAACAGGCGCCGCTATTCCGCGATCACCGTGATTTGGCCGATTCCGCCCCTAACGTCCAAATGGATCGTGGCAGGAGCGTGCTCGTGCGCCGGGTTGATCCAGCGGCCGTTGCGGCTTTCCAGGCCCTGCACGGAAATGTTACCAATGCCGCCCGTGGCGTTCGCAACAATGCCCGCGCTGATCGGCAAATAAACCGTTGCCTGGCCCACACCGCCGTGAATGCTGACATCGTAGTCGCGTTTCGGATTTCCACGCAGGTCCAGCTGCAGCTCTCCGACGCCCATGTTCACCTCCAGGCTCCGCAGACTGACGCTGCCCAGATTAATGCGCGCCTCGCCGGCGCCCAGGTGCGTCACGACGTCCATCGGCAGGTCATTGTTGAGGCGCAGGTTCCATTTGTAGGTGATGTTGCCATGACCGCCCGAGCCGCCCGGGTGCTCGATTGTCAAGTCACTTCGAAAGCTGCTCGAGTTGTACCGCACGATCGGCTTCCATGATGGAACGTTGTACGTGAAATCGGCATCCATCAGCTTCGGCGAGCCGCCGTCCACGCGCAGCTCTCCGGCGCCCATCTTGATCTCGACCCGAGCCATCTCGGATTTGTCCAGGTCGATCGATTTTGACTCGTGCTCGACCGGGCCCGTCCGGACGCCGTTAATCCCGCACCCAACTGCAATTACGGCTGCCGCCAGCAGTGTCGTTCGCATTTTCAGATTCCCCGTTCCAACGATACGCATTCCCGGCCTTTGTTGTTCCGTGGCACAGGATTTCCCATCCTGAGCCGGGCTTCTCCGGCAAACCTGTCAGCGCTCCAGCGCAAACGCCATGAGCACGGCCTCGCCGCCGCGTCCCGCTCCACTGGTTGCGACCACCACGTATTGGCGGCCGTCCTTGGCCCGATACGTCATCGGAGTGCCGGTCACCCGCCGCGAAAGCGGCCACGTCCACAGATCTCGTCCCGTGGATTTATCGACGGCATGAAACGCCAGATCTCCGCCACCCGCGAATACGATCCCGCCCTTGGTAACGATTACACCCTGCGCTCCGGGGACGCCGAACTTCTCCGGCAGCGTCACCCCGTCGAGCGCGGGGTGTTTCCGCAACTGCGGCATATCCCCGAAAGTCACGCGCCAGGCCAACTGGCCCCTGTTGAGATCCACCGCCGACAGCTGCCCGTAGGGAGGCTTCACCAGCGGCAGGCCATTGTGAAAAGATGCGTCGGTCGCGCCCTGTCGAGTGTAATCGGCATCCACCTCGTCCGACGGCTGCGCCTTGGCCAGCCGGGCGAGCGATGCCGTGTTGCTGGTCTTGACGTAGAGAATTCCGGTCTCCGGATCAAATGCGCCGCCGCCCCAGTTCGCGCCTCCGATGATTCCAGGCCGCATCAGCGTGCCCTCGAACGACGGCGGCGTGTAAAGTGGACCGATTCTGTATTTCTTCAATTCGGCCTGCGCCTCGAGCTTCAGCTCCGGCGTCAAATCGAACGCATCGTCGAGGCTCACTCCCTGGTCTGCGATCGGCGCGGGCTTCGTGGGAAACGGTTGTGTCGGCCACGAGTGCTCGCCCGCAACATCGCTACGAGGAACCGGCCGCTCCTCGATCGGCCATACCGGCTTGCCTGTCAGCCGGTCGAACACGAAAACGAATCCCATCTTGGTCAACTGCACCACGGCGTCGATCTTGCGCCCGTTTACATTGATCGTGACAACGTTCGGCGGCGACGGCAGATCGTAATCCCAGAGCCCGTGATGGACGATCTGGTAGTGCCATCTGCGCTTGCCGGTGTTCGCGTCCAGGCAAACGATGGATTCCGCGAACAGATTCGCGCCAGACCGCCGCACACCGTAGAAATCGTTGCTGGGCGTGCTGACCGGAAGATATACAAGTCCGCGCTGCTCGTCCGCCGTGAACGGAGCCCAGACGTTGGTGTGCCCAGTAATCTTCTCCGATCCCTGCTCCCACGTGTCGTTTCCGAACTCGCCCTTTTGCGGCACGGTGTGAAATGACCACACCATCTTCCCAGTGCGCGCGTTCCACGCCCGCACGTCGCCGGGCGGATCATTCTTGTAAACCAGCCGGTCCCCGACGCCGTTCCCCAAAATCACCAGATCCTTGTGCACCACCGGCGGCGACGTGT
>QHXU01000033.1:35806-41881 GCA_003223065.1 Acidobacteriota bacterium | reverse complement strand
GAACGGGCTGGCCTGTTTCCGCGTCCAGGCAGATCAGCCGGTAGCGGCTGTTGATAAAGATCCGAAGCTTCGCTCCATCGCGCCACGCAGCCACGCCTCTGTGAACGAACCCGGTGCCGTTCGGCGGCTGGCCGTCTTCGTACGCTTTCGGATCGTAGCTCCACAACTCGCGCCCCGTCTCCGAGTCCAGCGCGACCACGCGATTGTAGGGAGTGCTCAAATACAGCACTCCGTCGATCATGATCGGCGTCGCCTGGAACACGCCCGGAAACGTCTTGTACTGCTCGATCGGACTCTCGCCGGTCTTCCACTCCCAGGCCGGCTTCAGCCCTCCGACATTCGAACGATTAATCTGATCGAGCGGCGAATATTTCGATCCGCCCGGATCATTGCCGTATACCGGCCATTGTTGCGCACGAAGCCCGGCGGCACACAGCGCGAACGCCAGCATCGCCACGATCCGCGCGGCCGAGCGCAGCGTCAACGCCACGAACGTCAGCGTGCCGTTGGTGCAGCCCGCCGTCGGCAGCGTCGGCGCTCCCACTACGAACAGGTTTTCGTGATCGTGCGTGCGGCCGTAGCTGTCGCAGACACTCGTTGACGGATCATTGCCCATCCGGCACCCGCCGGCCGGATGGTCCAGATAGCTGCCGTCGCTAGTGGAGAGAATCTTCGCACTGTTGGCCTTCGCCAACTGCCCGAAAATATCAAGGATGTGTTTCCGAGCGGCGGGCCGCCGCGCCATGCTTGCCTCGTCGAGTTTATGCTCGATCTTCGGCATCGGATCTCCATATCGATTTTTCACGGCTTCATCCAGGGTCAGTGTGCTCTCCTTCGACGGATGCACGTCGTAGTACGCGCGCACCCGCGCCGCGCCTCGTTGCGCCCTCGAGCGCCAGTCCGCCAGCAGAGCATCGCCCAGCAGCAACCGCCCATCATCGGAGCGCAGCCTCGGCTGCCGCCCCGCGCTCGATTCCCAGATCCGCAGGTCGTGCCGGACGAACGGCTTGTCCGGTGGACAACGAAAGAACCGCCGGGAGACCAATCCGTACTGTTCGTTCATCCCCGGATAGATTTTGGCGTCCAACTCGATCTGCGCCGAAAGGAACGCGTGCCCGTTCATGTAACGGCCGACGTGCCCGGACCGGTTCGCCAGTCCCGACAGCAGAAGCAAATGCGGACTCCACGTATAACCCGCCGCGAGCACGAATTGCCTGGCGCGATACTCTACCGCCTCATCCGGATTCCGCCGGTCCACTGCCTGCGCAAGCGCCACCGTGGATTTCCCAGCGTGAAGCACCAACTTCCGGACCAGCGTCTGCTCATGCAGCGCGATCTTTTTCCGCTCCAATAGTTGCTTGAACGTAAAATCCGGCGAATACCGCGCACCCGTGGGGCATATAGAGCACGTGTTGCAGCGGATGCATTGTTGCCGCCCGCCGTACGGCACCGTATTCTTAGCCTGCGGTGTCCCCCAGAACGGAATCCCGCTCTTTTCCGCCCACGTTTTCAGCTCGCGAAGATTATGGCTGAGCGGCATCGGCCGCATTGGGTACGGTTCGGACCGCTTGTCCTCCGGAAACGGCCCGGGCTCGCCCGAAACTCCCAGGCGCTGCTCCGCCTCGCAGTAATAACGCTCGAGTTCCGCCCACTCGATCGGCCAATCGACAGCCAGGCCGTACATCGACTTCAGCCTCAGATCCTCCACGCTGAACCGGTTGCACGTGCCGCCCCAGTGCAGCGCGGACCCGCCCACCGCCATGGTGCGCGAAATGATCCCCTTCGCTGATTGGTCCTCGATGAAATCTTCGGGCCATGGATTCTCGCCATAAGCGGCAAATCGCTTGCGGTATTCTTGGCGGTTTTCGAAGTCGAAAATCGATTTCCCGGCCTCGACCACCGTAATGGCGAGGCCGGGCTTCAACTCGCTCAGCTTTTCTGCGAGCATCGCCGCGGTAATGCCGCCGCCGATAATGCAGACGTCGCACTCGAATCGCCGCACGCTTACCTCGCAAGCGGCGCCGGCGGTTCGCCCGAGCCCACCAGGCCGCGGCAAGTGTCGCGCTGGATCTGCGCCTGATAGCACAGATCGTTGGCTTCGCTCGAGTGGAAATAAAAGCTCATCAAGTCCGTGATAATGTGGGCTCCATTCGGCGATTGGGGGAGCGCGGTGATCTTCGCATCGGCGAGTATTCGTTCCACGGCGTCTCTGCTCGCGTGCTCTCCCAGGGCGTCCAGCTGTTCGATGTATTTCGCGACCGCCGACGGGGGTTCCGAGCGCACGCGCGGGAATCCGTACCCGTGTTCCATATCGGCGCCGGCACGATATCCACGCACCCACTCAGCGAATCGATCGGCGATGCGGTCCGTATACTCGCGCCCGAACGTCGACGGCAGAACCACGGCGGCAAGCGCACGCAGCGCGGCCGCGCGGTTGCCGGGAAACGTCACTGCCTGTGCCCAGCCGCGGACAAAAGCCCACTGCGCGACTAACGCTTGAATCCAGGCCCGCCGTTTCACACGCGCCAGTAATCCGGCCGCCAGTGCAGGATCGCCTGCTTGATCTGCTTGCGGCCCAGTTTCCCGGCCAGCGTCTTTTCGACCAGCCCCGGCAGCTCGCCGTCCGATGCGAAGCGTAGCGCGATGAGCTGGTCTTCATTCAGCTCGCCTATGTGACCTTTCAGCCGGTCCGGCAGGACGCTTTGCAATCGCAAACGCTCCTCCAGCCGGATCACGCGGTCCTGAACCTTCAGCGCGTACAGCCGGATCTTGAACATCGCGACGATCGCCCATATCACGGCCAACACATGCCAGCCACTCGACCAGCCGAAATGGCGAACCAGGTCGACAATCGACCCAATCAGCATGATCGCGCCGACCGGCACCAAGAATTGATGGAACGCCGGATCGTTCCGGACGTGATGCTGATAAGACTGTGCTTTCTCGGCCATAGGATCAGTCGTCCGCCCTCACCCAACCGTAGAACTGGTTGCTCCGCATCCCGCCACGGTCGAGATATGCGCTCTTCAGTTTATCGAGCGTGTCCGCCGGTAGCGGCGTACGCTTGTCTTTCACTTTCACGCCGTAAATCCTGGCCGCGTTCAGCCCGAAGATTTTTTCTTTATCTTCCTTGGTGATTTTCTTGTAGCCGAATCTCTCGCAAATCTCGTCGGAGATCTGGAAGCGCTTGAACGCGTCGATCGCCCACTGCGGCGAGCCCCACCACAAACAGTCCGTCCCCCACAGCACGCGGTCCGCACCGTAATATTTGATGTTCTTTCCCATGCCGTGCATGGCCATTATCGGATTCGCAATCGCCAGCACATTAAAGAAGCTGCCAATTTCGCAGTAGACGTTGTTCATCTGGGGGTGGCGTTTCTTTATATCCATGAGGACGTTGTGCCACCCGAAATCGCCCGTGGTCTGGTCGTACCACTTCGGGTCCTTGAACTCCGGCTCACTAGGGCCGTGCTCCAGCGCCGAATGATAGATGATGAACGTCAGGTCCTTATTCTCCAGCGCTGCTTTTTCCACGTCCTTGGGATTCGCCAAGTGCCCGAGTGTGCGCGATTGATACGAATAACCCTTGTGCACGCTGAACGTCTTCATGCCGCGCTTCCTGGATTCCGCGTAGAACCAGGCGGCGTTGTCATCGTCTAATTGGAAGCCGCCGCCGGAAGCTCCGGGATCCGCGTGGCAGTACCACTTCCAGCTCCTGATGCCGTACATGTTCAGCTCGCGATCCATCTGATCGAGGATGGCTGTCTTGTCCGGCTTGTTATTGGCCTTGTCCCAGTAATGGTTCGGAGCCAGATTGCCCTGCCACAGCGCGCGCTCGGAGCCGGCCAGCTCGTTAATCTCCTTGCCCGCCTGCGACATCAGCCAGCTTGGAAGAATTCCACCGCCGCGTTTAGCCCCTTCAAGTTTTTCACCAGTCTTAGCGTCCTTCTGCAGCTCTCGTCCGGGAACGCCGGAGATCACCACCATATTTGTGTCGCTGTCGAAGAACAACTCCTTGACGTAATTCTTGAAACTGTACGCCTCGACGTCGTTCTTCAAATTGAACCCCATGTTCTTGATGAACTCGTCGTTGCGGAAGGGCAGCACGTATCCGTGCGTAAAATGCGACTGGACATCGATGATAAAGTATTCGTCCTTCGGCCACTTCTCTGCCGTGGCGGCTTCCTCGTACGTTTCCGCTTCGTCGACGTCGTATGCCTGGCCATAAACTTTGTTCTGCGCCAGGAAACACGTCGCCAGGCCCATCGAGGTTGCCATGAATTTGCGACGGTCCATGCCGAGCTTCTTGGACTTCTCCGCCGACATCTCCAGGATCAGGTGCTCGACCTGTTTCTGGTCCTTGGTCTGGCGCCGGGGAATCAGTTCCTCATTCGACACCAGCTGCGTCGGCATGGCCGTATCGACGCCCTTTCTATAGTCCCGCTCGCATTTCCGAATCCACATAGATTGGAATACCTAGTGCATAATAGAACGGTTCAGGAACGGTGCACAAGGACCCTCAAGAGGCCTTATCGATATGGCAATGAATCGGCAGTTCGTCCTGGCTTCGCGGCCCGTTGGCATGCCGAAGGAGTCCGATTTTCGTCTCATCGAAACGCCAATCCCCTCGCTCAAGGACGGCGAGCTGTTGGTGCGCGCCATGTATCTGTCCGTCGATCCGTACATGCGCGGCCGCATCAGCGGTATGAAAAGCTATGCCGCGCCTCTCGAAATCGGCGGAGTGATGGTGGGTGGCGGCGTGGCGCGCGTCGCCGAATCGAAAAATCCCGGATTCGCCGCAGGCGACATCGTGGACATCTACATGGGCTGGCAGGAGTACGCGGTTTCGGATGGGCGTGGCTTGCGCAAACTCGACCCGGCAGTCGCCCCGGTTTCCACTGCTCTGGGCGTGCTTGGCATAACAGGCCTGACCGCGTATTTCGGTCTCCTCGACGTCTGTGATCCGAAGCCCGGCGAAACGGTGGTAGTCTCCGGAGCCGCCGGTGCAGTGGGTTCCGTGGTTGGCCAGATCGCCAAAATCAAGGGCTGCCGCACGGTTGGCATTGCGGGCGGCGACGATAAGATCGACTACATTCTGCGGGAATGCGGTTACGACGCCGCCTTCAACTATAAAACCACCGCGGATTATTCGGCTAAGCTGAACGAGCTCTGCCCAAAGGGAATCAACGTCTACTTCGATAACGTCGGCGGCCCCCTTACCGACGCCGTATTCGGTCTGCTCACCGTTGGCGCGCGCATCTCAATTTGCGGCCAGATTTCGCAGTACAACAACACCAAAGCTGAGGTGGGTCCCCGACTGCTGGGACAGTTGATCATAGCCCGCGCGAAGGTCCAAGGCTTCCTGGTCACCGACTACGCCGCCCGCTTCGGCCCTGCTCTCGCGGAAATGGCCGGCTGGGTCCGCTCCGGCAAAATCAAATATCGCGAAGACATTATCGAGGGTTTCGAGAATCTTCCAAAAGCATTTATCGGCTTGTTCCGGGGCGAGAATATCGGCAAGCGCCTGGTCAAGGTAGAGTAAAGTTCGAATGCGACTTATTCTTCTCCCGGCCTGCGCCCTGCTGATTGCCGCCGACTGGACCGGATGGCGCGGACCACATCGGGACGGCGTGCTCGTTGCAGAGCCAAAAAACTGGCCAGAAAAGCTCAACCTCAAATGGAAAGTCACGGTCGGCGAGGGCCATTCGTCGCCGATTCTCGCCGCCGGAAGCATCTATGTATTCGCGCGCCAGGATGGCCAGGAGACGGTCCTCTCGATTGATCCTTCGAACGGCGCGGTGCGCTGGCGCCAGCAATATCCCGCCCCCTACCAGATGAATCCAGCCGCATCCGCTCACGGCGAAGGGCCCAAGGCGACGCCACTCTATGCCAACGGCAGGCTGTACACGTTGGGCATCAGCGGCATTCTGTCTTCGTTCGACGCCGAAACGGGAAAACTCCGCTGGCGCAAAGAGTTTTCGAGACAATTCAAATCGACCTCGCCTATGTTCGGCACGGCAATGTCTCCGCTGGTGGATGGAGCGCTCCTGATTGCGCACGTGGGCGGGCACGATT
>QHXU01000033.1:29161-35760 GCA_003223065.1 Acidobacteriota bacterium | reverse complement strand
GACCGGGAGACAGGCAGCGTCAAGTGGAGCTGGAACGGCGACGGCCCTGCTTATGCATCCCCGATCGCCGTCGAGTTGGGAGGCGTGCGACAGATCGTCACCCAAACGCAGCAGAATATCATCGGCGTCGCCGCAAACTCCGGCAAACTTCTTTGGAAAATCCCCTTCACCACCCAATACGTCCAGAACATAGTGACCCCCGTGGTCTACCGGGACACCTTAATCTTGTCCGGATTGGCAAAGGGAGTCATGGCAGTTCGCCTGGTTCGGAAAGGTGACGAGTGGTCACCACAAACCGTGTGGCGCAACGAGGAAGCATCGATGTACATGAACTCGCCCGTCGTCATGGGCGACCTTGTCTTCGGTTTTTCGCATCTGAAGCGCGGGCAGTTTTTCTGCCTCGACGCCCGCACAGGCGGAACGCTCTGGACCGGCCCTCCGCGGCAGGGTGAAAACGCGGCCATGCTCATAAGCCCTGGCAGCCTGGTCGCGCTCACGAATGACTCCCAGCTACTGATCGCCAAGCCGAGCGGCAAATCGTTCGACGTGATCCGCCGCTACACCGTCGCCGATAGCCCCACCTGGGCCCATCCGCTGGTGCTCCCCGACGGTGTTGTGATCAAGGACGCCAAAACACTCGCGCGCTGGTCGGTCGACTAAACACTCACGCCGCTGACCGCGTACTACCTAACTACCGTTCCCTCCCGAATCTCATCCGACCCCCTACGGACCACCCGATCGTTCTCTTTCAGCGCCCCGAACACCTCCACAAGGTCCGCTGAGCCCGCGCCCTTTCGCACATCCACCCACTCCGCTCGCCCGTCGTTCGCCCGGATCACGAACGTCCGCTCCGTCGTTGTCACTACCGCGCTCGGCGGCACCAGCAGAGACTTGCGCGCGTTTCGAACCGGCCACGTCACCTCCGGATAAATCCCCGGCGCGAGCAGCCCCGCCCTGTTGTCGACATCCAGCTCCACGGCCATCGTCCGGGTTTTCGCGTCCATCGAGCGCGGAATCCGGGCGACAACTCCTGAAAACCTCTGACCCGGATACGCCGGCACTGTAAACGGTACACGGGCCCCCTTCACGATCCCGCCCACGTCCGACTCCGGCACGGCCGCCACCAGCCGCAACCGCGAGTTCATCTCCAGCCGCAGAAGCGGCCCCATGGATGGACCCGCCAGCGCCCCCGGATGCACCAGCCGCTCCGTGATCACGCCGTCGAACGGGGCTGTCACTTTGAGATAAGCCTCCAGATCCTGGAGCGCCTTCGTGGATTGGCGCGCCGCATCGATCGAGCCTTCGAGCGCTTGAATGGACGCACGCGATGCATCCACCGCCTTTCCCGCCAGAATCACTTCGTTTTGCGCCACCGCGCCGGGGGTGGCGCTCGCGGTCTTGATGCGCTCGTAGGTGCTCTCCGCCGCAACGCGCTTGGCGTCCAACTCTGCTCGTTGCGATTCGAGCGCTTTTTCCTTCGCTCGCGCTTCCGCCAGTTGTGCCTTCATCTCAGGAGCATCCAGCTCCACCAGCAGATCGCCCTTCTTAACGACGCTGCCCCGATCCACCAGCACCTTGTCTACGAACCCTGTAACCCGCGCACGCAGCTCGACCGCTTCGTACGGCAGGAACTCGCCCGGCAGCCGCGATTTCCTCTCGATGACTTTCGATACAACCGGGACGGTCTCCTGAGCGAAAGCTGCGGCCGCTGTGAGAAGTAGAAGAACGCGCCTCACGACATTCGCCTCAGTTTCCACACACCGCCGAGCGCCACCACGAACAGCATCAGCGCGCTCGCATAAAACAGGTGGATTATGCCGAACCTTGTCGCCCAATCGCCGGCGAATAGCATCGCGATCCCTTGCGCGATCGAAATGAGCGCCATGGAACTGGAGCTGACGCGTCCCCGCATCTCCGGCGGCGACTCTCCTTGCAGCAGCGCCGTGGCCGCGACCATGATAAACGACACGCTTACTCCGATCCCCGCACACGCGGCCAGTGTTACCGCCTTTTGGCCGAACAGCGTCAGCAGCAGGATAAACAGCCCGATTCCGAACATCCCGACGCTCACGAAGTGCTCCGAGACGCGCCCGCGCGCGAGCTTCGTCACGGCGGCCGCGCCCGCAATCGTCCCCACCGCCGTGGTCGAGCCCAGCGCGCCGAACAAATACTCGCTACTGTGCAGAATATCGCGCACATAGACCGAAAGCAGCGCGCCGAAGCATCCGATGGCGAACATCCCGGCTGTCATCGACAGAATCACGAACGAGAATTTGGGGTGGGTCAGGATGAAATTCATCCCTTGCCCCAGCTCGCGCGCCACTGCGCCGATTCCTCTCGGCGCCGGCGCTACCGGCCGGTGATACGACAAGGTTGCCAGCATCGCCGCTGAAAAAAAGAAGGTTGCGCTATCGGCCCAATAGCAGGACGCCTCGCCGAACAACCCCACCAGCGCGCTCGCCGCCGCCGGGCTGAAAATCCGCACCAGTTGCATGGTCTGCTGCATCAGCCCGCTCGCTGCCATTAAGCCTTCGCGCTTGACGAGCAGCGGAATCGTGACCGATTGCGCCGGCATGAAGAACGTCGATACGGTACTGAGCGCGAAGAACACGGCGTAGATCTGCCACAAGCTCGTGGTCAACGTAAGCAGAACTATCAGCACGCCGCGAATCAAATCCGATGCGATCATTGTGCGACGTGGATCCCACCGGTCGACGAACACGCCGGCGACAGGCCCGATCAGAGCCATCGGCAACAGAAACGCCACAAACACACCCGTGACGTCGCGCGGTGTGCCGTGCATTCGAAACGTGATCGCCACCTGGACGGCGAATATCGCGACAAAATCGCCGAAGATGCTGACCAGTTGCCCGGTCCACAAGCGGAAGAACTGCCGGTCGGCCAGCACCTGCCGGATCGTCAGCATCTGCGGAGGAAGCGCGTGCGTGCTCATGCCTGGCGGTACCTGCTCTCCGGATCATCCGGATCCAAGGACACCGAATGCCACGCCCTGTCCCTCTGCAGGACTCCATACACCGCGGGCAGAGCCGTTAGGGTCGCCACCGTTGCCACCACCAACCCGCCGATCACCGCCCTGCCCAGTGGAGCCGGTTGCTCCGCCCCCTCCCCGAGCCCGAGGGCGACGGGCAGCATTCCCGCGATCATCGCCGTCGCCGTCATCAGCACGGCCCGGAGCCGGCCCCGTGCGCCGTCTACGGCCGCTTCCCGCAGAGTGCCTCCCTCTTTGCGCCGCATCTCCGCGAACGTGACCAGCAGAATCGCGTTCGCCACCGCGATCCCGATCGACATAATCGCCCCCATGAATGACTGCACGTTCAGTGTTGTCCCCGTCGCAAGCAGCATTAGCACCACGCCGCACAGCACAGCCGGCACCGTTGAGATCACCGCCAGCGCCAGCCGCACCGATTGAAAATTCGCGGCCAGCAGCAAAAAAATCACAACGATCGAAAGAAGCAGCCCCAACCGCAGTCCCTCGACCGTCTGCTCGAGCGGCGGAATCTGCCCACGCACGTTCACCGTTGTTCCTCGCGGCGGATCACCCGCCCGCCGGATCGCCGCGTTGATCGCTCCCGCCACCGAGCCTAAAGGCTTTCCGTGAATGTTGGCCGTCAAGCTCACGACGCGCTGCATATTGTAGCGTTCCACCGCGCCGAACGCCGTGCCGTACTTCAGCTCCGCCACGTCCGCCAGCAGCGGGCGCGGCGACCCGTCGCTCATCACCGGCAAGCTGGCCACGTCCTCCATCGACTTCATCCGGTTCTGCGGAATCTCCACCTGAATCTGAAACCCGTTGCCCGAGGCCGGGTCGCGCCAGTAGTTCGGCTCGATGAACCGGCTGGACGACGTCGCCTCCACCATCGACGTAGCGATGCCCGATGCGGTAAGCCCGAACTGGCCGGCCCGCTCGCGGTTCACTTTGACATCGATCGTCGGATAATCGAGCGGCTGTGCGTACTGCAAGTCGCGCAGCTCGGGGATCTTTTCCAACTCCGCCCGTATCTTCGCCGCGTGCTGCCGGCTGGCGGCGATATCGATGCCCTGGACCGCCACCTCGATCGGAGTCGGTGAGCCGAAACTCATGACCTGGCTCACGATATCGCCGGCCTCGAACGAAATCTCGGTGCCTGGCAGAGTCTCGCGCAGCTTCTCGCGTAGACGTTCCTTCAGTGCTTCGCCGCGCAGCGTGGCCGACGGCTTCAGCGCAACCAGCATCACCGCTTCGTGCGGCCCGCTCGTCCACAGATAAATCGTGTTGATCGGATAGCTCGGCGGCTGCACGCCTATGAATCCTGTGCTGATCGCGACGTTCTCCGGCCCCGCCTCGCGCTTGATCACCTCCAGCGCCTTGAGTGCGATCAGCTCCGTGCGCTCGATCCGGGTTCCCGTAGGCCCCCGCAACCGAAGCCGGAACTGTCCGGCGTCCACGCCCGGGAAGAATTCCGTTTGAACTCTTGGAATCAGCAGCCACAACAACAACCCCGAAACCACCACGTACGCTCCCACCACCGGCCAGCGCCAGCGCACGACTTGCCCCGCATACCAGGCGTAGGCTCTGCGCCACCATTGGCGCTCCTCGTCCCCGTGCTTCTCGCGCATCAACCACGTTGCGAGCACGGGCACGACTGTCGTCGACAAGAGATACGAGGACACCATCGCCAGGCCAACTGCAAGCGATAGCGGCACGAACAACTGCTTCCCCACCCCCACCATAAAAAACGAGGGCACAAACACCGCGAGAATCGACAGCATCGCCAGGAGCCGCGGTCCCGCCGTCTTGTGCGCCGCGTCCAGCACCGCGCGCGCCCTCGGCACACCGCCTGCCAAATTGGAATGGATGCTTTCGACCACCACCGTCGCCTCGTCCACCAGCACGCCGACCGCCAGCGCCAGGCCGCCCAGCGTCATTATGTTGACCGTCTGCCCGGCCCCCCACAGCCAGACCACCGCCGAAAGCAGTGAGAATGGAATCGTGACGACTACGATCAGGGCGCCTCGCCAGTCGCGCAGAAATAGCAGCACCATCACGCCGGTCAACAGCGCGCCCAGCATGCCCTCATTGATCAACGACCGGATCGAGTTTGCGACGTATTTCGATTGGTCGAACACCAGATCGATGGTCACGTCCTTCGGGCACACCGCCTGCATTGCCGGTAGCGCGGCCCTCACCCGCCGGATTACATCCAGTGTCGATGCGTCCGCGCGTTTCGTCACTTCGATATAGACGGTGCGCTTTCCGTTGACGTGCGCATATCCGCTGACGATGTCCGTGCCGACCTCGGCTACTCCGATATCCCGAAGGTAGACAGACGGGCCGGACGTCCCACGCACCGGAGCATTCATCATTTCCGTAACGTCCGCGCCGATGCTCGCGTTCGTCGAAACGATGCGCATCACGTCATCCGTGCGAACGTTTCCCGAGGGCATCACCGTGCTCGCTTTGGTTACCGCCGCCACCGCCTCCTCCGGCGAAATGCGGTACTGCCGCATCTTGTCCGGGTCCAGCCGCACCACCACGGTTCTCTGATTTCCCCCGAACGGTGGCGGCGCCGACACGCCCGGCAGCGTGGCGAAGAGCGGCCTCACCTGGTTCAGCGCGATATTTTGCATCTCACCCACGCTGCGGTTCGCGCTGGATGAAAATACGAGCTGCCCCACCGGCACACTGCCCGCATCGTATCGCACGATGAACGGCTGCACCGCGCCCGGAGGCATGAACGCTCGCGCGCGATTCACATATCCGACCACCTCCGCCATCGCGCCGCTCATTTCCGTGTCCGGATGGAACACCAGCTTCATCAACGCCACACCTTGAATGCTCTTTGACTCCACGTGTTCGATGCCGGTGATGTAGAGGAAGTGATACTCGTAGTAGTAAGTGATGAAGCCCTCCATCTGGGACGGATCCATGCCGCCATATGGTTGGGCCACGTAAATTGTCGGCGAGCCGAGCCTCGGGAAAATATCCGCCGGCATCCGCTGGATCGCGAGCACAGCGCCACCGCCAGCGCGGCCACCATCGCCGTCACCGGTCTGCGCAGCGCGAGTCTTACCAGACGCATATTATTTCGCCTCGGCCTTCTCCAAAAACGGTTGCAGGTTTCCCTGGGCGGCGGCCACGGCGAGCATCGCCCGCCAGATATTCAACTGCGCCAGCGCGTCGTCTATCTCGGTCGCCGTCAACAGGCGTTGCGCTTCCGCCACTTCGATCAGCGTTCCCAGGCCCGATTTGTAGCGCGCCGTCGCCTGTTCTACCGCGTCGCGCGCCGCCTTTCGCTGCACCGGGGTCAGCGCCGCTACACGCCGCGCTCCCTCGAGCTGCGCCTTCGCTCGCTCCAGTTGCCCCTCTAACTCGCGCACAACCCTGTCGTAACGAGCGGACTCCCCCCGCTCGTTATGCGCCTCGATCTCCTTCTTCTCGCGTAGCGACTTGAAATCCATGATCGGAAACGTCACCGACATGCCCAGCGCCCAGTTCTGGAAATTCGTTCCCACTCCCGATGCCGCGCCTCCCGTCGAGCCGTCCACGCGTGCGCCAGTTCCCCGGGCGAAGCTCGTACCTTGCAGGCTGAATCTTGGAA
>QHXU01000033.1:28133-29129 GCA_003223065.1 Acidobacteriota bacterium | reverse complement strand
GTCGAGCGCCTTCTCCCGCGCCTTCACTTCACCTACGATCGCGAGCTGCTCAAGCGCCAGCGGATGCTGGACCACGTTCGTCACGTCGGGCGGAGCCTGAGGCGCCTCGAGCAGTTTGCCCGCCAGAGGCGTAACCTTCGCGCCGGTCATCTGCGCAAGCGTGGCCTGTGCCACCGCGACGGCCTGCTCCGCTTGCGCCAGTTGCGTCTCGGCGATCGCCCTCTCCGCCTGTGCCCGCGAAAGATCGGCTCCGGGGCGCAGCTCCGCCCGCGCCAGCGCGCCGACACTTTGCTCCAAAACTTTCGCGCGATCCACGCCCGCCTGCGCCGCCTTCACCGTCTGCCCGGCCGCGATCACGGTCAGGAACGCGTCCGCCGTCATTGCCGCTACTTCGAACTGCGTGCGCGCGACGCCTGCCTCCGCCCGCCGCCGCGAGACGCATCCGCCACATCGATATTCGCCTTGCGCAGACCAAAATCGAACGGCTCCCACGACACCAGCACACCCACTGCGCTGCCCCACACGTTCGTCATATCGTTGGTGCCCAGCACGGGCCCCGAAATCGACGGTATCACCGATTGCGGCAGCAGCAGCCCGAACACGTTGTTGCGCGTCGCGCGGTTCAATTGCCCCAGCCCGTCCAACCGCGGCAGATACGCCGTTCGCGCAAGATTGATTCCCGCGGCCGCCGCCGCCACCTGTTCCGCTGAGACGCGCACCGAAGGATAGTTCCGCTCCGCGGTCGCGACCGCCTGCGAGATCGTAACCTGGTCGATCGACTGTCCCGCGGCGCCGGCCATCAATAGAGACGCGAACATAAGGGAGCGGCGGGTTTGGGTAAGTGTCATTGCTATTCCCGGCAAATCCCACGCTTACTCTCCCTTACAAACCTCACCAGGTGCAGCGTTTGCATTGTGGGAACTTCCGATTCAATCCGCTGGAGCGCCTCCTCAAGCTTAAGACCCGACTTGAACAGAATCTTGTACGCCGTCTTCA
>QHXU01000033.1:14208-28119 GCA_003223065.1 Acidobacteriota bacterium | reverse complement strand
CTCCCGGCGGAACCCCACCAGGTTCAGCCCCTTCACCGCGACGTTGAAACCCGAGTACAAGAAAAACGGCGCCACATCGCTGTTTACGCGCGTATTTCCTCCGATCATCGCCAGCCGCCCGACCTTCGAATACTGGTGGATTACGACGCCGCCCGAGATGAACGCGTCGCTCTCGACTTCCGCGTAGCCCGCCACCAGCGCGCAGCTTGCGATCACTGTCCGGTCGCCGATCTTACAATTGTGGGCGATGTGCCCGGAGGTCATGATGTAGTTTTCGTCCCCGATCACCGTCTCAGACTCCGGAGCCGTGCCGCGCGAAATCGTGTAGTGTTCGCGGATCTTGTTGCCATTCCCGATCTTCAGATAACTGCGCTCGCCCGTAAATCCCTTGTCCAAGGGATCTGTGCCAAGTACGGTTCCCGCCGAGATCTCGTTGCGCTCGCCGAGCATCGTCCAGCGCTTGACGTATACATAAGGCTCGAGCCGCGTTTCCGCGCCGATGATGACGTCCTGTTCGACGATAGCGAACTCGCCGATCACAACGCCGGGCCCGATCACCGCGTCCGGATGCACACGGGCCGTGGGAGCGATCTGCGAGGAGGGATCGACCGGCATCCGTCTACGCCGTCCGCTCGAACAGCCCCGCCGCGCCCTGTCCTCCGCCGATGCACATCGTCACCACACCGTAACGCGCTTTACGCCGCGTCATCTCGTTGGCGATCGTCCCCACCATCCGCGAGCCCGTCATTCCGAACGGATGCCCGATAGCGATCGACCCGCCGTTCACGTTCAGAATCTCCTGCGGAATGCCCAGCCGGTCGCGGCAATAGACCACCTGGACTGCGAACGCCTCGTTCAGCTCCCACAAATCGACGTCTTCCATCTTCAGCCCCTGGCGCTTCAGCAGCTTCGGAACCGCGAACACAGGCCCGATCCCCATTTCGTCCGGCTCGCATCCAACCACGACGAATCCGCGAAAAACGGCTTTATATGGAATCCTGAGCTGATCCGCCCGCGCACGCGACATAAGAAGCGTGGCCGACGCGCCATCGGAAAGCTGTGAAGCGTTTCCGGCCGTCACGGATCCTTCCCCGCTTTGCGTATCGAAGTGCGGCTTGAGCGCCAGCAATCCCTCGAGGGTCGTGTCCGGGCGGTTGCATTCGTCGCGGTCGCAACAGACCTCTTGAGTCCCTATCTTTTCGCCGGTCTTCTTGTCGAGGACGGCTTTGGTGACCTTCATCGGCGCGATCTCACCGCCGAAGAATCCCTCCGCCTGCGCGCGCGCCGTCCGCCGCTGGCTCTCAAGCGAATACTCATCCTGCGCCAGGCGGCTCACCCTGTAACGTTTCGCCACCACTTCCGCCGTGTCGCCCATCACCATATAGATGCCAGGCTTGTGCTCCTTCACCCACGGATTGGGATCATTGTCGCGCGGCGTCAGCGAAATGCTCTCGGTCCCGCCGCCGATCGCCGCATCCGCCCCTTCGTGGACGATTTCGTGCGCCGCCATCGCGATCGCCTGCAATCCCGAAGAGCAGAAGCGGTTCACTGTTGTGGCCGCGACGGTCGCCGGCAGCCCCGCGCGTATGGCAGCGACGCGCGCCACGTTCGACCCTTGCGGGCCGTGCGGCTGTGCGCAGCCGAGAATCACGTCCTCCACTTCCGAAGGATCGAGTTGCGTCGTCTTCCGCAGCACGTCCCGGATGCAGTGCGCCGCCATTTCGTCCGGCCGCGTCATGTTGAAGGATCCGCGGAACGACTTGGCAAGGCCGGTCCGCGAGCTGGCAACTACTACGGCTTCTCTCATAAATCGTCAGCATACCAGCACCTTAAGCCGTGACGTCAGCCACGGGGCCGGTCATTGCCGGGCCCGGAAGCCCGATCCTACCGGCTTAGAAGCACGGTGAACAGCGCGATCCAGATCAGGCCCAGAAAGTGCCAGTACAGGGCGACCACATCCACCAGTTCGCGACGCTTCGATTTGCCCAGCACGACCACGAAAAGCGCGACTAAGCCACCGATGAGATGCACTCCATGGAGTCCGGTGAACAGGTAGAAGAAGGTGCTGTGCGGGTTCTGCTTGAGGTACGCGCCGTGCCTGACGAGTTCCCTCCACGCACTGAGCTGGGATGCGAGAAATCCCGCTCCGAGCGAGGCGGTTGCCAACAGGAGATGCGACGCCAATCGCCACAATCCGCGCCGGAAGACTCGACGCGCGGCTTCGAACGTCAGACTACTTGCCGCGATCAGCGCGGTGCTCATCCAAAGCGTTTTCGGAAGCGGGATCGGCGTCCAGAATGGAGGTGTCCTCGCCCGCCAGTAGTAAACCATCACCAGTGCCGTGAAGAGCGTGAAGACCGAAACGCATATCGCGGCAAGCGCGACGCGATAGACTCCCGGCGGTGATTTGGACGGATCCTCCAACGACGCCGGCAGCAGAACGACCTGATCGGTTTTTTCAGCCCGGTCGCTCAGGATGCGGGACATCGGCTTAACCCAGTTCCATTTTACGACGTGGCGCTTATTTGTCGATGACCAATTTGGCGATGCGCTCGCGGTGGAAGGTGGCGTCGCCGAATGCGATTTCGCTGGCCTTGGCGCGGCGATAGAAGAGGTGCGTGTCGTTTTCCCAGGTGAACCCCATGCCGCCTTGCACTTGCACGCCTCGATTACCGACTTCGCGGCAGGCATCGCTGGCGTATGCCTTTGCGACGCTCAGGGCAACACGCGCTTCAGGAACCTTCTCGGTCATCGCCCAGGCCGCGTAATAGGTCGCCGAACGCGAGCTTTCGGTCCAGAGGAGCATGTCGGCACACTGATGCTGCACCGCCTGGTACTGGCCGATGGGCTTGCCGAATTGCTTCCGGGTTTTAGCGTACTCGACGGCGATATCGAGAGTGCACTGCATGCCGCCAGTCATCTCGGCACAGAGAGCGACCGTGGCGACATCTAGAGCATGATCGAGCGCCTGGCGGGCCGCATCGCCGGAAGCCAGCAGCTCGGCGGGTGGATTGTTGAAGGTGTCGTGACTGATTCGCCATTGACGAGGTAGAGCGCCAGTTCGCCGCCGTTGCGGGCCGCGACGATCAAGACGTCGGCAATGGCGGCGTCTGGGACGAACAGTTTATCGCCCGTAAGCGCCGGCATCTGCACAGCCGCTGGATCCCAGCTCGCATTGGCCTCAAGGAGCGCCGCCGTCGCGTTGATTCGGCCACTGGCGATTTCAGCCAGGTGCTTCTTCGATCCCGCTGCATGGATTACAGCGCCGGCCAGCAGCGTTGAAATGAATGCTCCGGGGACGAGCGCCCGCCCCATCTCTTCCGCCAGCGCGGCCAACTCGACCAGCCCGAGTCCCATGCCGCCGGCATCCTCCGGGAGCACCACACCGAGAAATCCCTGCTCGGCCATGGAGCGCCAGAGCTGGGGGTCGTGCGAAGTATCGGTTTCCATCAAAACGGCGCACTTCGCTCATGGGGCATTCGGCAGCGAAGAATTTTCGAGCGTTGTTTTTGAGGATTTGTTGGGATTCGCTTAATGCGAATTGCATCAAAATTTCTCAATAACTCTTGGGCAGCCCTAGGACGAAGTGGCCGAGGATATTGCGCTGGATTTCGGAGGTTCCAGCCTCGATGGTGTTTCCGCGGCTGCGCAGGTAGCCGTAGGCCCACTGGCCTTCATCGTACGCATCCAGGCAGCCGTGGGCGAGCTGACCGTAAGGACCCAGGATCTCCATCGCGACCTGTTGGAAGCGCTGATTAAACTCGCTCCAAAAGATTTTTTGAATCGAGCCTTCGGGCCCAGGAACACCGGTCTCATTGATCCTCGAAAATGCCCGCATCTGGTTGCAGCGCATGACTTCGATTTCCACGAAACATTGCGCGAGCTTCTGGCGGACGATAGGATCGCAATTACGCCTAAGCTCGCGGGCGATCTCGACCAGGCGGCTGAAGTTGCGGCGATAGTTCACCTGGAGCGCCGCGCCTAACGTGCCACGCTCATGCATCAGGGTGCCGATGGCGACATTCCAGCCATCGTTCACCTTGCCGAGGACGTTTTCCGCCGGCACGCTGACGTCGCGGAAGAAGAGTTCGCTGAACTCGCTCTCGCCGCTCATCTGCTTCAGCCCCCGCACCTCGATACCGGGGCTCTTCATATCAACCAGCAGGACGGTAAGGCCTTTGTGCTTGGGAACATTGGGGTCCGTCCGGACGACGAGCTCGCACCAATCGGCGGCCCATCCGTAGCTGTTCCAGCACTTGTGGCCGTTTACGATGAAGCGATCCCCGTCGCGTTTCGCTTCGGTCGAGAGCGCCGCGAGATCGGAACCGGCGTTGGGTTCAGAGAAGCCCTGGCACCAAATCTCCTCGGCGCTGAGGATTTTCCGGAGATAGCGTTTCTTCTGTGCTTCGGTGCCGAAGGCGATGATCGTGGGTCCGACGAGCCCGAGACCGAGAACGTTGGCCAACGGAGGCGCTTCGGCACGGGCCATTTCTTCCGTGAAAATGACCTGCTCCATCAGGGATGCGCCTCGGCCCCCGAATTCCTTGGGCCAGGAGACGCCCGCCCAGCCGGCATCGAAGAGTTTTCGCTGCCAGGCCCGTAGATAGGCGAAGCGGCCTTCCATGGATTCCTCGGCGTTACGGCGCCGGACCCAGTCGGCGGGGACATTTGCGGCGAACCAGGCGCGGATTTCATCGCGAAACCTGAGTTCTTCGCTGGTTAGATTCAGGTCCATGGGCCTCTGGGGACGAACTCCAGGCTTCCCGGCAGGGTCGAGCCTCCGGTCCCCGCCATTCAGGCTTTCGGGATGCCCATTTTCTCGATCTCGCTGAAGTAGGCCTTACGCTCCTCGTCCATGCACAGATTCGAAAGGATAACGGCGGTGGAATCCCGCAGCCCAACCTCTACGTCAGCGAGCGGACGCTTGCCGTCGCGGCAATTCTGCAGAAAGCTCTCAAGCTCGGTGTCAACCGGGTTCTTGTCCTCCTCGGGCACCATTACACCCTTGGTGTACAGCCAGCGGCGGGCGAATTTGAGTTCGCGGTCAAAGAAACCCTCGTTTCCGGTGATCTGATCCTTGGGCAGCAGAATCGGCAAGGCTTTGCCGCCTGCCGCGGTGACCATGGTGGCGCCGGCCTTGATGTTTTCTTTCTTTTCACCGGCTTTGGTCGTACTGGTCTTGACCGGTTCGGGGAACCACATGGCGGTGGCGGGATGGGTGTCATCGCCCACCGTTATGTGAACGGCGCCTTCGGTACCCATGATGAGCTCGGCCATCTCGGTGCGCGTGGCATTGAGGAGCGGTAGATGAGAGCTAGTGCAAATAGCTGAATACAGGAGCTTCTTGCCGCCCGGATATCTGAAGATTAGCTGGATGTTGTCGTTGATATCGCGGCCGTCGTGCATCGTGTTCTGTTCACCGAGACCCATGACGAAATCAGGACTTGCCCCCAACATCCGGTCGGCGACATCGATCTGATGGGAAGCCAACTCGGCGGCAAGGCCACCCGAGTATTCGCGGAAAAGGCGCCAGTTGGCCAGCCGGTTGGTCTTGGGATCCCCTTTCATCGTCCAGCCGGGATTTCGGTGCCACTGCGCGTACATGTGCTTCACGTCGCCAAGCACGCCCTTTTGCACCATGTCCTGCACGGCTTGATAGAACTTGCTGTAGCGCCGCTGGAGTCCGACCTGGAGGATCTGCTTGGGCCGCTCCGCGACGAGGGCGCGGAGAGCATGCACCTCTTCCGGCTTGAAGACGAGACTCTTCTCGCAAAAGACATGCTTCCCGGCAAGGAGCGCGTCCCTGGTCACCGGAAAGTGCATATAAAGCGGGACTGCAATGAGAACCGCGTCAATGTTCTGGGCGCCGAGCAACTCGCGGTAATCCTTGAATTTTTGCGGATTGGAACCGATGACGCCGGCTCCCTTGTCGAGCGCGGCCTGGTTGATGTCACAGACGGCGAGACAGCGCCCGCTATCCATCTTGGAAAGATGGCCGAGCAGGTACGTTCCGCGAACCCCGGTCCCGATGAATCCGTACTGCACCTGGTCGTTGGCGGCCCGGACTTTCTGGACATATGGTGCGACGGCAGCTGAGGCTACACCTGCCATTTTCACGACATCGCGGCGCGAGAGATCCCGTTTCATTCGCGAAGAACTCCTTCGATCGTCGAGTTTATCACGCTGCGGGGAGGCGATGCGGTTGGTGCCCACGCAAGGCCACGCTATATCAGATTCTTTCCTACACGCTTGTAGGAAAAGTAAAGCGTTTGTTAGTCATCAAGCCCTTAAGTACTATTCCTATTGATAAATCTGTGATATACTTGCCCACTGCGGCGGAGCGCAGTTTCATGTCCAAAATGACGCATGAGCAGGGTGCAGAGCTGTTTCGCGCTGTCTTGAATGTCTACGCTCGCCAAATGGCGTTGCTCAAACTTCTACACGACGAAGCGAGAATTGATGCGACCAAGATCGATAACACGCTGCGAAAGTGCCACGCGCGTGTGTATCGAATTCCCAATGTGGCGGATGCCATTGCCAAAAACGATATGACACAAATCCGGCAGCTGGTCCGAAGCCTGGAATCCATTCGTTGGGATCATTGGCTCGATTGGGAGCGCAGTCCGGCAAAACCAGTCGGGCCAAAGATGGCCGAGATTGCTCAGAAGCCAAAAGCGGCCAACGCCCGATAGATCTTTAGGACGTTGAAGCTACCGTGCGTATCTGCGCACGGCAACGCGGTTCAGGTATTCTTAGTTCTGTTTTTAGTGGCTGAACCGTGGCGATATTTCGAATCTTGAATAGTCCGCACGCCAAGATTATTCCCAGGGACTTTTCAAATCGCAGGGTTACCCTCATGTGGTAGCCAACAGGTCACTTATCCCGGCGTTTCCGAAAGCGGCGGACGCCGGCCACGGAGGCCTGCCGCATCAGGGAGGCGGGCAGGACCTTGATAAGACCCAGTAGAAGTTTGTAACGCCACCCGGGCACGACGAAGAGCTTGCCTCGATCGAAGCTTCGCAGGGACTGCTCGACCACGAAATCCGCAGTCATCCATAAGGGCCTAGGGATTGGGCCGCGTTCCATGCCGAGCGTATCGTGAAACTCCGTGAGCGTAAAGCCAGGGCACAGGGCCTGCACCTTCACTGGGGAATCGTTAGCGGCGAGCTCGAGCGCGAGGCCTTCCGTAAAGCTGTTCATCCAGCTCTTTGTGGCGCTATAACTGACGCTCTGTGGCGTCTGGCCGAACGCCGCCAGCGAAGAGACGTTGATGATACCGCCAGACCTTTTCGGCAGCAGATTCACCAGCGCCGCGTGCGTGAGCCGCAGGGTGGCGAGTACGTGGAGGCGGTGCATCCGGTCTTGACCGGCGATGTCGGTGGCCCAAAAGTAGCCGAGCGAGCCAAACCCGGCGTTATTCACGAGCAAGCCAAGATTATTAGCGCCCCGGACAGTTTCGGCTACGCGCTCGCAGTCCGCATCCGAGGTCAAATCGGCGGCCATGGGTCTGGCGGCGACATGGTAGAGCCCGGCGATCTCGTCGGCAAGCGACCGGAGCCGCTCCTCGCGGCGGGAGATCAAAAGCAGATCGTACCCGCGGGCGGCGAGCTTTCGAGCGAACGCAGCACCGATCCCACTGGATGCGCCGGTTATGACCGCCAGCAATCTTTCAGACACCGGGAATCATAGCACGCGAATTATCGCGGATTGTCCATTCGGTGGCCTCGAGCGGCCCATTCGGCTCCGGCAAGCACGAGCATGGAAGCAAGAAATCCGATCAGGATCAGCGTTACCGAGTATTTGAATACGCCATACTCACGCGTCAGTTTAGTGAAAAACCACGGCCATATCAGCCTGGTGAGATATTTCAACACCTCCATCAAAAGCCCGACACCGATTGCAGCGGCCACCACCCGAGCGAGCGGAGGCCGGCCATTGGGGAGGTAGAAATAGATGAGGAACAGAACCAGCGCCGCAAGGGGCACCGCTGCCAGCTTTAGAAAGAAAAGGGGGAGCAGCGCGGCGGCGCCTATCACCTCCTTGAGCCAGGCGTAATTGAGAGCGGTGAACATCAACGAAACAAGGGCGAGAGCGCCGCAAACCAGGATAAGGCCCAGGCTCACGAGCTGATTGTGAAAGAAGTTACGATTCTTTCGGATGCCCCAGACGTGGTTGAGCGCGACTTCGAGCGGCTGGAAGATCCCGTTTGCCGTGAACAGCAAGAGGATGAGGGACACGATCTCGATACGCCCGCGTTGCGGCAGGTTGCGTTGGAGGAAGTTTCCGAGAGCGTCCGGGAAATAGTCGCGCAGCGCCAGGTCGATGGCCGCCAGGGTCGTCGGTTGGCTAAAGAAGACCCGCGAAAGCGACATCATGACGATCAGGAACGGGAAGAAAGCGAGCAGCACGTTCGCAGCAACCGAAAACGCATAAACGTGAACTTCGGTTTGAGACCAGTAACGGAAAGTTGGTGCGAGCGCCGCGTAGAGCCGGCGAAACATGCCTCCAGGTTAGACTAAGAATTGAGCCATGGACATTGTCCTGCTTTCAACGTACGAACTGGGACACCAGCCATTTGGGCTCGCTTCGCCCAGAGCCTGGCTGGCGCGGGAAGGACACAAGGTATCGTGTGCGGACCTGGCGGTGGAGCCGCCTCCGTGGCCATTGATTGAAAAAGCAGACCTGGTTGCCTTCTATCTGCCGATGCACACGGCGACGCGGCTGGCGCTGCCCGTTATCGAACGCGTGAAGACGCTCAATCCGGGGGCCCGGCTGGTTTGCTACGGCCTATATGCGCCGCTCAATGCGGCTTTGCTTCGAGAGTTGGGTGTCGAGGCAATCGCAGGGGGCGAGTTCGAACAGGCGTTGGTGAAGCTGGCAAAGGGCGAGAGCGTTCCTGACATCTCGCTGGAGCGGTTGGAGTTTGTGACCCCGGATCGAGGCGATCTGCCGGGATCGCGAAGCTACGCGCGGCTGCGGCACAACGGCGAGGCGAAGCAGGTCGCATACACTGAAGCCAGCCGCGGCTGCAAGCACCTCTGCCGGCATTGTCCGGTGGTGCCGGTGTATCACGGCCGGTTCCGAGTAGTGCAGCGAGAAGTGGTGCTGAACGACATCCGCCAGCAGGTGGCGGCGGGCGCCAGTCATGTCACATTCGGTGACCCGGATTTTTTCAACGGGCCGGCGCATGCGCTGCGGATCGTCGAGGCGCTGCACGCCGAATTTCCCGAAGTCACCTACGACGCCACCATCAAAATCGAGCATTTGCTGAAACATCGCGATCTGCTGGCCCCGCTGCACGAGACGGGATGTTTATTCATCACCAGCGCAGCCGAGTCCGTGGACGATCGCGTACTCGCAAAGCTCGAGAAGAATCACACGCGCCGGGATTTCTTCGAGGCTGTGGAATTGACCCGCAAAGCGAACCTGACGCTCCAGCCGACCTTCATCGCGTTCACACCCTGGACCACGATCGAGGCCTACCGTGACTTGTTGCGCGTGCTGGCGGATCTGGACATCGTTGAGAACGTCGCATCCGTGCAGCTCGCGCTGCGGCTGCTGGTGACCACGGATTCGCGGCTGCTCGAACTGGACGATGTCCGCAGCCTGGTCGGGCCGTTCGATCCGAAACTGCTCGTGTATCCGTGGAACCATCCCAACCCCGAAGTGGATGCACTGGCAGCGAGGATATTCCGCCTGGTGCACGCGCGGCAGAGGGAGGGGCGCACACGGGCGCAGATCTTCGGCGAAATCTGCGAGGCGGTCGAAATAATTCCGGAGAACTTTCGCCTGCTGCCCCGTGCGGCGATTCCCTATCTGGATGAGCCCTGGTATTGTTGAGCGGAGCCTACCGAAGCGCAGGTTGCGCTTTTATGAGTAAGCGAGTCTTGCTGATCGCTTCCACGACAGGCTATCAGGCGCGGGTTTTCGCTGAGGCGGCGCGACGGATGGGTCTGGAGCTTGTGCTGGCCACCGACCGCTGTCACGTGCTGGAGGATCCGTGGGGCGACGACGCCGTGCCGCTGCGGTTCGAGGAGCCGGCGCCCGGGGTGGCGGCGCTGTCCGCGCGAGGGCCGTTTGGCGGGATCGTCGCGGTGGGCGACAGGCCCGCTTGTGTCGCGGGTCATGCAGCCGCGAGTCTCGGGTTGCGATTCAGCTCGCCGGCCGCGGTCGAGGCGACGAACAACAAATTCCTGGCGCGCGAACGGTTTCGGGCGGCGGGCATGCCGGTTCCGAGTTTCCGTCTCGCCCGCCGCGGAACCGCCGATGAGACGCGTTACCCGTGCGTGTTGAAGCCCCTCGGACTTTCCGGCAGCCGGGGTGTGATCCGGGCCGACAATCCCGCCGAATTCGTGACTGCTTTTGACCGCATCACGAAACTGGTGCAGGATCCTCAGGTGCTGGTGGAGGATTTCATTCCTGGGCGTGAGTACGCGCTCGAAGGGCTCGTGACCGAAGGCCGGCTTCAGACACTGGCGCTGTTCGACAAGCCGGACCCGCTGAATGGCCCGTTTTTCGAGGAGACGATTTACACGACGCCGTCCCGCGAGCCGGAAGCAGTGGAGCGCTCGATCCGCGAGATGACCCAGCGCGCATTGAGCGCCCTCGGATTGACATATGGGCCGGTACACGCGGAGATGAGGGTGAACGACGAGGGCGTTTGGATGCTCGAGGTGGCGGGCCGGCCGATCGGCGGGTTGTGCTCGCGAGTTCTTCGCTTCGATCCGGATGCGTCGCTGGAAGAGGTTTTGCTCCTGCATTCGCTGGGCGAAGATCTGAGCAGCGTGAAGCTCGCGCCGGGCGCGCATGGGGTGATGATGATCCCGATTCCCGGCGCAGGCGTGTACACCGGAGTTGACGGGCTGGAGCAAGCTAGGCGAGTGCCAGGTGTCGAAGACGTCATGATCACCGCGAAGGAGGGACAGATGATGCTTCCCCTTCCCGACGGAGCGAGCTATTTGGGCTTTATTTTCGCGCGAGGAGAAACGACCGGACGGGTCGAAGCGGCGCTGCAAGAATCGCACAAATGCCTAGGGTTTCACCTATTGAGGGCCCTTCCTGTTGTAAGATAAAGATTCTGTGAATGTTTCAATTTTAGGGACCGGATACGTCGGCCTGACCACTGGTGCATGCTTGGCGTTTCTCGGACATAACGTTACATGTGTGGACGCGGACCACGAAAAAATCGCGGTGCTCGAGCGGGGCGGGGTGCCGTTTTACGAGCCTCACCTGGCCGAGCTTCTGGCGGATGCTCACCCCAACCTATGCTTCACCTCTGAGTACGCCGAAGCGATTCCACCGGCGCAGGTGATCTTCATTGCGGTGGGTACGCCGCCGGGGAAGGATGGCGCACCGGATCTCCGGTATCTTGAAGCGGCGGCGCACGGCATCGGCAAACATTTGACCGGCGAGTTTGCTGTGGTCGTGAACAAATCCACGGTGCCGATCGGGAGCGGGAACTGGGTCGGGTCGCTGGTGCGCGACAAAGCCTGCGAGAAGGCCAAGGGCCGTTTTGCCGTGGCTTCGAACCCGGAGTTTCTGCGCGAAGGCACGGCGCTCCATGACAGTCTGTATCCTGATCGCGTAGTGATCGGCGCCGACGAGGAGCAGACCGCCGAGGTGTTGTACACCCTCTATCGCCCGATTCTGGATCAGACCTTTCAGGCGCCGCCGTATTTGCCGCGACCGGAGGAGTTGGGAGCGGTGCCCCTGATTTCGACCGACCTCGCTTCGGCCGAGCTGATCAAGTATGCCGCGAACGCGTTTCTGGCGCTGAAAATCAGTTACATAAACGAGGTGGGCCAGCTTTCCGAGAAAGTTGGCGCCGACATCGCGCAGGTGGCCAAGGGTATAGGCCTGGATGCCCGTATCGGGACCAGGTTTTTGCAGGCGGGGATCGGATGGGGAGGCTCGTGCTTCGGGAAAGACACGGCGGCCCTGATCGCGACTGCCAGCGAATACGGCCTGGAAATGCCGATCGTGAAGGCTGCGCGCGAGATCAACCGGCGGCAGAGAGATCGGGTGGTGGAAAAACTGCTGTCCGAATTGAAGATTCTGAAGGGGCGGACCATCGGATTGCTTGGCCTGGCGTTCAAACCTCATACGGACGATCTGCGGGAGGCGCCGGCGCTGGACATCGCCCGCAAGCTGATCGAGCGGGGAGCGCGGGTGAAGGCGCACGATCCAGTGGCCATGGATCGCTTCCGGAAAGAATCGGAAAGCAATGGCCGTCTAGCTGAGGTGTTCTGCTGCGAGACGCCCGAGGATGTGGCACGCGAAGCGGATGCGCTCGTGCTCGTGACGGAGTGGCCCCAATATCGCGAGCTGGATTGGGAACCTTTGGCGCAGATAATGCACACAGCCATTGTGCTCGACGGCCGGCATGCGCTGGACCGCACGCGGCTCACGCGCGCTGGGTTTCGATACGTCGGGATTGCGTGTTAGGAATCACTGGACCATGCCGCTCTATCGATGGAATGAAGTCAAGAAAGAACAGATGAACCCGCTGCTCGCCCGCCAGACAATTCACGGCGAGACCATGACCGTAGCGCGATTGGAGCTGCGCAAGGGATGCTCGGTTCCCGTGCACAGCCACCTGAACGAGCAGATCTCGATGATCGAAAAGGGGCGGCTAAGGTTCGTGCTGGATGGCAAGGAAGTGATTGTGGGAGCGGGCGAGGCGCTGTGTATTCCGCCGCACGTGCCGCACTCGGCTGAAGCATTGGAGGATGCGGTCGCAGTCGATCTATTTTCGCCGCCTCGGCAGGATTGGATCCGCGGCGACGACGCGTATTTGCGAAAGTGAATCATCTGCGCGAGATTTTAGAAGACGACGCGGCAGCGGGTCGGCTGGATTTGGCGGCGCTCGAAGTAGCCTCCATCCATTTTCCGGACCTGGCAGTGCAGCCGGTTCTGGACCAACTGAACGAACTGGCATCGCGGCTGGCGGACCGCATGCGCAATTTCAACGACGGAAGGGATTTCGTCGAGACGGCACAGCGGTATTTATTCCAGGAACTCGGGTTCCACGGCAACGAGGCGGATTATTTCGACCCGCTGAACAGTTGCCTGAACCAGGTGCTGGAGCGGCGCACAGGCATCCCGATCACGCTCTCGGTAATGTACATGGAGATTGCCCGCCGCCTGTCGATGCCCGTGTTTGGCATCGGCCTGCCACGCCATTTCATCATTCAATACGACGACGGCAATTATGCCACTTTTATCGATCCTTTTCACGGCGGGCGTACGCTCACACCGCGGGAATGCTTCGCGCTGGCGGGCGCGGAGGTAGCCGATCTCTCACTTCTTCGGCGGGTTTCGAAAAAACAGATCGCCATGCGGATGCTGCAGAACCTGCACGGCGTATATTTGCGGCGGCAGGATTTCGCAAGGGCAGTGGGAACGCTCGATTTGTTGATTGTGGGCGCTCCGGATGTGCCGGCTGTTTACAAGCGCCGGGGAGTGCTGTTGCTGGGGCTCAAGCGTTTCCAGGCGGCGCGCCAGGACCTCGAGAAATATCTGGCGATGGAACCGGAGGCGGAGGATGGGGAGGACGTCCGAAAACAGATCGAGGCGATTCATCGCTGGCTGGCGCGCGTGAATTAAATAGCGGCCAATGACGACTAATGTGTTAATATTCGAAAAATAAAAGTGCATGCAGGATTCCCTACCCGATAGCGACGCAGTATTGGCGCAGTTTAACCGCCTCATCCAGGAACTGCTTCGCGGCAATATGCATCGCAACACCTTCCGGCCGTGGGAGATCGAGTTGCTCCTGGACATCGAAAGCTGTAATTTGCGTGAGTCCTCGAAGCGGGAAAGGCTGCGGAGGGATCAGAAGGCGGTGCAGCGCCATATGGAGGAGGGGGGGTCCCTACCGCTCCAGCTCTGTGAATACTTGGGATCTGTGAA
>QHXU01000033.1:6261-14126 GCA_003223065.1 Acidobacteriota bacterium | reverse complement strand
CGGTCCTCCTAGAACCTCACCCGCAGAGCGAATTGGATTATTCTCGGATCATTTATTGCCGTAATCTGCCCGAAAGACGGCGATGGATTTGTCGGGTATGCTCCGGATCCGAACGTGCCGTTCCGTGTCAGGTTGTTGCGGTGATTGAGCAGGTTGAACGCCTCGGCTATTCCCTCGAGGCGCAGATGTTCTCCAATCGGAAAGGTACGGCTCAGCCGCGTACTCACGCTGAAAAAATCATTTCCGCTTCCGGCGTTGCGGCCGATGAACGCTCCGTTCACCATCGGGCGGCCGCTCGTAACCTGGATGGTGTTGAGCCCCGTAGTGATGTTCAACGGCAAGGCCGAGTAATACTGGAGCGTGCCGCTCAACTGAAAACCATGACCGATCAGTTCCCAAACGGTCTTAGCGGGCACCGCCGGTGAATGGATCGCGCCGTCAAAGACCACACGGTGCCGCTGATCGTCGTCGGACCGTCCATAGTCCTGCCAGATGTTGTAGTTGTCGATCGGTGAGCTAAAGAAGAACTCACCTACATTATCAAGGGCCTTCGAATACGTGTAGGCGATACGATAGTCGCCCCACCGTGCCGGCCGTTGGACAAATGAGACATGCAGGCCGTCATAGCGCGAGTCCGCCAGGGAGGAATACTGGCTGTTGTTTCCAAAGTTGGGATTCGGGCGGCACCCGTTGTTATTTCCCGACGCCGTGCAGCTCGGCACGTTCCGGTTGACAGAGATGATGAGATGAAGTCCGCGCAGATGCTGGTAGCCGACGCTCAAAGTGCTGCGCTCGCCAAGTTGCTGCTCGATCTCAAGACTGCCCTGCTCGGAATAGGCATTCTGCATGTGCGGATTCATCGTCGTGAAGTTGAACAGCACGCCGGAGGGCGGCCCAGTGGTGGGAAGGATGTTCGGAAATGTGGGCGCTCCGGTTTGCGTGGGGGAAAGACTCACGCTCACCTGGCTTGAGCTGTTGACGGTGGTCGTGTTTCCGCTCGATAAAAGCGCATTCGCGAGCGCCCGCAGAGGTACGCGATCGTAGAAAAGTCCAAAGCTGCCGCGGACCACGGTGCGCCTTGAAGCAAACGGAGACCAAGCCAAACCGGCGCGCGGTGAGATGTTGCCGGTATCCGTGGAGATGGTTTTCAGCAACTGGAGTTCGTAGCGGGCGCCTACGTTCAGGGTAACGCCAGGGCTCACTTTCCACTCATCTTGCGCGTAAAGACTCACATTCGGATTCGTCTGCGCAACAACCGAATTCCCGAACGTCTGCGTAAAGCCTGCGTTGTTATAGACTCCTTGCAGGAAGCTGGCCAGCGAAGAAAAGGAGTAGCTTCCACGGACGGCGCGGGGAAAGGTGATCCTGAGGTCGTTGTAAAGGAAGTCTGCGCCTGCCCTCATGGCATGCGCGCCCGCCTGGTGCGAGATACTGTCTACAATTTCGTACAGCTTGTTGAGGCGCCCGGTGGGAGAGCCTGAGAGCGTGCCGAAAGATGCGACGCCCGAAATGCTGACCGCCGGTCCTATCAGATCAGTGGGAAGAGCATGCAAGTTGCTGTAGGTGAACTGCCCCCGCGTTTCATTAACCGTGCGCGGTGAGAGGGTAGCGATGTTGCTGGCCGCCACGGTCTGGTCGGTGTCGTCCAGCCCCGCAGAGGCGCTGACCGCGTTCAACGCGCCCGCGCCGCGCGAGTTATCGCTCTGGACGGTATACAGACTATAGCGCGCGCTGAACTGATCGTTCCGGCTGAACTGGTGGTCCACTTTCGTCAAGAAATTGCTATTGTGGACCGGGTTTGGATATAGGCCGGCAGCAACCGGTACTCCTTTGTACGCGGCCGCGGCAAGCCGGGCGTTGATAGCCTCAACGTTCGACGGCGCGACGGTAATGAGGCCGCTTTGATTCAGTTGCCGCTGCTCGAAATTCGCAAAATAAAAAGTACGGTCGTGGACGATGGGGCCGCCGATACTGGCGCCGTATTGCGCCTGCGTTGACGGAAGTTTGCTATTCGAAAGCGCGTTGGCTGCGTTGAAGCGCTGATTGCGCAGGTAACCATAGAGGTCGCCGTGTAAGGAGTTGGTACCGCTCTTCGTGACCATATTGACGTAGCCGCCCAAAGCGCGGCCAAGCTCGGCTTGGCCCCCCGACGTCACGACCTGAAGCTCATCCACCACGTCCAGGCCGTAGTACGTCCCGCTAAGGCCAGCCGCGTCGTCGTTGGCAGAGAGACCATCCACTATAAAGTTGTTGGAGAAATTGCGTTGGCTGCCGACAGAAATGCCCTGACCGGGCACCGCGGATGTTTCGGCAAACAATTGGTTGCTCGCTGTGTTGGTGGGAGAAACGCCGGGAACCAGCAAGGCAAGATCCAGGAAGTTGCGCCCGTTGAGCGGAAGACTCCTGATCTCCGTTTGTGATACGGTGCCCGCGATCTGGCTGCGTGCCGCCTCTAGCACGGCTGCCTCGCCGCTCACTGTGACGTTTGTCTCGGCCGGCTCAACGGTGAGCGACAAAGGCAGCTCTAAATCCGCGCCTACTGACAGCGTAAACGAACGTGCGGCATCTGCGAACCCCTGCTGATGCACCGTGATCTCGTATTGACCAACCCTGAGGTAGGGGAAACGAAAGCGTCCTTCCCGATCTGTCCTTGCGACACTGGTCAGGTTCGTGCCGGTTTGACGCGCGCTGACCTGAGCGCCTTCTATGATGGCTCCGGAAGGATCTGTCACACGTCCGCTTACGCTGGCGTAATTGATGGATTCCTGGGCGGAAGCGGTCCGCGCGGCAGTGACCAGGAATAGCGAAGAAAACAAAACGCTTCCGATCCAACGAGACATTCCATCCTCCTGAATTTGAATCGCGGGCGGCCCGGCGAGCACACGCGCGCGTGCTCAAAAGGGAGGAGCGGGCCCCAACGGAAATCTTTTAGGAGAGAAGGAACGGAGGTCCGCGCTTCTGACGAGAGCGGCTAAACGAAACGCGATAACGGGCTTCGCTCTGGACGGGCGCGGCAGGGCGACTGGCGATAGAAACCGAAATCGTCTGAGTGGCGCGTAACAACCAGGTGTATTCGTGCGCTGGGACAACTCGGCCCGCGGGAAAATAGGGGCATTTCTTACCAATGTTCTCGAAGGCGGGGCCCGATGATTCTTCCCGCGGTAAGGCTCGCGTCGCGGCACAGTGGTGCTTGCCTAGACGGCGGCAGCACCCCGGCAATTGCGTTTCAGAATCGGCAAATACAGCAGGTCCGATGATCGAGAAGGCGAATTCGGCCAGCAGCCATGTTGCCCAGACACGCCGCATGCCCGCCATTCTACTCCCTTTGCGCCCAGGTTGAACAAAACAACCCGGGGTCGAGGACGTGAAGGCCCGCCCTAACTGCTATCCTGAAAGCGAAAGGAACACTCGCATGGGTTGTGGCGGCGGAACGGTCGGACCGAAAATCGAGGAAGAGAACCTGAGCGGCCGGAAGGTTTTCTGCGTTAAATTTCAGAAGGAAATGCCGGGCCTGGACGAAGTGCCCTTTGACAATCACCCGTTGGGACAGCGCATTTACGAGAGCGTGTCCAAAGAAGCTTGGAAGCTGTGGCTCGAGCAGATGAAGATGATCATGAACGAGTACCGGCTGAATCTCGGCACGCCCGAAGCGCAGGAATTCCTGCTCAAGCAGATGGACGATTACTTCTTCGGCGAGGGCGCCGCGTTTCCGCCGGGTTACGTCCCGCCGCGCGCCAAAAATTGAACATCAACCTGTTTTAAGACCAAGGCTGGCTTATCGACCGTGCGGCGGGTGTGGATCTCCGCCACGCTTTTCATAGCGCCAGCCTCCAGGCGAGCCTGGTTGCTTACGCCGGCTTGTACGCGATGCAGTCAATCTCAACCCGCATGTCCGGACTGACAAACTTCGCCTCAACCGTCGTCCGGGCAGGTTTGTGGTCGCCGAAGAACTCCGCGTAGATCTCGTTCATCCGGGCGAAATCGCTGCCGTCTTTCAAATAAACATTGCACTTGACGACGTCCGCCATGGTAGCGCCACAGCCTTCTAGAAGTTTCTTGATATTAGCGAGAACCAGGCGCGTTTCGTGCTGGATGTCGCCTGGCGACAGCTTGTCCGTCATCGGGTCGATGGGACCCTGACCGCTTACGTAAATGAATCCCCCGGCCCGCACGACAGGCGTATACGGTCCCCGTGGCGTGGGAGCCAGAGGCGGGAAGACGCGCTGGATGCTCATGCGTGTCCGTCGGTCTTCTTACGGCGCGCAGGCCGGCGCGCGCCGCCGGAGGTCTTGGCGGTCCGCTTACGCACTTGCGTCTTCTTCGGCTTGGGCGGTGGAGGATTGGGCTCGAAGATGGTCGGCTGCCCTTCGACGTAGGGCTGCGGCTCATCTTCTTCGACTTCGTGCACGACTTCGGCCGCCGGTTGCGGCGGCTCGGCGGGCGGGTAGAATTCGGCCCCGAGATACGCCAGCATGCCCTGGTCTTCATGCGGCTCCAACCGGACCACCGTCTTGTCCTGGGCGTAGTTGAGGAATTCGATGAATTCCTGGAAGCCGTAGGCGGTGATGTCAAAGTTGGGCTGTTCGTTCTTGAACCATGCTGTAAGATCCTCGACGGGGCAGCCGTTTTCGATCTCGAGACGATGGTTCTCAAGCACATCGCGAAGAGGCGGCAGCAGATCGTCGGGTTTGAGGTTGGCGCGCTCGGGTACCACCGACGACTTGCGCTCGATGATATAGCGGCCGCCGGAACCGCTGACGTTCACCAGTTCGGCCCGCTTCAGTTTTTCAACGAAATCGGAGAAGCTGGAGGCTCCATAGGCGCGCTCATTGAACGCGGGGTCGAGCTGGAGCATGGTGGATTTCAGCAAACCGAGCTGCGGCTGGACGGCGCGGCGCTCAAGCACCTGGAGCGCGCGTTCTACGAGCGGCATGGCCTGGCCGAGCTCGAGCGGAGCGGGACGCTGGCGGCGATCACCCCGATCCCCACGCTCCGGGCGGTCGCCGCGCGGGCGCTGCTGGCGAGGCTCCTGCGCCGGACGGTCCGTCGAATCGGACAGGAGCGATTCGAAGCTGATGAACTCGTGACAGTTCTGCTGGAGGATGGTGGAGGTGAACGCCTTTCCGCCTACAACGAACACAGTCTTCCCGTATTCCTTGAGCTTGTTCACCAGGGGGATGAAATCGCTGTCGCCGCTTACGATCGCGAAGGCGTTCACGTGCGTGTGGGTGAAGGCCATTTCGAGTGCGTCGAGCGCCAGATTGATGTCTGCGCCGTTCTTATCGCCGCGCGGCGAGGGAATTCTTTGCACCATCTGCACGGCATTCTCGGCCATCTGGCGCGTGGCGCCATCCTGGCGGCCCCAGTTGGCGTAAGCGAACTTGGCGACCAGGTCCCCGCGCTCCTTCAGCGCATCCAGCGCGAGGGAGACGTCGAAGTCGCGCCGCAACGTCGATTTCAGACCAATTTCAATATTGTCGTAGTCGACGAACACGGCAATGTTCAGTTTTTCTTGCATCTTATTTCCTTGGCGCTGCCCTCGGGCAGCGCATGTTTCCTAACCATGGAGAAGCCACCGTTCAGGCGGTCTGCTTCACCGAGCTGCGGATGAATTCCACAATCTCCTCGAGCGAGGCGCCGGGTTGATACACGGCGGCCACACCGAGGCGTTTGAGCTGTTCGGCATCCTCATCCGGAACGATGCCGCCCACGATGACGAGCACATCGCTCATCTGCTTTTCTTTCAGCAAGTCCATCACGCGAGGCACGATGGCGTTGTGCGCTCCGGACAGGATGGACAGTCCGATGACCTGCACGTCCTCTTGAAGCGCTGCGTTTACGATCATTTCCGGGGTCTGGCGGAGACCAGTGTAAACCACCTCCATACCGGCATCCCGCAACGCCCTTGCAATCACCTTGGCGCCGCGGTCGTGCCCATCGAGGCCTGGTTTGGCGACCAGCACCCGGATCTTTTGATCCATATTTCAGAAAGAGACTTGTTCCGCCCTCTTCTCCGAAGCTGGTGGAACACCTTCATTAATTATAAACCAATGCGTGGCGGCAGGTTTCCCAACCCGTACCTCGGAGGCTTAACTTTAAAGAACGCTGGTTTCGGTATAGCCGCCGAAAACGTCTTTCAACGCGGCGGAGATTTCGCCAACGGTCGCGTAAGCGCGCACGGCGTCGAGGATATAGGGCATCGTGTTCTCCGTGCCCTCAGCCGCACGCCGCAGGGCCCCTAACGTCCTGGTGACTTCGCTGTCGCTCCGCCTCCGCTTCAGTTCGCCGAGCCGGGCGATCTGGCGGCATTCGGCTGTTTCATCGATCTGCAGCAGCTCAATAGGCTGCTCCACCCGCTCGGTGAACCTGTTCACGCCGACGATGACGTTCTCGCCCTGCTCAACAGAGTGCTGGTATTCGTAGCTGGCGTTGGCGATCTCGGTTTGCGGGAATCCGCGTTCGATTGCGTTGATCATGCCGCCCATTTCGTCGATGCGGCGAATGTACTCATTCGCTGCTGCCTCGACGTCGAGTGTCAGGCGCTCCAGGAAGTGACTGCCCCCCAGGGGATCGGGCACATTCGTCACTCCGCTTTCGTAAGCGATGACTTGCTGCGTCCGCAGCGCAATCGTAACAGCGTGTTCCGAAGGCAGCGCGTAGGCCTCATCCAGCGAGTTGGTATGAAGCGACTGGCACCCTCCGAGTACTGCGGCCATGGCCTGGAGGGCCGTGCGCACGATATTGTTCTGCGGCTGCTGCCAGGTGAGCGAGCAGCCGGCCGTCTGGGCGTGAAAGCGCAACTTCAGGCTGCGCTCGTCTTTTGCGCCGTAGCGGTCGCGCATTACATAGGCCCAGATCTTGCGCGCGGCTCGATATTTCGCGATTTCCTCGAAGAAATCGTTATGCGCGTTGAAAAAGAAACTAAGGCGCGGGGCGAACGAATCCACGGGGAGGCCCCGTTCGAGCGCCCAGTCGACGTACTCGATGCCGTCGCGGAGCGTGAACGCGAGTTCTTGCACGGCGGTCGAACCGGCTTCGCGGATGTGATAGCCGGAAATCGAAATCGGATTGAAGCGGGGGACGTGCCGGGTGGCGAACTCGATGGAATCGGTGACCAGCCGCATCGAAGGGCGCGGCGGATAAATGTACTCCTTTTGGGCGATGTATTCCTTGAGAATGTCGTTCTGAATGGTGCCCGAGATGCGGCTCCAGTCGACACCCTGTTGCTCGGCAACAGCAAGGTACATCGCCCAGATGGTCGACGCCGGCGAGTTGATGGTCATCGAAACCGTTACGTCGCCGAGGGGAATTCCGCTGAAAAGCGTCTCCATGTCAGCCAGAGAGGAAATCGCGACGCCGCACTTGCCGACTTCACCACGCGAGGTGGGGTGGTCGGAATCGAAACCCATCAGCGTGGGCAGATCGAAGGCGACCGAAAGGCCGGCTTGACCCTGGTCGAGCAGGTAGTGGTAGCGGGCGTTGGTCTCCTCGGCGGTGGCGAAGCCGGCGAACTGGCGCATGGTCCAAAGCCTGCCGCGATACATGCTCTCGTGAATGCCGCGCGTATAGGGGAACTGGCCGGGTGCGCCGAGATCGCGGTCGGCGTCAAATCCCGGCAGATGCTCAGGGCCGTAAACGGGCTCGAGCGGCAGACCGCTGAGGGTTCGGTAAGTCTTAGCGGATGCGAGAGTTTCCCTCATCTTTGCACTTTCATTCTACGCCTTTGGGCCGGTTGACCACTGGCGAGTTAAGGCTGCTTGCGTTTCGGTTTCCCGGGCTTGCCTGTCAGCTCCGCGAGAATGCTCTCGATCTGCTGGCGGAATTTTTCCTGTTCCGGCCGCGATGGATCCAGCACAACCAGGGCT
>QHXU01000033.1:4326-6239 GCA_003223065.1 Acidobacteriota bacterium | reverse complement strand
CCTCTTTTCGCCCTGCGCCTGGCGGGCGGTGGCTTCCTGGCTGAGCCCCTTGGCCAGAAACAATGCTCGAATCGCAATCGCTTGGTCAGCCGCCGCCAAAGCCTCTCGGAATCGCTCTTGCTCGCGATAAAAGACCGCCAGTTTATCGAGCGTCAGTGCCACCATGGGATGATCCGGACCGGCCGAGTTCACCCACAAGGCGAGCAGCCTCTTGTAAGAAACCTCCGCCTCCTCGAACCTCTTCTCTCCGAACAAGGCATAGGCGAGCCCTTCGACTGTCGGGATAAGGTCCGGATGTGCTGGTCCCAGCAACTGTTCCCGAATGACCATGGCGCGCCGGAACGTCCCTTCCGCCTTACCATACTCACGGCAGGCCAACCAGGCCGACGCCAGGCGGTCCAGCTCCGGCAGCAGGCCGGGATGCTCCGGTCCAAGCAGCTTCTCCCGGATCGCGATCGTAGTTTCGAGATTGCCGGCAGCCCGGTCGGGTTCTATCGCGTCCATATTGACCAGGGCCATGCGGCTGAAATCGTCGGCCACCCGCGAACTCTCAAATCCGGCCGTCTTCACGTGCGTATCCGCCACGCGCTGGAGAATCGCCAGGGCGCGCGGAAAATCCTTCAGGTGGTAGCACACCATCGCGAGTTCCGTCAGGTCGTCCGCGATTTTCGGGTCGTCCCGGCCAATCACCGTTTCCCGCCAGTTGATCGCCAGCTCGAGGTAATTCAGCGCGTCAGTATATTGTGCGGAGACGGAGAGCACGCCGGCCAACTGCTTTAGGACTTCGTAACGTTTTGGATCCGCCGGCGGGCCCTTCTCGGCGATGGCCGACCACGCCTCTTCGAGCATCTTGCGAGCGCGCTCGTAATCGCCCTTCGAATAACTGGCGCGGGCCGTCTTCAGGATCTCGTCCAGATCGACCTGCGGCTCCTGGCCCGCCAACGCGAGCATAACTGCAGCCAGAAGGATAGCCATACCTCACCGAGCATACTATAAAACTCGTACTAGTTTCTACGTGAGGCTATGGTTACTGTTTCCCGATCCGGAAGCAAGCCATCTCGCTCGCGTTGCGCACCAGCAGCAGTCCGTTGTCGATCGCCGGGATGTTCCAGGTCCTGCCTTCGACGGCCGGGAATCGCGCCAGCTCCTGATGAGCGTCAGGGGTAGCGCGCACCAGCACCAGTTCGCCCTCCTCCGTCAGAACCACCAGGTAACCGCCAGCAAGCAGCAATTGGCCATAGCCGTAGCGCCCGCCTTTCCACTTCAGCTCGCCGGTCTTCGGGTCAATGCACGCCAGGATCGCTTCATCCAAACCGTAGACGTAACCTTGATGGAGCACCGACGAGTTGAACTTGTTCTTCATCCGGTTGTTCTGCCAAACCGAGCGTACGGCGTAGCGGTCGCCATCTTTCTTGATCTCGAGCAGCGCCGCACCCGGACCCTGACTGGAGGAGAGGAGAACATTCGAATCATCGATGATCACCGGCTGCGAGCAGTTCATGTCCATCTGCGCCGGGAACGGGAACTCCCACAGCAGTGTACCGTCCTCGACCGCGAGCCCCACGGCGCGCTCCGCGCTGATCCAGACGATCTGCCTTTGCCCAGCCAGTGTCGCCAGGATTGGGGAAGTGTACCCCGCGCGATCGTTGAGAGAGTGCCAGACCGGCTCGCCCGTGAGCCTTTCGTAAGCGACGATGCTTTTGCCGCTGGTGCCGCCCGGCGTGACAATCACTTTGTCGTCCACGATGAGCGGCGACCCGGACATCGCCCAATGGATGTTCTTCGTGTTGTTATCCGTGAGAATGTTCTTCGACCATCGAGGCTTGCCGGTCTTTGCCGAGAGACAGTAGAAGTCGCCATTTGCGCCGAGCGAATAAACCAGGCCTTCGTGATAGACAGGCGTGGCGCGCGGG
>QHXU01000033.1:0-4207 GCA_003223065.1 Acidobacteriota bacterium | reverse complement strand
TGTAGGCTCGCCCTTCCGCGACCGTGAATGAAGCGTAACCTCCCCCGATCGGCTGCTTCCAAAGCCGGTGCAAGCCGGTAGAGGGCCAGGCCGTGAGGATTTCGGCCTGCGCGTACTCGCCCGCACGATTCGGACCGCGAAAATCGGTCCAGTAGGCCGGCTTGATTTTTTCCGCCACTTCCACGGCTGTAGCTGCCGTCACGGTAGCCGGCGCGCTTTGAACCGGAGTCGGGGCCGGCGGTTCGGGCTGTGGAGCCTCCGCGCGCTGGCGGGCGCGGCTATCCTCTAACAGCGCGTCGTGCCGCGCGCGGCTCTCAAAAGAGACACCGAGGGGCTTCAGCGTGCCGTTCCATACGACGTGCATGCCGTAAAGATAGAACAGCTCGATGACGGCGATCGCGCAGATCCCGGCTGTCGCGGCCATCCGCCGCAACACGCTCCCATCCCCTCGCATCCACAGCAGGACCAGCCCAAGCGGCGGAAGGATGAACACACTAAGCCACAACAGGGTACGGCTACGAAGCATAATGCCCTACTGTATCATCTGCGCCGGCCGGGATCAGGAACCCAGGGCCTCACGCACCTTCCCCACCAGCCCGCTTAACGTGAACGGTTTTTGGAGAAATCTCGAGCCCGGCGGAAAGACTCCGCCGCGCACAGATTCATCGTCAGTGTAACCGGAGACGTAGAGCACCTTCAGTTTCGGCGAAGCCGCGTGCATGCGCTCCGCCAGGTCGCGGCCGGTCATCCCCGGCAGCATGAAGTCCGTGAGCAGCAGATGGATCGCGCCCTTGTGCGCTGCAGCGATTTTGAGCGCTTCTTCAGCGCTTGAGGCTTCGAGCACGTTGTATTGCTCCTGCTGCAGGATCTTGCGGACCAGCCCACGAATGCCCGGTTCGTCTTCGACCAGTAGAATCGTCTCGCCGCGCGCCCCGGCACCCGTGTTGGCGCGTGGCTCTTCGGGCGCCTCCGCTTCCGACTCGGCAGCGCTGTGCCGTAGATATACCGTGAACGTCGAACCTTGCGACGGCTCGCTTGAAAACGCGATATCGCCTCCCCACTCGCGCACAATGGCGTAGGCTCGCGCCAGCGCCGGACCTGCGCCTTTTTCCGGATCTTTTGCGGTCAAGAAAGACTCGAACAGCGCTGCGCGTTTTTCCGGTTCCGGCCCGGGGCCGTCGCCGTGAATCAGGATGCGCGCGTAAACACCGGGCCTGAGCGTAGCCGACGCGACGCTCTCTGCGATCGTTTCGACATCGCAGGCGACGGTCACGCGCGATTGCTCCCGCGCGCGTGCGGCCGAAACCAGGGCCAGAATCACTTCTTCGAGATGATCCGGATCGGCCAGCGCCCAAACTGCTTGCGTGACCGGTATTACCGCGATCTTCTCAGCGAGCTGTGACAGCTTTCGAGTCACGTCCACCGGACGAGGCGGGTTCGCCTGCTTGCGAGTGAATTGAAGGAGTTGGCCGGTCAGGCCGGAGATCCGTTCGGTGGCCGCCAGGATCTGCTCAACATCGCCTCGTTTCACATCCTGCGATCCCAAGGTATGCAGGATCTCTTCGCTGTAGCCGGTGACGATCATCAGCGGGTTGTTCAAGTCATGGGCCAGGCGGGCCGCGAGGCCGTGAAGAGCGCCGGTGCGTTCCGCGGCCAGCATCTGCTCTTCGAGCTGTTTCCTGCGGCCGATATCCGTGATCACTCCGGTGATGGTGCGCCCGGATACCCGGATCGTCTCGCGGCACCACACCACGTCTCCAGAAGCGGAAAGCGCGCGATATTCGGCGCCCGCGTCACCGCCCCGCGCGATTGCACCTTGATAACAGGCCATTGTGGACACGCGGTCGTCGGGATGTATGCGCTCAGAAAAGAATCGCGGCGCAGTTAACCAGTGCGAAACCTGGTAGCCGAGCAGCCTTTCCGCGTCCCCGGTCACCGAAGTGAATTTGAGAGTCGCGGCATCGGCCTGCCACACGATTGCCGGAAGATCCGCCGGAACCGCCCGCGAAGCTGGAGCGGCCGTACGCAGCCGCTCGATGCCGCCGAGGTCCTCCAGCATCAGCAGCGTTTCGTCTTCGCCCTCGTCGATCCAACTGCGCATGGGAACAGCGGCGACGCGCAAAACACGTTCGCCCAGCTCCACGACGAATTTGGGATTCGGCGCGCCGCCCGTGTGGGCGGACCGGATGGCCTCGATCAGACGTTCGGAGGGCAGGATCTGGTCGATCGTCTTGCCTTGCAAGTCTTCGGCGCGCAGACCGAAGGAGCGCCGGAAAGCGCGATTGGCGGAAACCAGAGACCGGTCGGATGCCAGCACCACCAGCGCGACCGGCAACGAGGCCACCATCTCCTGGTAATACCTGCGCTCGGTTTCGAGCAATGCGAGCAACCGCGCGACTTCTTTTGCCCTCCACTGTTCGAGATCGATGCGCTGCACGGCAGGGAATTCCTTGCCTACCAGTCTGGCGTCCGCTGAGAAGCCCCAGCAAGGTACCTGGCGGCTACCTAGTAATGGTACGGAGAAGTACTACTAATAGAGTCGTACGCCTCTGCGCCCCGGCTCGCGGTACATGTGGACCGTGTCGACGAACCTTACCTGTCGCGTCTTATAGGTCATCACCAGTGAATGCGTGCGGCAGCCATCGCCGAAGAAGCGCACGCCGTGCAGGAGTGCGCCATCGGTGACGCCGCAAGCCGCAAAGATGATCTGCTCGCCCGGCGCCAGGTCGCGGGCGGTGTAAATACGCTTGGGATCGCGAATCCCCATGCGCTCAACGCGAGCCTCGAGCTCGGGCGTGTTCACCACCAGCCGCGCCACCATTTCGCCAGAGAGGCAGCGCAGCGCCGCGGCCGTCAAGACGCCTTCCGGAGCGCCGCCGGTGCCCATCACAGCGTCGACGCCCGCCCCGCGCACGGCCGCCGCGATGCCCGCCGAAAGATCGCCGTCCGGAATCAGCCGGATCCGTGCGCCCGCGGTGCGAATTTGAGCGATCAGGTCTTCGTGCCGCGGCCGGTCGAGCACCATGATTACCAGGTCCTTGACCTCGCGATCCAAGGAATGCGCGATCGCCTTGAGATTATACCTCACCGGCGCGTCGATATCCAGCGCGTCGCGGCACGCCGGGCCCGCGATGATCTTCTGCATATAGCAATCGGGCGCGTGCAGCAGGCCGCCGGGCTCGGATGCCGCCAGTACGGCGATTGAATTCGCCGTGCCCGTGGCGCACAGATTCGTTCCTTCGAGCGGATCGACGGCAATATCGACGCGCGGGAACTCCAGTCCATCGCGGGGCGGCGCGCCGACCTTCTCCCCGATGTAGAGCATGGGAGCCTCGTCCCGCTCGCCTTCGCCGATCACCACCGTGCCTGCGATCTCGACTTCTTCGAAAGCGCGACGCATCGCCTGGACGGCCGCCTGGTCCGAGCCTTTGCGGTCGCCTTGCCCCATTGTGCGGGCCGCGGCTACGGCGGCTTCTTCCACCACGCGGACGAAGTCCCCTACCAGGTCCCGCTCAATTGCGCTTCTCACGACTACCTGGTTGGCAGCAGTCACGCCGTCATCTTACCAGACTCCCCGTTATCTACCGCCGCCGTCCCTCGGGAGCCTCTATTTCAGCACGACGATCGTGGCGCCGGATCCACCTTCTTCCGGCGGCGCGCTATAAAACTTCTCCACGTGCGGATTCTGTTTGAGCAGGTCCGCGATGGCTTTCTTCAAGATCCCCATGCCGTGGCCGTGGATGATACGCACGCGTTCGACCTGCGCCAGCGCGGCGCTATCGAGCATCTTGTCCACCTTCTCGCGAGCTTCCTCGGCGCGCTGTCCGATGATATTGATCTCACGATACGAATCCCCGTAAGCCGGGCCTTGCCGGAACGCGATGCCGGGCCGCGCGGCCGGTGCCTCTGATGGCGGAAGGATCTCCTCGACGTCCGAGGCCGCGACTTGCATCTTTAGGAAACCCGCGTCGACTTCGAGCAGGTCGCCCGCGAGCAATCGCCGCACCGTCGCCGCCTGCCTGATTCCTTTCAGGCGCACCCGTGCGCCTTCCTCCAGCTTGAGGCGAGGTGCGGCGTGCGCAGCCGGCACCAGCGCCTCGACAGCTTCCTGGTATTCGCGCTTCGTCCTGGCGATCTTTGCTCGCGCTTTCTGGCTCAGCTCCCCGATAGCCGCCTGCGCGCGCTGTTCGAAGTCTGCTGAAAGTTC
>QHXU01000440.1 GCA_003223065.1 Acidobacteriota bacterium | reverse complement strand
CCGTGGCTGGTGTACAACGTCGCAAGATCGAGCCGCGGCGGTTGACTGCCCCCTGCTCCTTCGCCACCAGGTTGAGCTGTCGCAGCCGGAACCGGAGCGGTCGGTCCCGGAGCGAACGGTTTCCGATTCACCGCCGAAGCCCCACCCAGCACCACCAGTTCGTGCACCGCCGCCAGATGCGCGGATCCAACCGCGATCCCGAGAGCCGCAGCCGTCACGGCGGTCCTGCCGTCCAGAAATGCCCGCCGGATCCCGGGCTGGCCCCGCATGTAGCTCACGCCAATCAGCCGAGAATGCGCCTCCGATGCTGCCGCACGAGCCGCATCAACGATCGCCGACAGTTTGTCCCCGTTTATCCGCCACTGATATGGAGCCCGCGCGGAATAAGCCTCTGCTGCTGCAAGCAAACCATTGTCATCCGTACCGACCACTGCCAAGTTGTCGCCGACGGCAAATACACCGCCTTCGTCCTTCTCCAGAAGCTGAAGCAACGGCAGCAGTTCCTGTGATCGCGCGGCAGGAACCGCATCCTTCCCGACCCAGATCCGCGGGCCATCAGCTGTATCTGCTGCCGCGTTCACCACTAGCGGCAACGTCAGTCCCGTGGACCCAAACCCGGCGCGCCCCGCAAGATCCGCCGCCGCGGCGTTTTCCGCCTCAGACGGATGCGCAGGGACGACAATTTTTCCGGCAATCGAATCAGCGATCCCGTCGCCGTTGGTATCGCTTAGCATCCACCCGGCTGCGAAGGCATCACTGACGCGATCGGGGGGTGCTGACGGCGCGGATTCCTGCGGCCTCTGCCACGCGATGGCGCAGACGACAGCGGCCGGCAGAATCAAAGCAATCTTTGAACGACGCATGGAAGCTCCTGCACAGGATTAGAACACGATTTTCGGACGACCAGTTCGGCTGCGGATTTGCAACGCAGCAGTTGGCCGCGGAGGCGACGGCAGGCTGGATGCAGCGGCCCCTTCCACCCGAATTGGAGAGATGATAAACTGCTTCACGACCAGTCGTCCGGGAGAGTCGACGAGACTGAAAGGGGAAACTATGTTCCAGTCGCGATGCGGGTTTGCCTTGAGGTTACTACTGATTGCTTTTGCCGGGACCACGTTTGTGGCGTCCAACGTCTTTGCACAGCAAGTCTTCGGGAGTATCTTCGGTACTGTCGCGGACCCCACAGGCGCGGCCGTGGCCGGCACCAAGGTGACAATTACCGATCAGAATAAAGGCACCAAGTTCGAAGTCACCACCAACGAATCCGGCAACTACACTAAAGGCAACCTGATCCCAGGCCTGTATCAAGTCGAGGTGGAGCACACCGGCTTCCGGAAGGCGGTGACCCCGGACGTCAACGTTGGCGCCGATCGCGCCGTGCGGGTTGACTTTGCTCTTCAGGTCGGAAACGTGACCGAGTCGGTTGAGGTTACGGCGGCGGCTCCGCTTTTGCAGTCGGAGCGCGCGGAAGTCTCCACCACATACACGACGCAGCAGCTCATGAACCTGCCGTCGTTCAACCGCAACTTTCAAGCGTTCGAGATACTCACGCCCGGGGCCCAGCGCGCCGGCTTCAACCACGCTTCGAGCGAGAACCCGCAAGGCAGCATCCAGATTGAGGTGAACGGGCAGCATTTCAGCGGCACTAGCTTCATCCTGGACGGCACTGACAACCAGGACCCGATTCTAGGAATTATCGTCATCAATCCGACCATCGACTCCGTGGTGGAGACAAAGATGGCCTCGCAGAATTATGACGCCGAGTTCGGTCTTGCTGCGGCCGGCCTGATGCTGGTGTCGACCAAGTCCGGCACGAACAATTTCCATGGATCCCTCTTTGAATTCCTGCGCAACAACTCGCCGGGATTCAGTAGTTATGCACGGGATCCCTTCAAGGCATCCGAGGCGATCATGGTCCCGCCTGTCAAATGGAACCAGTTTGGCGGCTCCATTGGCGGACCGATCATCAGGAACAAGCTGTTCGCATTCGGTGATGCGCAGATCTCGCTCCGTCGGACAGGTTCTTCAGTAAACACGTCGGTTCCGACGGCCAAGGCGCGGACGGGCGACCTGAGCGAGTATTTAAACAACGGCAACAACCAGATCTACAACCCGACCACCGGAGACCCGGTTACGGGTCTTGGCCGCCAGCCTTTTTCCGGCAACGTGATCCCGCCCTCGATGCTCGATCAGCGGGCGCTGAAGATCCTGACTTTCTTTCCATCCCCGAATGCTCCGGGCGATCCGGGGTTCCCTTACCGCAACAACTACTCGGCCACCGGCTCTGAAAACTTCGACAGCAATCAATGGACACGCGCTGGGACTGGGTCATTAACGAGAAGTCGTCCGCGTTCGGCCGTTACAGCAATGCCGGATACGACAAGTTCGCGCCCGGAGCTTTCGGCCTGCTTCCCGGTGGACCTACGCTGGACAACATCAATTTCGCAGGCACGTCGAACGTGATCAACCGCAGCCTGGCAGTCGGCTACAACCGGACTCTCAGCCCGACGTTGCTCACTGAAATTCGGTTCGGCTACATGCGGTATCGCGTAAATGTTCTACCGAACGGCCTGGGCACCAGCCCAGCGAAGGACGCCGGCATCCCCAACCTGAACAAGGATGATTTCTACACTTCCGGCATGCCGTACTTCAACATCACGGGCGACCCCGGGATCAGGCTGGGCTACGCCCTGGGCGTCAATCAGTGCAACTGCCCGCTCGCGCAGCGCGAGCAGCAGTATCAGTTCGTGAACAACACCACGAAGATCGTCGGCAACCACAGTTACAAGTTCGGCGCTGACATCAGGTATGCGCTGCAGCTGCGGGTGCCGAGCGACAATCATCGCTCCGGGGAACTGACCTTCGCAAACGGCTACACGGGGGAGGTCGTGCAGGGTGGCGCGGTCCAGAAGGGCCTCGGACTCGCGTCGTTCCTGCTCGGCGACGTGACTGATTTGCCCGGTACGTCAGCTCCAGCACCGACGCGCAAGAGCGGCAAAAGCGCATGTTTTGGTATGGCCAGGACACCTGGCGCGTGACTTCGAAACTCACCCTCAACTACGGCCTGCGCTGGGAGTGGGTGTTCCCCGAAACAGTCAATGCACCTGGTAATGGCGCCCAGCTTGATTTGCGTACGGGCGAGATGGCTGTGTTCGGCGTCGGCAAGACCTCGATGCACGGCATCCAGGAGATGAGCTGGAAGCACTTAGCCCCACGCCTCGGCGTCGCGTACACGTTTGGGGAGAAAATGGTCATCCGCGCCGGCTACGGCTGGAGCTATTCGATGGCGACGTTCGGAAACACCTTCGGCCATAACGTGACGCAAAACCCTCCCGTACTTTCCATCCAGAACCTGAACGCCGCAACAAACTTTGGGAACGTGTTCGACTTGCAAACCGGTCCGCCTGACGTGGTGCTACCGCAACCGAACGCCGATGGCCGTTTTCTGCTCCCCAACGGGATTGCAGCCAAGTCGCGACCCTTGACCGTCGTGCTGCCACGGGTGATGGCCTACAACGTGACCGTGCAGCGGCAGTTCGGGCAAAAATTTGTGGCGCAGGCCGGCTACGTCGGCAATGTTGGGCGGCATATGCTGGCCAATACCGGGCAAAACGTTAATATCAACGCGCCGGCGTTCATACCGGGTTTGACTCCCAATCAGGCCCGGCCATTCTTCGCGAAATATGGATGGACCCAGAACATCTCCCACTACTGCAACTGCGCCACCAGTCAGTACGACTCGTTCCAGGCCCAGGCAACCGCTCGCGCGGCCTCGGGATTGTACTTGCAGGTGAATTACACGCTTCAGCGAAGCATCGTCGATAATAACGACGCCTACACGTTCAATTACGATCGTCCGCTTGGACGCGGCACAGGGGACTGGTTCGGA
>QHXU01000442.1:3563-3896 GCA_003223065.1 Acidobacteriota bacterium | reverse complement strand
AGCAGTGACGCTCCCACAAAGCCGGACTTGAGCGCCACGGAACTCACCCCGAATTGAGCTCCTGGCCTGGCAAGAACCGGATTTGCTTCCGCTCTGCTCCAGCTGGTGAGCGCGTCTGCAGCATTTACAGCCACTACGGTCGCCACGGACCAGCGATAGAGTGTGCGCTGGTGGTTTCCGGTTTCGTGCGGGTCCATCATAAAAGCTTGTGTGCGGGATGGAGCAGCCGCAGTCGCTAGATCAGCGATTTTTGTCGATGGGGACGAGAGGGTTTGGTTTATCTGAGCGGCAACCGGCCAGGCGAGAATCACTAAACTCATAAATCTCATAATC
>QHXU01000442.1:2955-3541 GCA_003223065.1 Acidobacteriota bacterium | reverse complement strand
CGCGCCTGCCGAATTTGGGCAGCTTCGTCACGTAAGGTATTCACCCTAAGCTTAAGCTTTATTCCTAAGCTCAGATAGTCCTCCGGTACTGTCCGTCCTAGGGACAGCTCAGAAAAAGCACGATATTAATCTAGGAATTTTCTAGGTGCCCCAGATAAGGTCTCTGTCGTATCCCTTTTTTTTCTTGTAGTTGAGATAATCCTGGAGTACCGGTGGTTTTAGTACGACCGAGAAAAGGGAGGTGTCCCCTGCATAAACCTACAAAACTTCTGACGGCTTTCACAGCGTTTGCGATGTTTGCCTACTCGCAAAACCAGGTGGCGACCGCCACTTCAGACAGCCCATTTCAATTACGCGGTGCGAACGTAACCCCCGGTCAGGGTGTTCCCTCGTGGCCCGTGATGCCGGCCGACACAATTAAAGCCGGGCAAACTCCCGTAACGATTGTGTTTCAGGATGGATCAACCCTGGTCCTCGATCCGGGTTCTTCGGCGAAAGTGGGTCTGTCAAGCAAGACGCCTGTTTTCCAATTGCAAAGCGGACCTGCTCATTACTCTCTGACGAACCTCGCGGCCGTGAAGCTGAT
>QHXU01000442.1:0-2831 GCA_003223065.1 Acidobacteriota bacterium | reverse complement strand
GGTCACACCGCCGTAGTGGGAGCCGCTGCCGCGGCGGGTTTGGGCGTAGGGGTGATTACAGCCACAAAGAACGGTTCCTCGGTCAGTCCGAGCCAGTGAAGCAATGGCAACGGCGAGGGCAATGGGCCGGCAAGTAGCCGACCGGCCCTACAAGCCGGTCGCTGCTAGCGCCAAAAGAAAGCTCACTAGTGAAGTTTCTCCTTACGCGGGTCGATATACGGGTTGTGCTGAGTCCTATCCCGGCCAAAACTGAGGGGGTTAGACCTAAGGTGCAACTGCAAAGGCCAATTACCTTGGCGAGGAGAGTTGATACTTACCAAGTCCTGCGCTGGGTCGCGTACGCGCTCCTGGCGCTGTCGCTCACCAGTGCCGTCTTCCTGAGTGGCGGTGTTTACGCTTCCCAATGGCAATGGATTGCGGTAGGGATTGCACTTGGCTCATGCTTGTGTCTTTCTGTCCCCGCCAGGACCGCAGCGCTCCAAGGCACGTCTTGGGAAATGCGAATCATGGGAATGCTGCTCCTCTGGATGGGTATTCAGCTGACTCCATTGCCGCCGGCTGCTGTCAGATTTCTCTCTCCAGAACGTTGGAATACGGAGATCGCGGCGCGAATAGCAACCGGCTTCGATCTCAACGCCTGGCTTCCGCTGTCAGTTGCTCCCGGGGCGACCCTTGAGAGGCTTCTGTATGTAGTGCCGGCCATGGCTGTCTTCATCGCGGCAAGCGAGATGGCGCGCTGGTGGCGCTCCAGATACTTGTGGCGGATTGTTGCGCCGGTGATCTGCGCAGCGTGCTTAGAGAGCCTTCTCGGGTTGACTCAGTTTTTCTCGGTCCGAGCCGCTGGGCCCGAATCGAACCCGGTCAGCGGATCATACGTCAATCGAAACCACTTTGCCGGACTCCTGGAGATGGCCTTTCCCCTCGCAGTAATGTGGGCAATCGCCATCTGGATGAGGGCCTCCCGGCGTAGCGAGCCCAGCGCGTTTAAGACATCCATGCTGCTTGTGATCTCCGGATGCATTCTCGTCAGCGTGATCGCGTCTTTGTCTCGGATGGGATTCGTGGCAACCCTTGTAGCCATGGCCATCATTGCCCTCGCATGGATGCTCGCTTGGGGGCGAAAATTACGGTTTCGCGGCTGCCGCTTGCTGTGGCTGCTTCCTCTCGTCCTCCCTTTGGCCACTCTCATTTTCGTATCGACAAACGCAATGGTGCTCCGTTTTGCCTCTCTTCCCCCAGCTGGAGAGCTCACCACCGAGGGGAGGATTCAGATCTGGAAAGAAACCGCTCAGCTGATTCACACCTTCAAGTGGGCGGGCTGCGGCCTGGGAGCCTTCGAGCATGGCCTGTTCCGGTTCCGAACCTTCGCCCCTACGAACACCGTGGATTTTGCCCACAACGACTATTTGCAGATCTTGGCCGAGCTCGGGATTGTGGGCTTCGTATTAATAGGAGCTCTCATGATCAGAATTTTCCGCCCCGTCTTATCCGTTGCCCTGACGCCCAATTCAAGGCATTGGGCGCTGGCGGTTGGACTGCTTGGGTCCTTCATAGCAATCGGCCTGCACAGCCTGGTGGATTTCAACCTCTATATACCGGCGAATGCACTAGCCTTGGCATGGCTCGCTGGTGTCGCCACCAGTCCGGGATTGACAGAGGCATAGTGTGCGTTTCTCGTTTCCAGTCGTCTCGCTGCTTCTTGCGGGCTTCTCCCTGCGCCTCGATCTGTTTCCTCGCGCTGCGGATTCCGCGCTGTGCCGCAAAGGGGGCTGCCGGTACGACCAGATCTTCGCGCAGATCGATGCTTCCGGTAATGACTTACATTCGGTAGCTGCCCTCCTCGTGGAAGACCCGAGCAACCCGGCAGTGTGGTGCACGTACGGTGAGTTACTGAGCGCTAGCGGCGAAACCAACAAGGCTGCGGACGCGTTCGGCCACGCCGTGGCTCTGGGGCCCGGCATGGCTCCCGTTTTGATGCGTGCCGCCAATTTCGATTTCACGCATGATCGAACGGAAGAAGGCCTGCGGCTTGCCGCGCGCATTCTCTCGCAGACCGCTTCCTTTGACGAGATCCTGTTTTCGTACCTGCAGACTTCCGGCGAGCCCATTTCCAAGCTCCTGGATAATGCTGTTCCCGCCACACCGCGTGTAGCGCGTTCGTGGCTCGCGTGGCTGCGCGCCCACGGCTCCGATGATGATGTCGTGCGGACCTGGTCATGGATGCGCCGTTATGATTTGCCGGATGAGAAATCGGCAGTCGAAACAGCATCCACGCTCTGGCAACGCAAAGCATATTGGAGCGCGCAGCAACTCTGGGCCGATTGGCTCGGCGCGCGCCAGGGTGATTATCGTGATCCGCAGCTTCTGGCGAACACTCGCTTCCAGGAGGCCCCCAGCGGGACTCCGTTCGACTGGAGCTTCCGCGAAAGCCCTTCCGTCGAGTTGCGGCGCCAAGACGGTTTAGAGGTGCGCTTCTTGGGCCAGGAGAACATCGACTATTCCTTGCTTGAACAGTTCACGACTCTTCATCCGGGCCGCTATCGCTTCTCTGCCGACGTCGAGGCCGACAATATCACTACCGACGAGGGACCGTTCTTTCGGATTATCGACATAGAGCATCCGGGACTGCTAAGCGTCGAAACGCGCCCAATCCTGGGCAGCGTTGCTCGAACTCGGGTCAGCATCGCCTTCACCGTTCCGGCCGGAACCCGAGCGATCGAGGTCCAGCTTCTGCGGCGCGCCTCGCTTAGATTTGACAACAATATTGCCGGCAGGATCCACATTCACTCAATATCGCTGGCTCCCTTTGCTGGCTCTCAAGAGACTGTCGG
>QHXU01000032.1 GCA_003223065.1 Acidobacteriota bacterium | reverse complement strand
TGCTCTTTACTCGTTTGCGGCAGCCGGGCTGTTCGGGATTGCTTTGATCATCGAGCAGCCGCGCCGATGGTTACGCGCCGCTGTGGTTCTGGCGGGCATCCTCGTGTTGGCTCTCGGACTATCCGCGATTCAAACCCTCCCAGGGTTGGAACTGACCAGGAATTCGCTTCGCCACGGGGCTGACTACAGCAAAACTCATGAGCGAATTCTCAAGCCTGACTCTTTGCTGAAGCTGATTCTGCCAATAGCCAACGATCCGATTTCCCAGCGCGGCTCCAAGGGCTCCGCCCTCCCCGACGCCAATTTTTACCTTTATGGCGGCGTCTTGTTGCTGCCGCTAGCGGTTTTGGGTCTGCGCAACCGAGCCGTTCGCGTGTCCTCGTTGCTGTTGATCGTTCTCCCTGTCTGGTACATGCTCGGACCCGATGCGGGTCTTTATCGCCTCGGTGCGCTCTTGCCTGGATTTCACAGGGTCCGCGCGCCGATTCATTTTTGGTTCGTGACAGCGCTCGGCCTGGCGATTCTTGCCGCATCCGGCGCGGCTTGGGTTTTCGAGCGCTGGCGTCGCGATTGGCTTCCATTTGTGCTTGCCGCGCTCATCCTGACGGATCTTTTCTACTGGAACTCCTACGCCAATATTTATGCGTATGCCAGGCACGGCTTCGATGATCTGTACGGAAACAAGGAGCGAGTGGCCCAAGCCAAAGTGCTGCCTGTTATGGCGCCTCTGACGCGTTATGACGCGCCCGACCTCCTCACCGTGTTCGGTCCGCTGAACCACCCGCTCGATCTTCGGCTCGAAGCCACCTATGGCTATAATCCTCTGCAGTTGTCGGCGTACGCGGAGTATCGCGACGCGATGAAAGTCAACCCGAAGCTAAGATCGGGCTTGAACGTTTCACATTATCTGGACGTCGAAGCCGGGGCGGTGGTGCCAAATTCGGGTGTGCTGCCGAGGGCGTACTTCGCGCGACAGATCCTGAGCGCTCAGGACGCTCGCGAATCCTTGCGGCTCCTGCAGTTGCTCGACCCTTCTCAGGCCACGATCGTGCTCGGTTCGATGGCAGACGTACAGCCGGCGCCTGATGGCGTTGCGGATGTGTCCGCGGATGGAGAACAAGCTTACCGCATGCACTACAAGGCGGCAGCGACTGCGTTGCTGAAGCTGAGCGTGCCGTATTTTCCGGGATGGAGAGCCACGGCCGATGGCACGCCTTGCCCGATTGTGATTGCAGACCACGCGCTCATGGGAATCGTGGTGCCCGGCGGCGAGCGAAACCTGTTAGTCGAATTTCACTCAGATTATTTTGGCAGAGGCGCCGTTCTGAGCACCGCTTCCTTGGCATTGGCGCTCTGCATCTTGTTATGGCCGATTGCGCACAAACTCCGCCAATCGAAGATCGGAGTCTGATAATATCGCGGGAAGAGCGTGGTCTTTTTATGTCTAACCCAAACAGCCTGTTCGAACTCTTGCACGCGGCACCCGGCAATCACACGGCGGTAATTCTACCCGAAGCCGGAATTCAAGTAACCTACGACAAACTGCGGGAGCAAGTGATGACCATGGCTGGGGACCTTGCCGCCCTGGGCATTGGCCGCGGAGACCGGGTCGCGACAGTGCTGCCGAACGGCTTACCGGCTATTGTCAGCTTTCTGGCCGCATCCATCGCAGGAACGGCTGCGCCTCTCAATCCTGGATACCGGCAAGAGGAATTCAGTTTTTATCTCGAAGACACCTCTGCCCGCATTCTTCTCTGCCCGCCGGACGGCGCTCCCGAAGCACGAAAAGCCGCCGAAGGCCGTGTTCCCGTGCACTCGATTGAGATGGACGATAGCGGGTTCGTTCGCATCCTGGACGCGCCGGCTCAAGGGACGCATTCATCCGCCGCGCCTGAGCCTGACGAAATCGCGCTGGTTCTCCATACGAGCGGAAGCACGGGTCGGCCGAAGCGCGTGCCTATCAGGCACTCAAACATCGCGGCATCGGCGCGAAATATCGTGAATACCTACACGCTATCCCCTGACGATGTCGCGCTGTGCGTGATGCCGCTGTTCCACGTTCACGGTCTGGTAGCCTCCACACTCTCCACGCTGCTTTCAGCCGGAACCGTGGTGGTGCCGGCTAAATTCAATCCACTCTCGTTTTGGCGGATAGTGCGCGACCACCGCGCGACCTGGTATTCGGCGGTCCCGACCATTCACCATCTTCTCCTGTCCCGATCCGGCAAGGAGCGGCCGCAAGGCTCCGAGAGCCTGAGATTCATCCGTTCGTGCAGCGCCGCGCTGCCGCCGGAAATGATGCACCAGATGGAACAGTCGTTCGGCGCTCCAGTGCTCGAAGCCTACGGCATGACCGAAGCATCGCATCAGATGTGCTCCAACCCCCAGCCGCCTGCACCGCGGAAACCCGGCTCAGTCGGGCCCGGAACCGGAGTCAGGGTCAGCATTATGGACGCCGCGGGGAGTCATCTCGGCACGGAACAACGCGGCGAGGTTGTGATTCAAGGTCCCAACGTCGTCGCAGGATATGAGAACAACCCCGAAGCCAACGCGAAATCCTTCACCAATGGATGGTTCCGCACCGGCGATCAGGGATTCCTCGATGCCGAGGGGTACCTCACGCTGACGGGCCGGATCAAGGAATTGATCAACCGCGGGGGAGAAAAAATCGCTCCCCGAGAAATCGATGAAGTGCTGCTAGCGCATCCGGCGGTGGCCGAAGCGGTCGCCTTCGGGGTGCCTCATGCAACCTGGGGTGAGGAGGTCGCGGCGGCAGTGGTGCTGCGCGAGCCGCAGAGCGAATCGGCGATCCTGGCACACTGCCGCGACCGGCTGGCGGACTTCAAGTGTCCTAAGAAGTTGTACATCGTGGAAACGATTCCTCGCACCGCAACCGGAAAAATCCAGCGCGGCGCGGTCGCCACAGCCCTGGCGGGGAACAGGGGATGAAGTTTCTGATCGCCGGCGCGGGAGCCATCGGCGGCTACATCGGAGCAAAGATGGCGAGGGCCGGTGAGGATGTGACTCTGTTCGGACGCGGTCCGCATCTTAAGGCAATGCAGGAACGCGGCGTCCGGGTGATCAGTCCTGATGGCGATTTCGAAGTGCGTCCCAAGGTGATCGCAAATCTTGAGGAAGCCGGACCCGTGGATGTCATTTTTCTTGGAGTGAAGGCGCATGGATTGACGCATCTAGCGCCGCGAGTCAAGCCGCTCCTCGGCGAATGCACCACCGTCGTGAGCACGCAGAATGGTCTGCCATGGTGGTACTTCTCCGACTTTTGTTTGGAGCGCGTGGATCCCGGAGGAGTGATCGCGGCGTCGATCGACCCGCGCCGCGTGGTGGCGTCGATCGTATACTTCTCCGCCGATATCATCGAGCCAGGTGTGATCCGCCATACAGAGGGGAACCGCATCTCGCTGGGCGAGCCCGACGGCTCCCGCTCGGACCGCTGCCGCGCAATCGCCGAGGCCCTGATCAAGGCCGGGCTGCGGTGCCCGGTGACGTCGCGAATCCGTCAAGAAATCTGGGTCAAGATTCTAGGGAACGTCGCGTTTAATCCGATCAGCGCTTTGACCCGAGCCACCCTGGTCCAGATGGCGCGCGATCCCGAAGTTTCGAAGCTAGTCCGGAACATCATGACCGAGGTCGAGGCAGTGGCGGCCAAACTGGGAGTGGAGCTTCCTGTTTCCATTGACCAAAGAATCGCCGGGGCGGAAAAAGTCGGCGAGCACAAGACTTCCATGCTTCAAGATCTGGAAGCGGGACGGCCTTTGGAACTCGAGGCCGTGGCCGGCGTCATAGTGGAACTGGGCGAACGCCTCTGCGTTCCGATGCCGCATACCCGGGCCGTGTATGCTTGTACCAAACTTCTAGAGAGCACGTCGGCAGCAACAAGGAGCGAACGAACGTGAACCGCTGGATTCGGCTGATTGCCGCTGTGGTCGCCATGATCATGATCGGCAACCAGCAATACGCCTGGACTCTGTTTGTCAACCCGATCATCGCGGCCACCGGTTGGAAATTGTCTGAGGTGCAGTGGGGGTTCACCTTCTTCATTGCGATTGGCACATGGGCGATGCCCGCTGCCGGCTGGCTGATTGACCGGTTGGGGCCTCGCACGTTCATGTCCATCGCCGGGTTGCTGTGCGGAGCAGGGTGGGCCGGCATGGGACAAGCCCAAACCCTTACCACGCTGTACGTGCTTTACTCGGCTGCGGGCCTGGGCGGAGCGCTGGTCTACTGCGGCGCGATCGCTGTAGCATTGAAGTGGTTTCCGGATAGGCGCGGCCTCGCCTCGGGGATTATCGCGGCGGGCTTCGGCTCCGGCGCGGCGCCGTTTATTCCGCTCATCGCCTACATTATTCGCTCGCAAGACTACCGTGCCGCTTTCCTCTACACCGGCATCGCACAAGGACTACTGATTCTTTGCGCCGCGCAGTTCTTGAAGAATCCGGCTTCCGGTACCGTGGCCGCAGTCCCGGCAACGGCGCGCGCGAAGGTCCGGAGTCATTCCGCGGAGTTCAATTCGTGGGAAATGCTGCGGACGCTGCATTTCTATGTTCTCTTTGTGATGATGCTGCTGATGGGGATCGGCGGATTAATGACGACGGCACAGGTCGCACCTGTGGCCAAAAGCCTTGGGATCGGCGCGGCGGCGCTGACCATTGCGTTGTCGCTGAACCCTGTGGCCAATGGAGCGGGGCGTATCTTTTGGGGTTGGGTTTCGGACCACCTGGGCCGCGAGAGGACCATGTTCGTGGCGTTTCTCTTGCAATCGCTCGCGCTAACGAGCGTCGTCACGCTCGGACGCCTGGGCGCGCTCTGGTTCATTGCGGCCATGGCGATGGTATTTTTCACCTGGGGCGAAATCTACGTTCTGTTCCCCTCGGCTGTGGCGGACTTTTTCGGCGCCCGCCATGCCACTTCGAACTATAGTTTTCTTTACAGCACGAAAGCGCTCGCGTCCATTCTGGCAGGTGGGCTCGCGGCGCTGCTCTATGAAAGAACTGGCAATTGGAATGCTGCATTTTTCGGCAGTGCGGTGCTCGCGTTGTGCTCCGCACTTACGGCATTCGTGCTTCGGGCGATGCCGTTGCCCGGCAAAACGCGGCAGACGCCAAGTGCCGCTGCCGTAGAATCTGAGGGCTAAATGCTATGTCTACGCATCCGGTGGTATCCCAGCTTCAGATCATCGCGCCTGTCGGCAAGGCGCAATCCGAAATCCTGACCGATGACGCTCTGCACTTCGTGGGCAGCCTGGCAGCGGAGTTCGAGACGCGCCGCCAGCAGCTTCTCGAGCAGAGACGTGTCCGGCAGGCGGAAATCGACACTGGCCGTTTCCCCGATTTTCTTCCAGAAACGTCGGCGATCCGCGAAAAGGAGTGGAGCGTGGCTCGCATTCCCAGGGATCTGCTGGACCGGCGCGTGGAGATCACGGGCCCTGTAGACCGCAAGATGGTGATCAACGCTCTGAATTCGGGCGCAAGCGTCTTTATGGCGGATTTCGAAGATGCGAACTCGCCGACCTGGCAAAACAACGTCGACGGTCACATCAACCTGCGCGATGCCGTGAATCGCGCCATCGAGTACACCAGCCCGGAAGGCAAGCGTTACCGGCTCAACAATCAGACCGCCACGCTTATGGTTCGGCCCAGAGGCTGGCATCTTAGTGAGAAGCACGTCCTGATGGGAGGCCGGCCAATTTCGGCCTCGCTCTTCGATTTTGGGTTGTTTCTGTTCCACAACGCGGCGCAATTGATGACTTCGGGCACCGGTCCCTATTTTTACCTGCCGAAGCTCGAGAGCCATCTCGAAGCCAGACTGTGGAACGATGTGTTCAATTTTGCGCAGGACTACATCGGCATCGCACGCGGGACGATCCGGGCCACGGTGCTCATCGAAACAATTCTGGCTGCGTTCGAAATGGATGAGATTCTTTACGAGTTGCGCAACCATTCAGCGGGTCTCAATTGCGGCCGCTGGGACTATATTTTTAGTTTCATCAAGAAGTTCCGGAACCGGCCCGATTTTGTGCTTCCGAATCGAGCCCAGGTCACCATGGAGCGGCATTTTCTGAAGTCCTATGTGGACCTGCTGATTCAAACCTGCCATCGCCGCGGGATTCACGCGATGGGAGGAATGGCGGCGCAAGTTCCCATCAAAAATGACCCGGCAGCCAACGAGCAGGCCCTCGAAAAAGTGCGGCAGGACAAACTCCGCGAGGTGCGGGCGGGGCACGATGGCACGTGGGTGGCTCATCCGGGTCTGGTTCCGGTGGCCAAAGAAATCTTCGATCTTCACATGAAGGACGCGAACCAGATTTCCAGGAAGCGCGATGTTCGCGTGACAGCGCAGGATCTGCTGACGGTTCCCGACGGCGAGATAACTGAGTCCGGATTGCGATGGAATATAGACGTCGGCCTGCAGTATCTCGAGGCGTGGCTCCGTGGCACGGGCTGCGTCCCGATCTACAACCTGATGGAAGATGCCGCGACCGCAGAGATCTGCCGGGCGCAGGTCTGGCAATGGGTGAAGCACGGAGCCACCCTCAATGACGGGCGGAGGATAACCGCGGATATGGTACGCCAGGCGACCGACGAGCAACTTGTGAAACTGGGGCGCAATACAGGAGAATTCGCGAAAGCCGGACAGATCTTCAAACAGATGATGACCAGCGCGGATTTTCCAGAGTTCCTTACTCTGGTCGCGTACGACTATCTCGACTGACTACCCTTGATGACGCCAATCGGCCGCAGGCGCGCGACTTTGCGGGCAAGACCCGCACTCACCTCATCGCCATTCTTCTTGTAGCTTACTTGCCACCAGCGCTTCCGCCGCGCTCTCGCGAACTCGCGCGCGGAAACCAATGTCGGCCCTGTGCTCGAGAATTTCCAACATGTGGGCGGCTTCCCTGCACGTGAAAGTCCATATGACCCGCGACTTCCGCGAAACATTATACGCGGCAATTTGATCCATCGATTTATAAAGGAGCATCCTCCATTGCTCACTATGGAAAGCCTCCAGCTTCGAACACCTGAGCTGAAAGGCATTGCTTCCTCCCGCAGTCCCTGCATTACGATTCTTGTGCCGGTGGAAAATTTGCCGCGAGAGAACCGTCGAGGGCCCGGTCGTCTGAAAAGGGCCGTGCAGGAAGCCACCCAGATCCTCGCTGAAAAGGGCGTTGGGCCGGCGGATATCGCAAACCTGCTCGGCGGAATCGAAACCATCGGAGCAGGCCTGGAGATTGAGCCTGAACACCTGGGGCTGGTGATTCTGCGCTCTCCAGACATATCGCGACACTTCCTGATGCACGAGCCGCTTCAGGAGTCTGTTCGGGTAGGCGAGCACTTCTATATCAAGCCCCTATTGTCGCTTCGCGAGGCGGACCGGAACTTTTTCATTCTCGCGCTGAGCCAAAAGAACATCCGGTTTTTCCGCTGCGACCGCCATGATGCGCAGGAAGCGCCGCTGCCGAAATCGGTTCCCAAGAGCCTCGAGGAAGCGATGCAGACACGGCAGCCGGATCACATGTTGGATAACCGTTCAACGGCTGGCCCATCGGCCGGGTCGATGAAAGGTGTCATGTTCGGGACCTCATCGGATAGGGACGCCAAAGATGAGTACCTCTGGCATTTCTTCCGATCGGTCGACAAGGGCGTGTACCAGATCCTCAAAGATCAACAGGTCCCGCTGGTGGTCGCCGGAGTCGAGTACGAAGTCTCGATTTATCGGCAGGTGAACAGCTACCAGCATCTGGTCGAGGATGCCGTGTACGGAGCTCCTGACGGAATGAAAGACGAGGAGTTGCATAAGCGGGCGTTCGAAGCGGTCCAGAAAGCCTTCGACAAGCAAAAGGAGTCTACGCTGGCGGAATTTGAAAGACTCGGAACTTTGCGCGCATCGACCGATTTGCGGGAAATCGTCAAGGCCGCGTTCGATGGACGCGTGAACGAATTGTTCCTGGCGCGTGGGATCGAGCGCCCAGGCGTCTTTATCGAACGGACCCGCAAAGTGCAGCTACACACCCAACCGAAGCCGGATCACGTGGACCTGATTAATCTGGCTGCGGTCCATACGCTGCGCAACGGCGGTCAAGCCTTCCTTTTGCGGCCCGAGCGCATGCCCCATCGGAAGGAAATGGCGGCTTTCTTGAGGTATTGACGCCTGCCGCCGTATAACCGGCAACTGGCTGAAAACGCATCGCCAGCCGGGGTGAAGATAAACGGCGAAATGAACCGGCCTCGGTGTGCGTCCTACACACGAAGGAGCGGCAGTATGTGTGATTACTCTCTCTGTGGGATCCCTAATCGGCTCGCCGCGGAAGGCGAGGAACTGGTAGTCCACAGGTTTCCGACCGGTACGATGGGATTGGCTTCCCCGTCAGACCTGCAAAGCATTGAAGCCGTCGAGCCATCAGCGCCCGCAAAGGGCTTCTGGCATCGCCTCAAGAGGTTTTTCGAGCCTCCTCCTCAACCGCGTGAGGCGCCTGCGGTTTGTGTTCCGCCTGGAGCACACCTCATTTTGAAGAACATTCCGGCAGATTTGCAGCGTGAGTGGCGCGTCGAGCGCGATGAGGGCGTTGTATTCGTACAGACCAGCGCCAATGTAAATAGCCATCGCGACGCCATTCAATTCCACAACGGACGTCAGGTCCGGCTGCAAGATCTAAACGAAGGCTTGCGAGTGGAAGTGTTGTCACTGGCTGGCGCTTCCGTGGCCGACGAGGATCTGGCGTTTCACAGCATCGTCGCATCCAGGCGTTAGCGGGTTGGGCGCGTAAACCGCCGTGTGCGGCTCTATGGCACGTCTGCCGAGCACTGAGCCATGACACACGCGGAAAAAATGGCCTCGTTCATCTCCCGGGCGGGATGTACAGATCTTTCCGACTCCGCCCGGCTCCAGCTAAAAATCCGTGTGCTCGATGCTTTGGGCTGTGCCATCGGAGCATTGGGAGGCACCGTCACGCAATCGATCCTCGCGCAGATCGAAGAGTTCGGCGGCGCGGGCCTCTGCACCATCATCGGAGGCGGACGCACGGCGCCCGATCGAGCCGCGTTTTACAATAGCGCGCTGGTCCGCTATCTGGATTTCAATGACAGCTACCTGGCCAAGCACGAAACCTGCCACCCGAGCGATAATCTGGGCGCGGTACTGGCGGCCTGCGAATATGCAGGCGTTCCCGGGCGCGATTTTATGACCGCCCTGGCCGTTGCCTACCAGGTGCAGTGCCGTTTGAGCGATGTGGCCCCGGTTCGTAACAAAGGCTTCGATCACACCACACAGGGTTCCTATGCCGTTGCGGCGGGCGTATCGAAAGCACTCGGTCTCGATGCGCAGCGTACCGCCCATGCGCTTGCAATCAGCGGCACAGCCTTTAACGCGCTGCGCGTCACTCGCACGGGATCGCTTTCGAACTGGAAGGGGCTGGCTTATCCCAACACGGCCTTCGGCTGCACGCATGCAGCATTTCTTGCGATGCGCGGCATCACAGGGCCGTTAGAGGTTTTCGAGGGAAACAAGGGATTCATGGACGCCATCGCCGGCCGCTTCGAGATCGACTGGTCTCAGGAGGACCTCGAGCGGGTCACGCAGACCATCCTCAAACGATACAACGCCGAGATCCACTCCCAATCCGCGCTCGAGGGGATCCTCGACCTGAAGCGCGAGCACGGACTCACCGCTCCGGAAATAGAACAAATCGATCTCGAGATCTTCGATGTTGCTTTCCATATCATCGGAGGAGGCGAGGAAGGCGAGAAGAGAACAGTGCAGACGAAAGAAGCTGCGGATCACAGCCTGCCGTATCTGCTGGCGGTCGCGCTACTCGATGACGATGTCACGCCGGCGCAGTACGCACCGGAACGGATACGTAGAGCCGACGTTCAGGCTCTACTCCAGAAAGTCCGGGTTCAGCCGGTCAAGGAATTCAGCGATCGATTCCCCGGGGAGATGGCGTGCCGCTTGACTGTGCAACTCAAGGGTGGCCGCACGGTGTCGATCGAAAAGCGGGATTACGAAGGATTCGTGACTCGCCCGATGCGCTGGGAAACCGTAGTCCGGAAGTTTCAGCGGCTGAGCGAGCCGCACACGACAGCCTCGCTCCGGGAACGAATTGTCGATACCGTTGCAAATCTCGAGACGGTGCAAATCAGCCAGCTCACCAACCTTCTGCAAGACGTCGCCGTGACGCCGGAAGTCATGAGTGGACAAGGAGCGCCGCAATATGGAGGCACCTGATCAGAATCGCGCGTTTTCGTTCCTGCGAGTTAATCGCAGGCCTCCCAAACCCCGGCGGACGGGCGTGACTGAGATCCGCGGCCCATACTACACACCCATGGGCAAGCGCTATTTGCAAGACGTGCTCGAGACGATGGGCGCATATGTCGACTCGTTGAAGTTCGCCGGCGGATCGTTCAGCCTGATGCCCCGGTACGCCGTGAAGGAAATCATCGACATTTGCCATCAACACGATGTCCTGGTTTCCACCGGCGGTTTTCTCGAGTACGTGCTGCGGCAAAGTCCGGAAGCGGTGGGCTGTTATATTCGGGAGTGCAAGGATCTGGGCTTCGACATTATCGAGATCTCGTGCGGATTCATTACCATCCCGATCGATGACTGGCTCCGTCTGGTCGAACAGGTTAAGCAGGCCGGATTAAAGCCGAAGCCCGAAGTCGGCATCCAGTTCGGCGCGGGCGGCGCGACGGCGGCCGCCGAGCTGGAGGCCGAAGGAACTCGGGATCCGGAGTGGGCCATCCATCAAGCGAAACGATTGATGGAGGCCGGCGCGTACATGATCATGGTCGAGTCGGAAGGCATTACCGAAAACGTGAAAAGCTGGCGCACCGGAGTGGTCGCTAAGTTCGTGGCTGCGATCGGCGTCGAATCCCTGATGTTTGAGGCCGCGGATCCGGAGGTCTTCGCCTGGTATGTAAAAAACTACGGACCCGATGTGAACCTTTTTGTCGACCACAGTCAGATCGTCCAGCTTGAATGCCTGCGCTCCGGGATCTGGGGTACCAAGAGTGTCTGGGGCCGAATCATGACCTACTAGTCGAGACCCGTTGACCTTTACTACTGCTCCGCAGTTGGCGTCACTGTCCCTCACGCTCTTCGCCGCCTCGCCGCCTGTTTGGCTTGCCTGGAGAG
>QHXU01000435.1 GCA_003223065.1 Acidobacteriota bacterium | reverse complement strand
TGTTTTTCTTCTTCTCGGCCGACTTTCTGCGCAACAAACAAACCATCGACAACACCTTCACCATGCCCTCCGCGCTCAAGCGGAAGGGTGATTTCTCCCAGACAGTTACCACAACCGGCGCCCGAGTTCCGATCACCGATCCGACCACGAAGGCTCCGTTCCCGGAAAACAAGATTCCTGCGGAGCTGATCAACAAGGCCGGACTTGCGATGCTGAACCTCTTCCCGCTTCCCGACGCGCAGGGACTTGCTCTCGACACGGCCGGGACGAGGTTGTTCAATTTCCGCGCGATTCTTCCGCAGTCCCGGCCGAACCAGAACAAGATTCTTCGTGTCGATTACAATGTGAGTCCGAAAACCACCGCCTACGTGCGCCTGATGCAGGACTACCAGGCAGTGGATGGGTACGCCGGAACAGTCGGTCCCGCGGGCGGCACCTGGGGACAATTCCCGCACAGCTATCACGTTCAAGCAGCGGGGGCCGTGGGCACCCTCGTCTACAGCTTCTCCCCGACGCTGATCAACGAATTCACGTGGGGCGTCAATCGCGGAAAGCAGGGCGTGAATCCGCTGGGTGATCCGACTTCAACTGCCGTGGGTGGAACCAAAACATACCAGGACAACCTGCTTCCTCTCAAGGACGCGAATGGCAACGCGATCTCCTTGCCGCGCATTAACGCCGGAAGCAACGTTCTGAATCTCCTGCCGCAGGTGAGATTCGATCTGCCCAATGGCTTCACCGCTCAGTCCGCCGGCCAGACCATCTCACGTGCTCCCGTCTTTGGACACGATAGCCGCTGGCCTTTTACTGGGACCGATACTGTGCAGTCAATCATCGATAACGTCACCTGGATTCGCGGCAGCCACAGCGTCAAAGCCGGAATCTACTTCGAACGAATGGCGCGCAATGTGAGCGTCTACTCCACTTACAACACGGCTGGAACCTACTACTTCGGTTCCGATCAGGCCTCCGACTTCGACACTGGATATCCCTACTCGAATGCCCTTCTGGGCAGCATTTTCGGTTACGGCGACGACAACAAGAAGCAGCTCAACCATGCCCGCTACCTTCAAATCGAGTGGTTCGTTCAGGACACCTGGAAAGTAAACAGGCGCTTGACGCTGGATCTCGGCCTCAGATTCCATCGCGTCGGGGACCTCTATTCGGATGGAGCAACGCTGGGGTTGTTCAGCAAGGATGAATACAGCGCGAGCAAGGCCGGGCAGCTTCTGTTCCCGACTCTAATCAACGGGCAAAGGGTCTCGATAAACCCGGTGACCAACCAGGTCTTCCCTTACGTTCGCCAGGGTACTTTCGATCCCTCATCCTATCCGGCCAGCGGCACTCCCTTTTCAGGAATCCATCAATATGACAGCCACTTCTTCAACGTTCCGCCGATCCAGCTGGGTCCGCGCGCCGGCTTCGCCTGGGATGTCTTCGGGAACGGCAAGACGGCCCTGCGCGGCGGATTTAGCATCACCGTTGGCCGCAATTGGGATGTCGATCATATCGGGGCCAAGGGCGCAGGCAATGGTCCCATTGCGGCACCGCCCAATTTCCTGGCGCCGATCATCGTTTACACAAACTTTGCCGCTTTGGCCAACTCGCAGACTGCCTTCACGCCGCAGGTGGTGCTCGGAGGACCTCAGGATCAGAAGACACAGACGACCTATAACTGGAGCTTCGGTATTCAGCATGATATCGGCCATGGAACTGTCGTGGAGGTGAGCTATGTGGGCAACTCCCTCCGCCACGGATTCGGACAGGCCATCGACTTCAATGCCGTGCCGCCATACACCACTTGGAATCCGAAGGACGGCGCCATCGCGCGGTTCCGCGATCCCACAGGTAGTGGATTCTACTCCACGAATCTCATCCGGTCGATGGTCGGATACTCGGGCTTCCAGGCGATCCCGGTCTGGACCTACGCGGGCACCAGTTCTTATAACGCTCTCCAGATGCAAGTGACCCGTCGCCGCGGCAGTTTCCAATGGAACGGCAACTACACATGGTCGAAGACGATCATCTATGGACCCACGAACTACAACACGTCGGTCCCCGGTGGCACCGACTATGTGCAGTGGATCGATTACAAGCTGACCAAGAACGTTGCCAACCGGCCGCATGCACTCAATCTGAACTTCGGGTACGACGTCCCCAGGGGAAGCAATCTTTGGAAGAACAAATTCACTGAGGTCGTAATGGACGGTTGGCGCATTAGCGGTGGCGCCGCGATCTTCACGGGAACCCCGTTCACCGTTACGTGTAACGCTCCGACGGGCGCTCCGGCCGGATATTGGACCGGCACACCCACGGGCGGAATACCGTTCCGCTGCCAGATGGGCAATGACATCTTCCTTCCGTCAGGACAGTTCCCCTCAGCGACCGAAGATCCGCGATTGCAGTGGGCTTTCAACTCCAAGAATTTCACGCTTCCAGCAATCGATTCGCTCGGCATCGGCAACACGCCCCCCACGCTCTTCTATGGCTCCGGATTGTTCAACGTGGACTTGTCGCTCGCGAAGGAGTTCAAGCTAGGAAGCGAACGACGAACTCTTGAACTCAGGGCGGAAACTTTCAACATCCTGAACCACTTCAATCCGAATAACCCGAACACCGGTCTTACGTACAACTTCACGACGGGAGCTCAAACCAGCTCGACGTTCGGCGTAATCAACGGCGCGCAGGTGCAGGCCCGCCGGATGATCCTATCGGCCCGATTGCGATTCTGAAGGGCAAGGGTTCGTCGCGGCAGTCCTGCGAGCATTTACGAGCACAGCGAATAGGAGCACACGCATATGCCTTTTCCTATCGCCGCTCGTCTGCCGTTCCTC
>QHXU01000070.1:11038-11518 GCA_003223065.1 Acidobacteriota bacterium | reverse complement strand
TTGGTCCGCAGCGCTATCCGCAGATCGCCGCGCGATATGCGGGTCTCACGCCAGCTCAGGACAAGCTCGCCATCGACATCAACATCGTTGAGCGCTATCAGGACGTCTATCCCACCAAGCAACAGACCGGCACGGAACTATTCGAGCTGGTGCACGTGGCGTCCTCAGCATTCCCCCGCGTGGCCCTTTATTTCGAGAACTCGATCCTCAGTCCGGATCTGCCGCTACTCGCGTCCGCGGCTTCGACCGTGGATCGAGTGGAGCAGGCCGGCGCCAAGCTTGTCGTCGAGTCGCGGCGCGCGGTGGGGATTCCGTGGAAAGGACCGGCGTTGGTTGACGGACGTTCATGGCCGGTTGCGAACGATAAAACGCTGTGGTTACCGCGCGGCCGTCATGCCGTCGAGCGGACGGCAAAACCGCCCGCTCTTCGGCTCCTCGACTTCAACGGCGACCTAAGATCTGCAAGCGTGACCGGAAATG
>QHXU01000070.1:0-11020 GCA_003223065.1 Acidobacteriota bacterium | reverse complement strand
AATGGCGTCGAGTTTGCGTATCAGAGTAGCGCCCGCGCCATCGCCGTGGTCGAACACCCGCCCCGGCGGATTAAAATTGACGGCGCCGAAACACGGCTACCGCTCGCCGGCAATATACTCGTGCTGCCACGTGGCCAGCACCTGGTCGTTCTCACCGAGTGAAAGGGTTTTCGGTCGAACGAGTTGGTCTGCCTCCTCCACTGATGATTGATCCAATTTCACACATGTAACCTTCGTTAACTTCGGTCATATAGGCGTTCGCCGGCCAAAGAAGAGGCTGAGGACGAACAGAACGATGAAGATGAAAAACAAGATTTTCGCGATGCTCGCTGCCCCGACGGCAATGCCGCCAAACCCAAAGACCGCCGCGATAAGTGCAATGACGAGAAAGACCCAAACATACCAGAGCATGGTCTTTTACCTCCAGCCGGATCATATGCAACGCAGCTTCCAGACTGCAACGTCCGGTGGTTCTTATGTTTGGGCCGCGACATCGCCGCCGCGTGATTATCCGGCCGGTAGGTGTTACCGTGCAGAATCTGCGCGCTATGAGTTCGGACGGGCCGGCTGCTTAGTCTCTGCCGAGATACACGAAACGTGCGATGAACAATGCGGCCAAAACGTAAACCAGCCAGTGCGTTTCGCGGAACCGGCCGCGGAGAAGGCGTAGCAGCGCGTAAGCAGTGAAGCCGAAGGCCAGGCCGTTCGCGATACTAAAAGTCAGCGGAATCGTTACCAGAGTGAGGAAGGCGGGGATAGCGACCGCCGGATCCGACCACCGGATCTCGCCAATGTGCGACATCATCAGCGACCCAACCACGATCAGTGCCGGAGCCGTGGCCGCCGCCGGAACCGCGCCGACCAGCGGCGCCACGAAAAGCGTAAGGATGAACAACAACCCCGTGACAATGGCCGTCACGCCGCTGCGCCCGCCTGCGACGACTCCCGTGGCGCTCTCGATATAGCTCACCACCGTGGATGTTCCGGCAAGCGAGCCGAAGATCGTCGCGGCGGCGTCGGAAAGCAGGATCCGGCGAATGCGGGGAATCCGGTTGGCCTCATCGAACAGCCCGGCTTTCTTGCCCACGCCCACCAGCGTTCCTACGTTGTCGAAAAAATCGACAAACAGAAAAACGAAGACGACTTCGAGCAATCCTAAGTGCGAGGCGGCGCGCACGTCGAGCTTTCCGGCCGTAGCCGCGATATCTGAAAAGCGGTACGTTTCGGGTGACCAGGAGACCAGCCCGGATAGAGCGCCCGCCAGCGTTGTCAAAAGGATCCCGAGAAGCACCGCGGCACGGACGCCCCAGGCCAAAAGCACGGCGGTCACGAGAAGTCCGAAGACGGCAAGCACCGTATTCTTATCGCGAAGGTTCCCGATCGTGACCAGAGTTTCTGGGCTGGCGGCGATGATTCCGGCGTTGCGCAGCCCGATCATGGCGATGAAGAGCCCAATACCGGCCGCTACCGCGGCGAAAAGCTCGGTCGGGATTGCCTCGACGACCAGTTGCCGTATTCCGAGAAGCGTCAGAATCATGAAGGCCGCTCCGGAAAGAAACACCGCACCGAGCGCCGTCTCCCACGGAATGCCCATGCCTTTGACCACCGTGTAAGTGAAGTACGCGTTCAACCCCATGCCGGGCGCGAGCGCGATGGGATAGCGGGCGAGGACGCCCATCAGGATGCTGCCGAAGGCTGCGCACAAGCACGTCGCCGCAACCACGGCTTTGAACGGCATGTGCGCTTCCCGAAGAACCGAAGGGTTCACGAACACGATGTACGCCATCGTGACGAACGTTGTGGCGCCGGCGAGGAACTCCGTCTTCCAGTTCGTTTGGAGGCGTTCGAATTCGAAGTAGCGTTCCAGGCGCCGGCGCATCCGTTGGATTATAAGGGCGGCCAGCGCTCCTCGCGCCACGCCATGTCCCAGAACATGTACTCGTACCGCGCGGAGAGGATGAACAGGCGCTTGACGCGCCCGCGCGCTCGAGCGTCCAGGCGCTCCGCCTCCGAATTCATCATTCGCAGGGCTTGCGCAACCGTCTCGCCATAGCTCGCGTCGGAATATTGGTCGATCCAGCGCTGGTAGTCCGCGTTTTTCGAGCCGCGCTTCTTCAGATCCTTGCCGGCCTCCCAGTAAATCCAGTAGCAGGGCAACAGCGCGGCGAGTCCTTCGGCGAACGGCCGCCGGGCGACGGTCGCGAGCAGGTGGTTGGTGTAGGCGTAGTTGGTTGGCGCCATCTCGCGCGCCCTTTTACCGCGAAGGATGCTGTCGTGCAGTTGGCGCTCGGCGTCGATCGCCTCGGTGGCGTGCTTATTCAAGACCGCGCCCCACTCCTCGCGGGGCGCTTTCGAGGCGAGCATCTTCAGCGCCTCGCTGAACGCGGTCAGATAGAGCGCATCCTGTTCCAGGTAGAACTCGAAGCGTTCGTGGGGGAGCGTCCCATCGGTTAGGCCCGCAAGAAAGGGATGCTGCAGGGTCTTCGAATAGATCGGCTCGATCTGAATCCACAACTCGTCGGTGAAGCGCGCATCGGACGCGAGGAGGCGTCCGGCGAGGCAAAACAACGCCACCAGTCTCACGCGAAAAAGGTTACCAGATTCACGCCGCCAGCCGCCGGGCGCGCTCGAATACCTGGCGCAGCATCTTGGCTGTCAGTTTGCCGGTCGACGTATTCTGCTGGCTCGGATGATACGAGCTCACCAGGACCGGCAACCCCGGCGCGATCCGGTGTTCCCTGTCGTGGCCGAACACGAACGCCGCACGGCTCTTAATTACAGCCCGCTTACGCAGGATGGAAATATAGTTGTCGAAGGCGATCCGGCCGAGCGCCACTACCACGCGCACGTTTTTCAACAGGTCGAGCTCCGCCTCCAGGTAAGAACGGCAGTTGAGAAACTCTTGACGGGCCGGCTTATTTTCGGGCGGCGCGCAGCGCACCACGGCGGTGACGTACGCGCCTGAGAGCGTAAGGCCGTCGTCCCGTGAGCGGCTCTCCGGCTGCGATGCGAAGCCCGCTTCATACAACGCCCGATATAAAAAATCGCCGGAGCGATCCCCGGTGAAAATGCGGCCGGTGCGATTGCCCCCGTGCGCCGCGGGCGCCAGGCCGATCACCAGCAGGCGGGCCTTCGGATCGCCGAATCCGGGAACGGGCTTGCCCCAATAATCCCAATCGCGGAACGCGCGGCGTTTCACCTCGGCGACGCGCCGGCAATATGCGCGCAGCCGCGGGCAGCGCTCGCAGGCGATAACCTCCTGGGCCAGAACCTTCAACGCGTCACTCAATCGGCGTCAGCCTCACGGCTTCGAGATTCATCGGCGCGATGCCTCGGCGAATATCGGGCATCACTTCGAGTGTCTGCTCGCCGGCCTGAAGCCTGATTTTTCCGACGGCGTGCCGATGGAATACCAGCTCGCCCGAAGAGGACTTTTCGACCCGTCCGGAAAGCCGGCTGCGCCCCGAGACGATGGTGTACGGTGCGTTCACCCCGCCGGAGGTAGCGCCGTAACTCATTTCTACGCGATATCGGGCCGGCTTGGGGACCTGGATCACCCACGCGGGCACGTCGTCCTTCCGCGTCCAGTGCGTCAGGTAGACGTGGCCTAGCAGATTTTCTTTCTTGGCGCGCTGCTCGAAGCGGGTCTCGATCTCCGACGATTCGACGCCGAGCTCGAACACTCCCTTCGCATCCGGCCGGATAACGTAAGGCGCGACGCTCGGCGGGCCATCGAGCACCAGCGCCACGACACTCGCAATCTCGTCCGGTGGAGCAGTGGCGGCCAGCGAAACGATCACATCATCCCCATCGCGGCGCATCGAAAGCTTCGCTGATGGATCCGCCAGCAGGCGCGCCGATTGCACGTTATTCTTGAGCCCGGGCACGCGCAGCTCGCCCGAAGTGGGCCACTGGAAGACGTGTAAGTAAAGCGTGTTTCCCTTCACTGTTGCCCGGCCGAAGAACGGGAGCCGCGTGAACGGGCTCGCGGTCGTTTCGTAAATCGACTCGCTGTTCACCTTCATCCATCGCCCCATGGCGTTCAGGCGAGTCACGAACTCATCCTGGATGCGCCCATCCGGCGTCGGGCCGACGTTCAACAGCAGATTCCCGCCCTTGCTTACCACTTCAATGAGCATCCTGATCAGGTCCCGAACCGTCTTGTACTCGGTTTCGTACTTGTTGTATCCCCAACTTTCAGTGTTGATCGTGACGCAGGACTCCCACAGGATCGGCTTCCCCGAAGGGTCTTTCATGCCCGTCGCGGGGACAAACTGCTCCGGTGTCCCGTAATCGGCGCGATTGCCGGGCTGGCGTTTGTAAATTCGATCGTTGATCAGCGTGTTTGGCTGCATCGACCGGATCATGTCGAACACCTCGTCCGAGTGCATTTCTTCGGTCGAATGCTCCCACTCGCCGTCGAACCAGAGGATCGCGACGTCTCCATAGCCGGTGAGGAGCTCGCGCAACTGCGCCTTCATGAACTCGATATACCGGTCTATGTTGCCTCCCTGCTTCTGCCCCGGGACTTCCCATTCACGCTTGGGTATGTAGTCGGGATGGTGCCAATCCATGATTGAGTGGTAGAAGCCGAGCCGCATGTCTTTGCGCTTGGCCGCGTCGGCCAGCATCTTCAGCGGATCGCCCGCATACGGGGTGATTTCCATGTCGTAATCGCTGACCTTGCTTCGAAAGATGCTGAAGCCGTCGTGATGTTTCGACGTGATCACCATGTACCGCGCACCGGCGTTTTTCGCGATATCGACCCACGTGTCCGCGTCAAAGTTGACGGGATTGAAGGAGCGGGCGAATTTATCGTACTCGGCTTGCGGGATCTCAAAGCGGTGGCGAGCCCATTCGTGTCGTCCAATCACGGAGTAAACGCCCCAGTGGATGAAGATGCCGAATTTGGCGTCGCGAAACCAGCGAGTGCGCTCAGCCGGTTCGAGTGGCGGTTGCGAGGGCTGGGCGAAAATCGAAGCGGCGGCGAGAAGGACAAGGATGGGGCGGATCATGCAGGGTCATTGTAGCTCCATCGTTTCCCTGCGGGCGCTAGCGTTGGGCTGCGTTCGAGACATCGAATCGCCGCAGATTGAAGTTGAACCCGATGTAAGTCTGGAAGCTGTCGGCGTGCGGCCCGAGGTCCGTGTCCACCATGAATCGGGCAAAGATCGAGACGGTGCCGTTCAGCTTCCGCGAAAGGTATCCGTCAAGTTTCGCCCGCCATCTCTTCTTGTCCGCGAAAAGGTCCGTTCTGCCCAACCCCGCTTCGAGATAGCTTCCTTCAAAATCGCCCTTGGTGGCCAGAGCGCCTATACCGATATGATGAATGTCCTTGGCGCTGTCTCCAGAGTTGGTTACCGTGGCAAAACCCGCCTGAGCCTTGAGATAAAGGCTCGTGGGCGTCTTGGCGCCGGTCTGAAGCGTAAGAAACTCGTAGCGAACCCCCATGAAAGCCTCCAGGCTGGTAGCGTTCCGCAAGATGAACAGCGAATTCTCGAACGGCGCGCCCGGAATCTGCGGTTGCGATGCGCACGCAGCGGTTCCCAGCCGGGCGCCGCAATTCAGGTCCATGCTGCGCGTCCCGTGCGTTGTTTCGCCGTAGACCCAAAGCTGTCCGGCTTTGCTGGTCCGGGCCATCGTTTTCTCTTCCTCCGGCGTAGGATGGCCCGCATCCACAGAAGCCGGCGTGTTGTTCGGCGCTCCCCAAAGCCGGTATGCAAAATTAATGCCCGCGAGGCCGCGCTCCTGCAAAACGTCAGCGGCACCCGGATTCAGGTAGCGCCGCACTTCGCCCGCGGCAAAGCCGTCGATCGACATCCCGAGATAAAAGCTCGCCTCGAAGGACTCACGGCAGTCAGCGCGAGTGCACTCCGTTCCGGCCAGACACGAAGCAGCAAAAACCGTCGCCACAAGACTCAGGCATTTTTTCCCCATCTACCTAACTTTCGCGAGTGAGGTTTCAAAGATAGTGGGAGTGGTGGCGCTATGACACTCTAAAGGTTAGGGAAATCTAATTGGGAGCGCGGTCAACGACGTCAGCGCAGAGGAAATCAACTTTCAATCTTGTGATAGAGCCGCGCCAGATCCGCCAGGCTCAACTGCTCGGCGCGCAGGCGGGTTTCTTCCAGCGAATCGACGCGCTGCTTGCCGTAAACCGGCGCCAGGTTGTTGCGCAATGTCTTTCGTTTTTGCCGGAAGCAAGCCGCGGCGAAGCGCAGGAACGCAGCGCGGTCGACGATACCCAAATCGGAACCGGCATCGCGCGGATCGAGGCGTATAACAGCGCTGTCCACCTTCGGCGGAGGACGGAATGCCGTACGCGGGACGGTGAACAGAATCTCGGGCCGCGAGTAAAGTTGCGCCTGTACCGTCAGGTATCCGAAAGCGCGGCTGCCCGGAGACGCCGCCAGCCGCGCAGCCACTTCGGCTTGCACCATGAACACCGATCGCTCCCACGCCTGGCCCATGGCGAAGGTTTTTTCCAGAATCGGCGACGTAATGTAATACGGCAGATTCCCCGCCACCACGGCCCGTCCCCAGGCGGAGAGATCCGTTTTTAATACATCGCCATCAACAAGCACGAACCGTCCCAAATCGATCGGTTCGCGAAACTTCTGGCGCAGATAGTGGACCAGATACGGATCGACTTCGATCGCGACAACTTTTTTCGCGAGGCTTAAGAGAGATTCCGTGAGCGCGCCCTTGCCGGGTCCGATCTCGATCACCACCGGCGCATGCTCATTGCATGCCGCCAAAGCGATCCGTTCCAGAATGGATTTGCGTGCTAGAAAATGCTGCCCAAGGCGGCGGCCCAGCGGCTTAACCCTTCACATCAATGTGGCTCGAGTGCAGGAACAACCGCATCTTACCGGCCATCGGATAACCGAAGGTGGTGGCGGGCGTGAACTCGGTGAACAGCAGAGTGTTCTCGACACTCCGCCGCAGCGCCTCGTTCTTGAGCAGGCTGGGGCCGCTCACGATCGTGTAATCCACCATCCGGCCCTGGCCGTCCACGATCACGTCGACGACTACATCGCTGCCTCCGGTTCCGATGGGCGCCGTGCCTTTCACGGTGGCTTCCGTGGTCAGGACCGTGGGAACGTCGAAGGTGCTGTCGCCGCGCACAGGGTACGTCGGCACCAGCCACATGCTGAACAACACTACAGTGGAGAAAACGCCGCCCGCGAAGGGTAGCGCCAAGGGACGCATCAAGTCGTGTGCGAACAAACGAACACGGTCATACCACGCAAAGTTACGATGGTTCAGGATCCGCTGGCGCTCGCGAGACGCGAGCACTCGCAGCGAGGTTCTGAGACCCGGCGGAGGCATACGCGCGGGCAGGCTGCGCAGAGCCCGGCTCAGCCCCTGGTTACTCAAGATACTCCGACGATCGGTTGTCATACGAACATTACTCTCTAGTCCGCCAACTGTGGGGACCAATCCAGAGCCCGGGCCGGCTCCAGTCGGCCCGACAGATGCTTCCTGAGCGCATCCCGCCCCCGCAGGATGCGCGATTTTACCGTTCCCAGCGAGATTTCCAGAATCTCGCCGATCTCTTCATAACTCAAGCCTTCAATTTCGCGCAGCACCAGCGCTGCCCGGAACTTCGGGTTCACTTCCGCCAGCGCGGCTTCGATCAGCGACTGCGTCTCATGGTCCAGCGTGACCTCGAACGGCGACCGGCCCGGATCGGGCAGCCAGTCCTGATAGCCTCTGGGTTCGACCGGATCGGTTTCGAGGCCCACTTCCTTCCTTCGATGGCGGTTGAACCAGCGCCGGTGGTTGCGCGCTTCGTTCACCGCGATACGGTAGATCCACGTCTTGAGCGAACTGTCTCCGCGGAATGAGCCGACGTTTCGAAAGATCTTCAGGAAAACTTCCTGCGACACATCGGCGGCGTCCGTCGCATCGTCCATCAGCCGGCTGACGATGTTGAAGACCGGCTGCTCGTAACGCTGGATCAGCGTTTCGTAGGCGTCATTGTCGGCTGCGCGCAGTCCTTCCACGAGTGCGCACTCTTCCTGGTGCGAAGCGAGCGCGCAACTATCGAATCGGAAACCTACGGTAGTGTCCGCCACAACCGCCGCCTCATCCAATTCTACCGCTTAAGAACCTGGCCGGCCCGGGAAACCGCCTGTAAATATAGACACCACCCCGAACAGGTTAGTTCCCGAAACCCGGCCTTAGCCATTGCAACCCAACGGCTATTGCAACCCAACGGTTACTGCAACCCAACGGCCACAACCTTGGTCGCATTCCCGGCAGAGATCGTGAACACGTTCTGGCCGTTCGCGTCTGCCCGCCCGAGCTGTACGTCCACGCTGAAAGTGCCGGGGATATCCCCCTCCGGACGGACTTCCAGTACTTGAGCTCGCGGCGATTGCGTGGTCACAACCGGGTCCGCCGCGGGTACGAGCGGCGTACCGATCATGTCCAGACAGCGGAACGTAATGGTCTCAGTAGAGCCCGGAGACGAGCTGTAGGGAGCGTCCAAGATCCCGATGTTCACGATCGTCGTGTCCGGGACGCCCAGCCAGTAGGCGACACGCGTTGCCGCCGAGCCCTTTGTGCCGGTAACAGTCAGGAACCCGTGGTATTGGCCGGGTGCGACATTCGACCCGTTCATCCGCACCGAGACCTGCTGGGAGGCGCCGGGATCCAGCGTAAAGGTGGAGACATCGACCGATGCCACGGGCCCGCTGGCGTTAAGCGGCTTCACGACCACGGTGAACGTATCCGAGGCCGAGCCGACGTTCGTAAACGTCAACATTTGCGCGGTATTGACGCCGCCCGCTCCGGAGTCGGGATCGCTGTCCGCGGAACTCGGTCCGGACGGCGCAGCCGCCTTAGGGAAATTGACGGACGTCGGCGCGGCGGCCAGGTTGTTTTGGAGCGCGCCAACCAGGTCCAATACTCCCGTTCCTCCTACCTGCGGAGGCGCCACGCTGCCGTCCGTGTACTGGTCAAGTTCCGGCGCGCTGTTGATGATGAGCGACCGGTATTGCGCGCCTGTCAGCCCTGGACGCTGCGCCATCAGCACAGCCAAGGCTCCAGTGACGAGCGGTGCCGCAAGGCTGGTGCCGCCTTCCAGGACATAGGGAATAAGCGGATTGTTTTGGGTTGTGTTGGCCGTAACGAACCAGTCCCCCACGGCCAGGAGATCCGGCTTCACATTTGCGCCGGGCGTTGGCCCGCCGCTCGAATAATCGGTGACGACGTTTGAAGGCCGCGGCAACGAGGTGAAACCGTCGAAATCCAGCGTGACCTGAATCCCAGGATTTGACTGGATATTGCTCAGCAGGCTGAGGCCATCCTGTTGGCTGACGAACATCGCAGACAACGTCGCGGTGCTGAGGGATGGAACAAACAAAGTCCCGTCCGCGAACATATCGACGGTGTAGTCGCACAGCCGCTCGTCACGGTTGTCGTAAATCACTGCACCCTGTGCGCCGGCGTTGGCGGCGTTATTGAGCTTAGTATCGAAGGTGCATGCGCCGGTCAGAGGACCGCGCTGGATCAGCGCGATCTGACCTTTGAGGCTATCCGGCGGCATCGCATTGCAAGCGAAGCCATCGTCGTCGATGGCAGTGACGTCCACCAGCGGCCCGGCAACCTGGCCCGTGTAGCTGAATTCGGCATCCGGCACGCTGCCGAAGAAAGACGGCCCGTTGGGAAGGGTGACGGCGTACCAAAAGAAACGCTCGTTTTCATTGGAACCCACGGCGATCGTTGCCGGTACCACGGCCGGTGCGGTGATAGTTGACGGATCCGGGCCGCTATTTCCGGCGGACACTACAACCAGCATTCCCGCTGCGGCCGCGGCCGCAATGGCCCGTGCATCAGGGCCATTTTCGTCGCTCGAATTCAGCACCGGGCCGCCGTAACTGTAATTTACGACGTTCATGCCATCGTTCAGGGCATCCTCCAGTGCAGCCAGGAACGTAACGTCGTCTGAGCCGCCATTGTCATCCGCGACTTTATAGTTCCCAAGCCAGGCGCCGGGCGCGGCCCCTGTAAGCGGGCGGATCCCAGGCACACCTGGGTCGTTGGTCAAACCCGCCGCGATCGCGGCTACGCTCGTTCCGTGTCCGAAAAGGTCAACTCCGGTCTGGTTGTTGATGTATCCGGGATCCGAATACACTCTTGAAACGATGACTTTATTGTTCGTATTGGCGGTTTCCGTGTTGCTCGAGACCAGCGGGAATCCATCAGGGATCGCAGTCGAGAAGCCGTGGAACGCAGGATGCGATATGTCGATCCCGGAATCGAAAATCCCGATCTTAATGCCCGCCCCAGCACTGCCTTGTCCGCCGGAGAGCGTCTGCCAGGCCTGCGTCATGCGGTGAACATTCACCGCGTGATCGAGCACGGCATGGTGACGCATCACGGGATATACTCCTCTCACGCCCGGCGTCCGGCGCAACTGTGCCACGGCCCCTTCGTTCATGGTCACCGCCATGCCATTCAGGACCGTGGTGTAGTGATGTGTGATCGTCCCGCCTAAACCTCGTATGGCCGTTTCGGCCTGGCGATGCTCATTCAGGATCTGCCCGCGGCGCGCGCGAACCTCGCCGCTGGCGGCACCCAATCGGGTCCGTGCAGCCGTGGCCGCAGCTGGCTCGGCTTGAAATTCAACGATATAGCGGCCCGGAACCGCTTGCGCCGCCACCAGAGACGCCAAGGCCAGGAAAAGCAGAATTGGTTTCATAGAACTCCCGAATCGTCCTAATTGTTACTTCGGACGACAAGCGTTATACCTGTACAGGGAATCACTGCACGGGCACGATCGTTGTCTTAGACGTGACTCCTCCGATAGAGATGACGGCGGCCTGGAAACCTGGGGAGATGTTCGTGGGAACCACGACATTCACTTGATACAATCCGACGATAGTTGGGGCAAGACCGCTGAATTGCACACTGGCTGGCTGCTCTCCGATCATTACCGATGGTAGAACACTCGTGTGTACCAACGATTGCGAGGGAGTCGGCTCGCCGCTCGGAGGCTGGTGGTCCACAG
>QHXU01000069.1:14411-34108 GCA_003223065.1 Acidobacteriota bacterium | reverse complement strand
AAGAGGGCTGGCAGCAGCGCGTATGGGAGAAATTCCGCCCGGCGTTCCCACCGGCGGCGCTGCTATTCTATATCAATCACCTCGCCTGGGAGGTCGCCAAGGCGGAGGAAGTCTTTGCACCTGCGGCGTGAAACCCGCAACGCAATGAAAGAACTTTTCGAAGCCATCAGGGCCGGAGAGTTATCCCGGGTGTCGGCGCTGGTGGAAGCCGATCCGTCGCTTGCGATCTTCGCCGCGGCCATTCTGGGAAGCACCGAGGAGATCGAGCGATTGCTTGCTGGAAATCGCTCGCTGGTTTCGGCCTTGAGCAGCGATGGCTGGACGCCGCTGCACCTGGCAGCGTATTTCGGAAAGAAGACAGCCGCGCAGTTGCTGCTCAACAAGGGGGCGCCCGTGAATGCGCGCTCCACCAACGTGATGGAGAATACGCCGCTGCACGCCGCGGCGGCCGGGCGCCATGCCTCGATCGCCAGGCTCCTGCTCGATCACGGCGCCCAGGTGGATGCGCGCCAGCACCGTGGATGGACCGCCCTGCACGCCGCCGCGCAGAACGGCGACCTGGAGACGGCGAAGGCGCTGGTGGACGCAGGTGCGGACGTGAAAGTGCGGGCCGACAACAACCAAAGTCCCCTCGACCTGGCGCTGACCGGCGCCCAGCAGGCGATGGTGGATTTTCTTGAAGCCAACGGAGCGAGTCTGTAAAGTGCTGGACGGCCTCATCTCACAGCTGTACGCGAATGCGCTAGACCAACTCGCATCAGCCGAAACGCTCGATCAAGTGGAAGCTGTGCGCGTGGAGGCCCTGGGGCGCAAGGGCAAGCTCGCCGAAATCAGCAAGGAGTTCGGGAAGCTCGCGCCGGAGGAGCGCGCGCGCATCGGCAAGCTGCTGAACACAGTGAAGGCGGAGCTCGAATCGAAGATCGAAACCCGCAAGGCGTCGCTCGAGGCGGCGGCGCTCGACGCGCGGCTCGATGCCGAGTGGGTGGACTTGACCACGCCCGCTCCCGGCCCCCGCCCCGGCAGCCTGCATCCCGTTACCCAGGTCCAGCAGGAAGTGGAGGACCTGTTCGTCTCGATGGGCTTTACGGTGCTCGACGGGCCTGAGGTTGAGACGGAATACTACAACTTCGACGCGCTGAACATCCCGGCTGATCATCCGGCGCGCGATATGCAGGATACGTTCTGGCTCGAGGACCGCAGGCTGCTGCGCACGCATACTTCGCCAGTGCAGGTGCGCGGCCTGGAGAAGCTGGGTCCGCCGCTCAAAATGATCGCGCCGGGCAGAGTTTTTCGCAACGAAGAGGTCGATCCTTCGCACGAGCACACGTTCTACCAGCTCGAAGGCATGATGGTTGATCACGACGTTTCGGTGGCGCACATGATCTACTTCATGAAGACCCTGCTTTCCGCGATCTTCCATCGCGAGGTGACCGTGCGGCTGCGGCCGGGATTTTTTCCGTTCGTTGAGCCTGGGTTCGAGCTGGACATCCGCTGCCTGATCTGCAACGGCGAGGGATGTCCGGTGTGCAAGCAGTCCGGATGGGTCGAGCTGATGCCGTGCGGCCTGGTGCACCCGGCGGTGCTGCGGTACTGCGGCGCCGATCCGGAGGTGTGGAACGGGTTCGCGTTCGGCCTCGGGCTGACGCGCCTGGCGATGATGCGCTACGGAATTGATGACATCCGCCTGTTTTCGAGCGGCGATCTACGATTCTTAACGCAGTTCTAAACGATGAAATTTTCTTACAATTGGTTGCGCGAACTCGTGGACGGCCTGGAGACACCGCCGAAGGACCTGGCGCGTCTCATCACCATCAAAACCGCCGAATGCGAAGGCGTGGAGAGAGTGGGAGCGGCGCTCGAGTCAGCGAGCGAAGCCCGGATCGTTTCCGTGGAGGCGCTGGGCTCCGGACACAACCGCAAGACGGTGGTTGAGACCGCGAAGTATGGAACCAGGACCGTGGTGTGCGGCGCGCCCAACTGCCGCCCGGGCGTGCGCTCGATTTACCTGCCGGTGGGCAGGAAAACAATCGAGGGCATCGAAAGCGACGGAATGCTGGCGAGCGCGGCCGAACTCGGGATCAGCCGCGATCATACGGGCATCGTCGAGCTGGACGAGCCGTTCGCCCTGGCGCCCGATCACATTATCGAGGTCGACAACAAATCGCTGACCCACCGGCCGGACCTATGGGGGCATTACGGCATGGCGCGCGAGGTGGCTGCGATCCTCGGAAAGACGCTGCGGGACCCGGTGAAAGCGCGCGCGCTCGGCGGCGCGCCGCCGCTGCGCGTAACGATTGAAGATTACGCGTTGTGCCCTCGCTACTCGGCATTGCTGTTCGAGAACGTCACGATCCGGCCGTCGCCGCTTTGGCTGCAATATCGCCTCGAAGCGATCGGCTTGAATCCGATCAGTAACATCGTGGACGTGACGAATTACGTGATGGCGGAGATCACGCAGCCGATGCACGCTTTTGACGCTGACAAACTGCGCGGCGGTGAGATCATCGTGCGGCTGGCGCGCGAGGGCGAACAACTCAACGCTCTGAACGGCGAGCGCTATAACCTGGATCCGTCGAACCTGGTGATCGCGGACCCCGTGGGAGCGGTCGCGCTGGCGGGAGTCATTGGAGGCGCCGAAAGCGCGATTTCGGACACGACCACGCGTATCGTTCTCGAGAGCGCGAATTTCAACGCCTCAAGCATCCGCAAGACTTCATCACGGATGAGACTGCGCACGGATGCATCGATGAGGTTTGAGAAGGCGCAGGATCCGGTCAATACCGTGCGCGGCCTGGAGCGCGCGCTCGAACTGCTCGAGGAAGTTTCGCCCGGGATCCGGCTGGTAGGCGGCCTGGCGGATGCGTTTCGCCCGCCACCCGCTCCGGCGCCCATCGAATTGCCGCTCGATTGGCTGGACCGAAAGCTGGGCCGTGCGGTCCCCGCGGCAGACGTGCGTCGAATTCTCGAATCGCTCCAATTTCGAGTCGAGGCAACAGCGCCGCGCATCTTTTCGGTCAGCGTGCCGAGCTGGCGCGCGACCAAAGATATTTCGATCAAGGACGACTTGCTGGAAGAGGTTGGCCGGATGGTGGGCTACGATTCGATCACGCCGGTCGCACCGCTGGCGCCGGCCAAGGTCCCGCCCGGCAATCCGGAACGAGCGTTCCACCATCATGTGCGCGAGATGGCCGCCGCGCAGGGTTTTACAGAGGTCTACAACTACTCGTTCGTGAGCGAGGAGATGGCCGCCGCGTTCGAGCTAGACCCGGCGATGCACATAAGGGTTGCGAACCCCATCGCCAGGGACCAGGGACTTCTGCGCGCGAGCCTCCTGCCCGGAATCTGGAAAAACGTAGGCGACAATGCCAGGCACCTCGATAGCTTCCGGCTGTTCGAGATCGGCCGGGAGATTCACAAAGACGGCGAAGCGCCGCATTTCGCAGCGGCGATATATGCCAAGGACAACGGGGTCCCGGGGCTGCTCGAGCTGAAGCGGCTGGCGGAGTGCCTCCTGCCAGGCGTGACGGTTCGGCCGGCGCAGGCGCAAGGATACGAGCACCCGCAACGCGCCGCGGACGTCCACCACGGCGGGACGCGGATCGGCCGGCTATTCGAGTTCCATCCCAGAATGGTGGAAGCGGGGCGCGCGGCGGTGCTGGATCTGGATCTGATACTAGTGGAAAAGCTCCAGCGAGGAACCGTCCGGTACCAGCCGGTGCGGCGATTCCCGACCAGCGCGTTCGATCTCTCAATCGTGGCGCCGAAGAGGGCTTTGATCGGCGAGGTGCACGCGGCGTTTCCGCGGCCTCCGGAACTGCTGTCCATCGAATTCCTGCGAGAGTTCACCTTTTCGGACAGGCGCCGAAGTCTTTCCTATCGGATCACGCTAGGAGCTTCCGACCACACGCTGTCGTCGGACGAGGTGGCTGCGATCCGCATGGCTATCATCGACGCAATGCGTTCAGCCGGCTACGAGCTCAAGCTCTAGCTTTGTCTTGCGGCACGAGGAGCGGACTTAGAACTCCGTGATCGAAAGTACGTTGCCCTCAGGATCCTTGAACCAGGCCACTCTGGCGCCTCCGGGAGCTGTCCAAATGCCGAGTTCGTCTTGCGGCAGACCCTCGTAGCGCTCGAATCTGACCCCTGCTTTCTGGAGATCCTGCGCGGCTGCCATGATGTCCGGAACGTCCCAGCCCAATACTGTGTGCTTCGCTGGCGCGAGTTGTTGCACGATCGAAACCCTCAGCATTGTCCCCTGTGCGTCGAAAACCAGCGCGAACGGTTCTTCGCTCACCAGGCGAAGGCCAAGAGTGTCGCGATAGAACACCTTCGCGCGCAGGGCGTCACGAGTCGCGACGAACGCGATGATCTTGTGGGAACCAAGCATAAATCTCCTGAGAGTAGACTACATGATTCACTTGTCGCGTCGCTGTGTCAACGCCTGCCGGGAGCTACGGCAAGTCTCGTTAGCCTAGCACCCTCGTAGCCTTAGGATTAATCCATTTCCCCAGTGGTGCGCGTTCCTGCGCCGCCCGATGGAAGCGTGAGGGAACGTCGTGACTCACGAGCGTCCGAAAATACTCTGGATCGCAACCACCGCCGAAAACATGTCCCCGGACTGGGCTGCCGAAACGGCTGTAAGCGGTTCAGAGGCGATCCGTCATCTACGCAATTCATTTTTTGATGTAGTAGTGATTCATACCGCGGTTCCGGAGTGGAGCACCGACGAACTATTGGAAGAATCGGTACGCGCGCAGGCGGGAGTTCCAGTCCTGGTCTGCGACGCCGGCGCCTCGGTTGCCGATGCCGTGCGATATATACGGCTGGGCGCCCATGATGTTGCTGGTCCCGGGGCGGACATTGTCTCGCTCGTCGAATCGGCTGCCGAGATCCGCCGCGGGCAGATCGCCGCCCGGTCCGTTCAACGCGACTCGCCTTGGCGAAAATTCCTGGTGGGCTCGAGCCGCGCCATGCTGCGGACCGTAGAAGTAATCCGCCTGGTGGGCGGACGACGTTCCACGGTGCTCATCACGGGCGAAACCGGCACGGGCAAGGAGATGGTGGCGCGCGCCCTGCACATGGCCGGCCCTCGCGCCAACCTTCCGATGGTCGCGGTCAATTGCAACGCACTGCCGGAAAATTTGCTCGAAGCGGAGTTGTTCGGGCATGTCAAAGGCGCATTTACCGGCGCAATTCAGCATCGCGTGGGCCGATTCGAGCAAGCGAACCGGGGAACGCTGTTCCTGGATGAAGTAGGCGACCTGCCGTTGGACATCCAAACCAAGCTGCTGCGCGTCCTGCAGGAGCGCGAGTTCCAGCGCGTCGGCAGCTCTGAAACCATTCGCGTGGATGTTCGGGTAATCGCCGCTACGAACCGCGACCTGGTGGAGCTCATACGCGCAGGACAGTTCCGCGAGGATCTGTATTACCGGCTCAATGTGGTCCCGATCTCGACGCCTCCATTGCGCGAGCGTCTCGAAGATATTCCGGTGCTGGCCCACCATTTCATCGAAAAAATCTGCCGGGTGGAAAGCATCTCATTGCGGCGCCTGCCTCCGGAGACGTTGGCGCACCTGTCCTCGTATTCGTGGCCGGGCAACGTTCGGCAGCTCGAGAATATGATCGAGAGGGCTCTGGCGCTGAGCGGCGATCGTGAAGTGCTCTATCCTTCCGATTTCGCGCTGGCCTCGAGCGCCGCGCGCAAGATTGCGGCACAGCCGGATTCCTCCGTCGACGTTCCCGACACCGGGCTCGACTTCGACCAGACCGTGGGCCGCATCGAGCGTCAGATCCTGGAGCAGGCGCTTCAAAAAGCGGGCGGAAACAAGACCGCCGCGGCGGGTATGCTCGGCTTGAAGCGCACCACGCTCGCCGCAAAATTGAAAAACCTCGAAGCGTCGGCGGGATAGCGTCTATGGTGGCTCGGTGTCGGCCGCTGCTGATTCACGCCGGCGCAGGCCACGCGGAGTTGTGCGCCGACACGGTAAGGCTATTATGGTTCTTTGGGTGAAGCGAACTCAAACGTTACCCGTTCACGGGTAGTTCTTGTTCTAACGAATCTCGTATCGCTCGGTTGTCTGGTCTGGACACTCCGTGGCGCCAAGCTCGGAGAACTGTCGGACGATCTTGCCACGATGAACTGGTGGTGGGTGGGCGTCGCCGTGATCGCCGACATCGCCGTTTACTGCTGGCATGGCCTGCGATGGAGCCTGTTGCTGCGTCCGGTCGTGCCCGTGACATTCTGGCAGGCTGTGCGGGCGATCTACGTCGGACTGTTCGCCAATGAAGTCCTGCCTTTCCGCGCCGGGGAACTGTTGCGCTGCTACCTGCTCACCCGCTGGACTGGCCTGCTCTTCTCGGTGTCGCTTTCGAGCGTCCTGATCGAACGCATCTTTGACGGTATCTGGCTCTGCCTTTGCCTCTTGCTGACGGTGAAATACATTCCGTTTCCCAGGCAGATGCGCTACCTCGTCGACGGCGGCTACCTGCTCGGGACCCTTGTGATGGTGGGAGCGTTGCTGCTCGCGGTCGCGATGTACCGGCGGCACCAGACGCACGCGGTGCTCTCAGGGAAGACGTGGCAGCGACACTTGCGCGTGCTGATCGACGACCTACATCTCATCGGCCACTCGCGCTATCTTTACCTCGCGTTTCTTCAGAGCCTGCCCTATCTGCTGCTCCAGGTCATCCCGATCTATGCATCTTTCCTGGGCTATGGGTTTCCACTCTCGCTGGGCGTAGCCTTCGCGCTAATGGTGATCCTGCGGCTGGGGAGCATTGTGCCGCAGGCGCCGGGGAACCTCGGGCTCTTTCAGTTCCTGACGAAAGAGAGCCTGGAAAGAATCTTCAATGTGGACCCGGCCGAAGCGGCGCGCTTCTCGCTTGTATTGTGGGGGATCGTAACGCTGCCGTTGCTGGTGACCGGCTTTGTTGCACTGTCCGTCACCGGCGCCGGGCTCATAGAACTGAGGAGAGCGGCCCACGGCCATGCCAGCGAGCTTTCCAAATCGCGGTTAGCGGACTAAGCCGGACAGCGGCTTTACGCCTTCAGCTATCCGCTCAGGAAAGTGGCGGAGGGAACAGCCCGCCTCTTTCGAGAATCTTTCGCCCGTCCGGTCCCGTCAGAAACTTCAGGAATCGCCGCGCGGCGTCCGGTTGCCCGGCCGGCTTCACCACTCCGCCCGTTTGGCGGATCGGGTCATGCCACTCCGCCGGAAGAAGGATGCCACGGCCGAGCAGCAGAGTCCGGGAAGTGATCACAGCCTCGGCGTTCCGGCTCTCGGCGAACTGCAACGCCTGACGAACGTTCTCGCCGTAAACGATTTTCGGCTGGACATCCTTCCAAAGGCCCCGGTTCTCCAGAGCCTTCCGCGCCGCGACGCCGTACGGCGCATGCTCGGGATTCGGAATCGCAAGGTGCTTCACCTCAGGGTTCTTTAGATCTTCGAGCGAGCGGACAGTTCCCCCGGCGGACCATAACGCAATGCGGCCGAACGCATAAGTCACCAGCGTTGCGGAATCAAGGTGCCCAGCATTGGCAAGATCGGTCACGTATTTGTCGTTGGCGGAAAGATAGACGTCGAACGGCGCCCCGTTCTCGATCTGGCGCGCCAGTGATCCGCTCGACGCGAGTGTGAACCGGACCTTCTCACCTGTCTTGCGGGCGTATCCGGCTTCGAGCGACTGCGCGAGCGGCGCCAGATCCGACGCGGCAGCAACCAGCAGGTCCGCCGCATCGAGGGAGGTCACTGCTAAGAGCGCGGTGGCAAGAAGTCTCATCTCAATTCATCGTAAACCGCCCACGTGCGCTCGACCGCGGACTCCCAGGTGAACGTCGATGTTCGTTCAAGACCACGGCGCGCTAGATCTTCCCGCAAAGCGTCGTCGCACGCAAGTCTTGATAGAGCATCCGCCAACGCATCTACATCCTGCGGATCTATAAGCAACGCGGCGTCACCTGCGACCTCCGGAAGAGCGGAACGCTTTGAAGTGACCACCGGCACACCGTGCGCCATCGCGTCGAGCACCGGCATCCCGAAGCCCTCGTCGAGAGAAGGAAACGCGAAGATGCTCGCGCGCTGATAAAGGGCGTCGAGTTCGGCATTGGAGACGTAGCCCAGAACATCGATGTCGCCGCGGCGAAGGCTCTCTTCCACTGCCCGCAGCTCCTCGGATGCGCCGAATCCATCGGCCGCGCCAGCGAGCGCCAGACGCCACCGGGCGGGCAATCGTTCAAAGGCTCTCACGAGTCGCGCAATGTTTTTGCGGCGTTGTATGGCCCCCACGCAAAGCACCAGATTCTCCCGCGCTTTGGCAATCCTGTCGGGAGCGCGGATACCATGCGGCACCACGCGAATCCGGTCCATCCCGACTCGAAGGAGTTGCTCGATCTGTGACGCCGTGAAATGTGAGACCGCAATGATAAGGTCGCTGCGGTCGGCCGCCTGGCGAGCTTGCTCGGCAAATCGCCGTCGAAATTCCGCCTCGGAGTATTCGCCCGTCATGACGAAGAGATCGTGAAAGGTCGTGACGGTGCGCCGCGCGCGGAAGTCGACCCGCTGGTTGAGCGCATGAAACAGATCCGCCTGCGGAACGCCCGTGAGCAGCCTGCGGGTGGCGTTCCGCGGCAGGGCATCCCCCAACGACCGCAGGATCCGGTGCGACCGGTAGCAGAACTGGAAATTTTCTTCGGGATGTGCGCGCGCCAGGCCGAAGAGCATCTGGCGCGAGTAGACACCGACGCCCGACAGGTTTCTGCCCAGGCTATAGGTCGCGTCGAGGGCGATCGGCACTCGACTGCTATCGTCGCATGGCGAAAGCGTTGGGAGCGAGGTCGAGCGCCGCCTGCTCGAGCAGCGCGTCGAGCGACAGGGGGCTTTCCGGATGGAAGATCGCTGAGCCGATCACGATTCGGTGCTCTAATGCCGCGTGGTGGATACGCGCCCAGGCCGCTTCCACCGGTTCGGCCTCCGTGTCGACGATCGTGAGGCCGAAGCGCGCCTGCCCGATTCTTGCCAGCAAATCCGCCGGGCTCGCCAGACTTCGAAGATGGTCAGCCACTTCCACCAGGGTGAGGTCGCGTCGTTGCTCGCCGTACGCGGCGGCGATCTCGGAAAGATTCTTTGGTTCGGCGACCATAACCATGAGCCGCCGGCCCAGGCGCTCCGCCAGCTTCCGGTCGCGATCCCCGAAGGTGAGAAAACTGCTGCGGTTCAGCAAGCCGGTGAGGGAATCGGTCATGGCGGCTGCGCGGGCGGCGGTAAGCTGCCTGTGACGCTCCACAGCGTTGCGGATGGCGTGCGCGAGCGGCGCGCAGTCGACTTGTTTCTTTAAGAGAAAATCCTGGACGCCATCCCGGACCAGCCGCGTTGCCATGGCTTCGTCTTGCGATCCCCCCGCCAGCAGCACAACCGGAATGTGCGCGGCCGCCGCCTGGGATCTGCGGAACGTGTCCACGCCCTGGCAGTCCGCCAGGTCGAGATCGAGGAGAATGATGTCGACCGATTCGGTAGCGAGGATCGCCGCCGCGTCGCTCCACGTGGGCGCGTGGAGCATTTCGATATGGACCCAGTTGCTCCAGTATCGACCTTCTTCAATCTCGGCCAGCACGTCACGGAGAAAGAGGGCGTCTTCCGATTCGGATTCGACCAGTAGAACTCGCATATAGTGCCACTTATCCGGCTAACTGATACTCCTTCAATTTCCGGTACAGCGTTGTCCGGCCAATCCCGAGCAGGTGCGCCGCAACGGCACGGTCGCCTTTGGTGTGCTCCAGCGCGTTCATGATCGCACGGCGTTCAAGCTCCATCAGAGGAATCACGGCGGGGATCGGTTGAGGCGCCGGGGCCTCGCGCATCGTGCCGGGTTCGGCGTGCGCCGGGTCGGCATCCGCGCGAGCGGTATTCGCGGTTGCAGCCGCCATCAAATACTGCGATTTCTTCTCCAGGATGTGGTTCTGCAGGTTCGACGGCAGGTCCGCCACATGAAGCAGCGGTCCTGAGTTGATTGCCACCATATGCTGGACGCAGTTCTCGAGTTCACGCACGTTGCCCGGCCAATCATAGGAAAGCATCACCTCCAGCGCTTCCGCAGTCATGCTGTAGTTGCCGCCGACGCGCGATAAGAAGTGATTGATCAGCGCAGGTATGTCCTCTTTCCGTTCGCGAAGCGGAGCCAGGCGGATGTTGATCACGTTCAGCCGGAAGAACAAATCGCGGCGGAAGGTTCCCTTCTCGACTTCCTTGGCCAGGTCGCGGTTGGTGGCGGCGATGATGCGGAAGTCGGAGCGGTGCGTGTTAAGTGATCCGACGGGGCGGAACTCCTTCTCCTGCAACACCCGGAGGAGCTTCGCCTGCATGTCGAGCGGCAACTCACCGATTTCGTCGAAAAAGGCCGTGCCGCCGTTGGCGGTCTCAATCAGCCCGACCTTCGCCATCGCAGCCCCCGTGAAGGCTCCTTTGACGTGCCCGAATAGCTCGCTCTCCATCAACGGCCCCACCATCGAGGAGCAATCGATCGTTACGAACGGGCCCGAACGGCATATATTATGGATAGCCCGGGCGACAACTTCCTTTCCCGTTCCGGTCTCCCCCAGCAGCAATGCGGGCCATCTGCAGCGCCCGAGCTTTTCAATTAGCCGTAAGACCTGGCGCGTTCGGGGCGATTGACCTACAAGCACGTGCCGGGTTTCATCAAGGTTCGCAAGCATTCTCGCTCCCGCTTCGAAGTTTAGTGTGTTGACCAAAGCTAAACTCTACGGTCGATTTGAAACTTCCTCAAGACCCCCAGAACGAGATTGGGTGTAAGTCAATTGGGGGTAAGGGTGCCCCGCATATGGGGGTATAGGCAGAACCTTTATTCAGGATCTGGGACCACGAGGGCCTTGCGGCCGGAGTGCCGGACCTTCGCTGCAAGACTGTTCGCCGACTCGAGTGTCATCTGGCGTCCCAGAAGCACACGCCACAGCAGGCGCTCGCCCGGAACTTTCACCACGCGCGCGTTGTGGTAGATCTCGTTGAGCGAGACNNNNCCGCTCGGGATCCGAGAACGCGCCGGCCTGGACGGTATAGCGCGCCGCCCGAGTCGCTACCGCCGCGGTGGGAGCTGCGATCACTTTCACTCGCACCTGCGCTGTCCCAGTCCTGACCATATCGATCGCTTCAGCGGCGGCACGCGATAAGTCGATCACGCGTCCGTCGACAAACGGTCCGCGATCGGTGATGCGCACTTCGACACGCTTCCTGTTCGAAAGGTTCGTGACTTCCACCCACGTCTCAAACGGGAGCGTGCGATGCGCCGCTGTGAGTTCATCCATGTCATAGATCCCGCCCGACGCAGAGGCGCGCCCGTGGTATGGTGGTCCGTACCAACTCGCCATTCCGGTCTCGGTGGATCCGATGCGCGCGGACGGAGACGGGAGTGGAGGAACTCTCGCTGCGGTTTTGCGCGCGCAACCCGCAACCACGAGCAGGAGAGCTGTGAGTAGCGCCGCACCCGCATGAATAGGCCTTCCGAACATTAAAACAATTCTACTACTCTCCGTTTTTTGGTGCTCGAGTGCATTTTCCGATGGCCGCGCGCGCCGCGAGTGACGCTCATGCGCGTCGGCATCGTACATTTTTTTCTTGACTTTCGATGCAAAGAACCTTATAAAGGGGACACAACCGCGCTCTCTACGGAGAGGCGCGAATCTTGATGTAAAGGGAGAACCAATCGATGAAGAACGCAACGAAGAAGAAAGCGCCTGCCAAGAAGAAGGCCGCTCCGAAGAAAAAGAAGTAGCCAGAGCAGGCTCGCTAGTTCGAGTTTAACCCATCGGCCCCGAGAGATCGGGGCCGTTTTTATTTGGTCCGCACCGCGAAGCGAAGGGCGCGGCTTCGTGGATCGAGGCGGTTTGAATTTCGAGCGCACAGTGTTCTACGAAGCCGAGGACTTCAGCAAGGCTTGGATGCGCGGCCGCAGTTCTTCATACGTCATTCGCCCCGGATGATACAGCCGCACGATGCCGGCGTGATCCACCAGCACCAGAGTCGGCGTGGTACTCGCTCCGTACCTCCGGAAATTCTCCTCGCTCACCGGTGCCGGCGCCCCGACAACGTCGGCGTACAACTTCTGGCGCACCTGTTCGATATAGGGCAACTCGACTTCCGGAGGCGCGTCCTTGCCTCCGGCTACATATCCGTATTTCTGGGTCGGCCCGATGAGCACCAGTCCCTTCGGCGCGAACTCCGCCTTGATCCGCGCGAGAATCGGCGCCTCGGCCCGGCAGTCGCCACACCAGTGCGCCCAGAAGAAGATCAGCGCTGGCTTGCCCTTCGGCAAAGAGACACCTTCGAGCGCCGGCGCCGGCTTCCCTTCGAGGCTCAGCAGGTGGATGTTCTTCTGGATGCGGGTGCGGATCGACGTCGCATAATACGTCTTGAGCTGATCCTCGAGGTACGTGATGGCTTCCGCGCGCTGGCCCCGCGCCGCCAGAACGTTGGCTTCCACTTCGATGGCCGCGCCCAGTGCGATCGGAAGGTGGTTCTCCTGGTCGAGCGGGCGCTTCTTCAACTCGGCTAAGGAAAGCTGGTACGTCTCCTGCGCGTATTTCTCGGCCTGTTCGAAATTTTTCTGTGCCAGCGCGCCCCGCCCCATCCAGCTCAACGCCTCCAGCATTTCCGGCGTCACGCCATTGGCGGCGCGATAGCTGCGGATGTATTCGGCGGCGCGCGGAAAGTCGTTTTGTGCGATGGCGCCACGCACGTCGGCAATGATTGCGGCCGAGGCGGACAGCGCCGCCAGCAATAGAAGCAGCAGCACGTAACGTTTCACAGGGACTCCTTTCCGTTTCACATGGGTTTACATCGAGGATAACAGGTAGCCGCCGTCGATTACGAGCGTTTGGCCGGTCAGGTACGAAGAGCGGTCGCTCGCCAGCAACAAAGCCGCTTCAGCGATCTCGGCGGGTTGGCCCAGGTGCTTGATCGCTTGCGCGTCAAGTTGTTTCGATCGACGCTCTTCGTCCCTCCAGTAGTACTCGCTCAGCGCGGTTTGGATCAGCCCGGGCGCGATCGCGTTCACGCGCACACCCTTCGGGCCAAGCTCAACGGCATAGGACTTCGTCATCATGATCAGGGCCGCCTTGGTCATGCTGTAGAGCAGGCTGTGGAACTGCGGCCGCAGCCCGGCGATCGAAGCGATGTTGATGATGGACCCCGAGCCGCGCTGGCACATCCCGGGCGCTACCAGCTTCACCAGACGGAACGCGCTCTTTAGGTTGATCTCCACCATCTTGTCGAATTGGCCTTCGTCCATTTCCAGGCACGGCCCTTGCGCGATGTTGGTGGCGGCATTGTTCACCAGGATATCGATGCAGCCAAATTCGCGAGTTACCGCTTCAACCAGCGCCGCAATCTCTTCCGCTTTGCCGACATGGCACGCCACTGGCCTTGCTGCGGGTCCGATCTCGCTAGCAACCTCGTTAAGCGTCTCCTGTTTGCGGCCGCAGATGACCACCTGGGCGCCTTCGCGCACGAACGCTTCAGCGATGGAACGTCCGATCCCGCGGCTTGCTCCGGTCACGATGGCAACTTTGTCTTTGAGAATGCTCATAGGCTCAAGATTTCCTTGTGGGTTCTTGATGAAACGCCCGATGACAGCGGCGGCAGCGCCGGGTCATCCGCTGACGCTCTTACCGAGAAGACACGACGCAAGCCACCGAATATAGCGCGCATTCCGCTCGCGCGTTTCCTCTACCACCGCCTGGGACAGACGATCGAGCTTATCTTTGAAAAACTCGCCATCGGTATCGCGCGAACCAACCACATTGCCGAGCCAAAATACGAGAAACAGGTTGCCATCGACGCGTCCTCGATTCGAATCGCCCAAGTACCGGGTCTCGTATTGGGAGGCCAGCCCGCTCTCTTCTCCAAACGCGCCCGCTGCTGCGAACGCCAGCGCGCGATCCACCATGCGGTCGTACAGCGCCCTCTCGGCCGATTTTTGGGGCTGTTCGGAAAGCACGTCGAACAACTGAAGCTGCAGCTCGCCGGAGATCTTGTAATTAAATCGCCCGCCGGTCGCTCGGCCGATCTCGGCGAGCACCACGTCCTGTTTCCCGCTGCCGGAGTGGATGCTGAGCGTGCCGTCAAACTCGCGCGCGACCTCGGCCAGCCCATTCACTCGCGCCCCGAGTTCGGCGAGGGGGCTGCCGCCGAACTCCGCCTCCACACGAGCCGGCAGCTCCGGCCACATCTTGTGGTGAACGTATGCCTCGAGCTGCGGCATTGTTTCCGGATACGCCTGGCGTTTCTTGAATCCGAGATTAGGCGGCACCAGTTGCGCTTGCCGTCCTCGCGCCTTGAGCCAGTGCATGTAGAAGCGCAATTCGTCCGGGGTGGTCAGGGTTTCGGCTTCGTCCAGCGACGGCTCGAAATCGAAGTGTTTCCACGACGCTTGCCAGGCTTTGACCTTCGCGATGTAATCGTAAAGTTCTTCGTTGAGCTTCAGGCTTCGTCCGAACTTCACCGCGAGCCGGCGCAGCGTCAAGCGGTCGAACTGAGGGAACTCCGCCTCCAGCCACCGCTGTTCGTCGCGCGAAAAAACCTGCTCAAAGCGATCGTTCACTTCGCCGTCGCTCCACGGCTGGGGATGCCGCAGGTCGGCGCGAATTTCAAAGAGCCGCGAAGTATCGGTGGTGAACTTCGTATAGCCCGCCGCGGCTTCGATCGCTTGCTTGGCCGCGTCCACTGAGCGCGCGATTTCGTCCTCGGTGCTGCCGGTTACGATGAAGTGGTCGGCTTCGGCGTTATACCCTTCACGCCAGCCGGCACGGATCGCGGCCCACAAGCCCGCGTGATAGAGGTGCTCAATCGAGACGCGCGTGTGACCCGGAGCGGTGGGGTTTTCGCCGTCGCGCTGGGCGAGCGCTTCCGAGGTCGTCATCTCGCGCGAGGCCGAGAGCTGCACCGTGGATGCGAGGTTCACGCCAGTCGATTTGAAAATGCTGCGGAAGCCCTGGAACACCGCGGGGAGGCTGATCTCGGGGTGCCGGTTCCCGGCTGCGATCGCCGCCTGCGCTCCTTGAGGCCGCGGCAGAAACGAGCGGTCCACTTTCTCGGCGAACGTGCGCAGATTTGCGTGATGCATGGCGTCGAACGGAATTGCGTCGATCACGATCTCGCGTCCGCCGCCGGGGCGCATGCGGCCGATCGGCGTCGCATCGGGGAACAAGCTGCCTGCTGGCGACGAGGCGGGCGTGATCCGAAGCAGCAACGACCGCGTCATCTTCTCAGACGGCGTGTCCACAACGATGTAATACGCCGAAGGGTGAATCGGATCCTGCGCCAGCGAACCTGGAAGAGGTGTGAAAGTCTTGAGCCTGAGCCCGGGCACGCGCTCCGCAAAATGGTTGCGCAGATCGTCTGTGAGCTGTTTTCCCCCCGCCTGCTGGTAGACCAGGTCAGCCAGGCTTGCCGCCTCATTCGCCTTGAGTGGCAGGTCGAGAGGAATCGAGCTCATAGCGGAAGGGCCTTTAAGTAGCTCCGGAACTCCTCGCCCAGGTCGTAGCGCTTCAGCGCGAATTCCACCGTCGCCCTCAAGAACCCCAGTTTGTCGCCCGCATCATAACGCGTACCCTCGAAACGATAACCGTAGATCGGACGGCTCCTCAGCACGTGTTTCAAGCCGTCGGTCAGTTGAAGTTCCCCGCCGCTTCCCGGCTCGATCGACTCGAGCGACTCGAAGATCTCCGGCGTCAGCACGTACCGGCCGATGATGGCCAGGTTCGACGGCGCTTCGTTGGCCTTGGGTTTCTCCACCATGTTCCGGATACGGTAAAGCCGATCGCGCCCGCCGTTGTGGCCTACCCGCTCGGCGTCCACAACGCCATAGGCGGAGATGTTTTCCTTGGGCACCTCCAGCAGAGCCACCACCGACGCCCCATAGAATTCGTAAACGTCAAGCAACTGGCGCAGGCAAGGCGTGTCGGAGTCGATCACGTCGTCGGAAAGGATTACGGCGAACGGCTCGGCGCCCACCAATTCCCGCGCGCGAAGGACGGCGTGACCGAGGCCCAGCGCCTCCTTCTGCCGTACGTACGCCACGTTAATCATGTCCGAGACGGCGCGCACGGTTGCGAGGAGATCTTTCTTGTTGCGTGATTCGAGCAATTGCTCCAGCTCGAAACTTACGTCAAAGTGGTCCTCGATCGCGCTCTTGCCGCGCCCGGTGACGATAATGATGTTCTGCACACCGGAGTGCATCGCTTCTTCGACGCCGTATTGAATCAGTGGCTTATCGACCAGCGGAAGCATCTCCTTGGGTTGCGCTTTCGTGGCCGGAAGAAACCGCGTACCGAGACCGGCAGCGGGGAACACCGCCTTTCGGACTTTGGTGATCATGGTTGTATTAATTCTAGATGAGGGAGGCCGCTCGCTTCATGTTAGTAACGTTATACGTAAGTTAGCGGACTGTTTCCACACCTCTTCATTTTATAGAACGGGCAGAATCGGCTCATGATAGACGATCATCTACGCTGCGAGCTTGAGGCCATGAGACGCGAAGATCTGAAGGTGCGGGGTGAGCTCGTAGCGGCCGGCGAGCTGGGTGGCAGCTATGTTCCGCGGATGGAGGCAGTACATCGCAGAAACGCGGCGCGTCTTCGCGAGCTCATTGCACTGCACGGCTGGCCTGCCGAGGACATCGCCGGCAAGGATGGAGCCGAAGCAGCGTGGCTGATCGTCCAGCACGCGATCGGTGAACCGGAGTTTCAGCGGGAGGCCTTGCAATTGTTACGTGCTTGCGCAGCCAGCGGGCGCGCACCGGCTTGGCATGCCGCGTACCTCGAAGACCGGATCGCGATGTACGAAGGCCGGCCGCAGCGTTATGGTACGCAGTGGTTGGACGATCCCGTGGACGGCCGCCTCCGGCCGTGGGATCTTGAGGACCCTCAGCGTGTGAACGAACTTCGTGCGGGCGTTGGGCTCGAGCCGATGCGGCCAATTCCAGATCGGGGCTCCGAGTTGCCCGCGGAAAAACGGCAGCAAATCGAAGAAAACCATCGCTGGTGGCAGCAGTGGTTAGCCGGCGCGGGATGGCGCAGAAGGTAGCTCAGCCCATGCGCCCGCACGAGCGGTAAAGGGCCATCATGAGCTTCATGTCCTTCAGGCCCTCTTCACCGTTCGTCTTTGGTTCTTTGTTCTCAAAGATGCACTCGGCCAAGTGATCCGCCTCGGGCGGAAACTGGGACGGGTCGCGGTTCGGGTTGGGCTCATCGATCAGCGGTTCACCTTGAATGCGAGCGGTCAAATGCTGCCCTTCATAGCCAAAAGCGGGTTCGACGTGTAGCATTCCCTTCGACCCATGCACTCGATAAAAACCGGGCATGTTCGCGCCATACGTGGTATTGCAGCTGGCCACGACTCCCGACGGAAACTTCATTGTCCACGAAAGATTCTCCTCCACTTCATTGAAACGGCCGTCGTGATCGATCACCGACGAATAGCCGTTTAGCTCGGCCGGCTCTTCACCAGTGAGGTAGCGGCAGGCATTCAGGGAATAGATGCCGACATCCATCAGCGGACCTCCGCCGCCCATTTTCCCGTTCAGCCGCCATTCCCCCGGTCTGATATTAAAACCGTTGGCGCTCTCGATCGCCTCGACCTTACCCAGCTTACCGTCGCGGATCAACTGCACCGCGCGAAGATTCGTTGGCTCGTACTGGCAGCGATAGGCAATCATCAGTTTCTTATTCGCCTTACGGCAGGCGTCGACCATGGCCTGCGAGTCGGCCACCGTGGTAGCCATCGGTTTTTCGCACAGCACGTGCTTGCCGGCTTTTGCCGCGCGGATGCTGTACTCGGCGTGCATATTATTCGGCAACGCGATATAGACGGCATCGATCTCTTTGTTTTCGGCAATCGCGTCGTAATTGTCGTAGCTGTAAATGCTCTTGGCAGGTACGTTGTATTCGGCGGCCATCTTTTCGGCCTTGTCGCGATGGCCGCTCACCAGGGCGGTAACCCGCGAATACTTTGACGCCTTCAATCCCGGCATGAAGTGCTGCATGGAGATGCGGCCCAAGCCGACGATGCCGTAGCCGATCGTCCTTCCCTGCGGCCGCGCTGACGGCGAGAGTTGCGAAAATACCGCTGCGGCAGTGATTCGGCCCAGCTCGCGGCGGCTGATGTTCATGGAAGTCATTGAAAGGTCCTCCGTGTTCGCATATCGAAATGCGCACCCGGCGCGAGCAGGAAATAGCGTTTCCCGTCCGGGGCCGGCTTATGATGCGGGTCGTAAATGGCCACTTTGCTCTCGCCAATCACCTCGAACCGGTCGCCTTGCACGACAATCGCCGTGCTCTCGTCGACGCCGATTCCGAGCAACTCGGGATGCTTGTCGATCACTTGCAGAAGATCGTTCTCACGGTGGCGCGTCAGCAAGTGCTGATCGACCGCCACGCCGCGCAGGAATCCGAGGCCTTCCTCGTAGCCCGGCGCCATCATGATCTCGTTGCCTTGCCGCGCGCCGCGCACGAGGTACGAGCCCTGGATAGTCGCGCCCGCCGAACTGCCCCCGATCACTCCACCGCGCTCCAGCAAGGCGTTCAACTCCTGCTGCGTGCGAGTGTTCAGATAAGAGTCCACAAGCCGCCACTGCCGGCCCCCGCTGAACCATACCGCGCGCGCCCTCTCGAGAGGCTTGACGAACTCCTCCGAATCGGCCACCGCGCGATCCTTCGTGTGGAGCACCGTGACATCCTTGCATCCGGCCTTGACAAGAAAGGAGCTTTCCGGCCCGTCGGGTTTGTCGCTGCCGTCAGCGGTCGGGATGATGACGAAAGCGCTATCGCGTCCGCCCGCGAGCTCAATGAATCGCTCCACAATCTGAGTGCCGAGCTTGCCTCCGCCAACGATCACCAGCGAGCCTCGCGGCGGTCCGACCACCGTCGTGGTGTCCGCGGCCTGCAGTAGAACAGCCAGCGCAACCAGCAGCGGGACTCTGCTAATTTTCACCACCGGTAACTTTCACCACCGGTATCATTATGACGCGAATAGGATCGCGTCTAACATCCGATCCCGGCTAGCGGTCAGGGACGTTGGGGAGGTTCGCCAATCAAGCCCTGCTCGTTGAGGACGACGATATCGACCCGGCGATTCAGCGCCCGGCCCTGCTCGGTCTCATTCGAAGCGACCGGCGCGTTGTCCGCGTACCCGACGATCGCCATGCGCTCCCGCGGCACTCCGAACCGTTCCGAGAGCAGTTCCAGCAGAGCGATGCTGCGCGCCGCCGAAAGTTGCCAGTTGCTCCGAAAGCGAGGTGTGTTGATCGGAACCGAGTCGGTGTGCCCTTCCAGGCGCACCGGATTCGGAATCTTGAGTATGGCTCCCGCGACGCTTTCGACGCCGGCGTACGCTTCCGGAGAGATCACATCTTCACCTGAAGGGAACAGCGCCGCCTGCTTGAAACTGACCACCAACCCGCGCGGCTCCATGCTGAGCTGAATCCGGCCGGCCGCGATCTCCGCCTTGAGCTCCTCCGAGAGCACTTTGAGCGAGGGCAAGAGCTCAGCGAGCTTTTGCTCTTTTTTTTCTTCAGCGGCTTTGTGCGCGCCCCCGGGGCCGCGCAGCATGGCGTTGCCCTGACCTTTGTCCGAAATCGTGCCGCCGAGCACCGCCGCCAAAACCGCGCTCATTTTTTGGCCCTCCAGCGCCTTC
>QHXU01000069.1:9994-14364 GCA_003223065.1 Acidobacteriota bacterium | reverse complement strand
GAGGTGGCAAACATCACGACAAAGAACGCGAAGAGCAGGGTGATGAAGTCGGAATAGGAGACCAGCCAGCGCTCGTGGTTCGCGTGCTCGGGATCTTTTTTCTTTCGCGCCATGCGCATTTACGTGCCTAACGCCTTGGCGCCCTTCACAGTTTTCTGTTCCTTGGCCTCTCTTACTTCTTTGGCCGGCGCCGCGCGGGCGAAGGCCTCCAGCTTGGCGCGGATCAGCTTCGGGTTGAGCCCTTCGACAATCCCGGAGATGCCTTCGAGGATCAGTTCCTTGCGCTGCGTTTCGGCGTGTGCGCGCGCCTTGATTTTGCTTGCGGCCGGCAAAAAGAACAGGTTCGCGACGCCCACACCGTAAACCGTGGCTACGAACGCGACGGCGATGCCGTGACCCAACTCATCGATATTGGCCAGGTTTTTCATCACCTGGATCAGGCCCATAACGGCTCCGATGATGCCGACTGTTGGCGCGTAGCCCCCCGCGCTCTCAAAAACCTTCGCCTCGGCTTCAGCGTGCTGCTCTTCAAGATCGATTTCGAGTTCGAGCATCCTGCGGATTTCCTGCAGGTCCGTCCCGTCCACAGCCAGGTTCAACGCTTTGTTCAGGAACGGATCCTCGATCAACATCGCCTCCTGCTCGAGCGACACGAGGCCGTTCTTGCGTGCCTTGGTCGCATAGCCGATCACTTCCGTAATCAGCCCGTCGAGTTGAAGCGTGGAGTCGAAAAAGATGCTCGCCATGCGCTTCATGGCCGCGATCAGGGTGGTGAGAGGAGTGGAGACCATGACCGCGCCGGCTGTTCCACCCAGCACGATCATCGCGGCGGTAAACTGCGGGACGTCCCTGATTTTGACGCCCTCAACCAACAATCCGCCGAGCAAGCCCCCGAGGGCGACCACCATCCCGCCCAGCGTCGCAAGGTCCGGCTTACTTCGGCCCTTCCTGGCGCGGTTTTTCGTTTCTTCAGGTTTGGTCGCCTCAGCCATGATCCGTTAAGACAAACCGCGAGCGATCTCGCGGCGAAATTCGATCACCTTCAGAATCACCTCGCCCGGAGTTTCGAGTACGACGAACTTCTGCCCGTTCATGAGGCTGATCACCGTGTCCGGAGTTGCCTCGATGTGCTCGATCTGATCCGAGTTCAACACCAGTGGAATGTGGTTGATTCGCGTCAGATGGATCATGGCGCACCCATACTATGTGCTTATCGTCCAGGTGTTACTGAATTTGAGGAGAACGCCGGTCATGGCCGGCGTGGACGGGCCCTACTTGAGCATGTCGACGATTTCGCGCAATTCTTTACGGACAGTCTCGAGCAAAGGGGAAGCAGCCCCGAAGAGATCGCGCTGCGCTTTAGCCGGCTTCTCTGATTTTGCCGCGTGCGCAGGCTCCATTTTGCCACGCGCCTCCAAGTACTTTCGCGCGCCCTCGATGGTAAATCGCTGATCGTAGAGCAGGCGCTTGATCTCGAGCACCAGTTCCACATCCTTGCGCCTGTAGAGCCGGTGGCCCGTTCCCGACTTCTTCGGGCCAAGCGCCGAAAACTCTGTTTCCCAGAAGCGCAGAACGTATGGCTTGATACCGGCCAGACGTGCCACTTCTCCGATCCGGAAGTAAAGTTTATCTGGGATTTCTTGCTGCGCCTGGACGGCGGCGTTTTCTGGAACGCTCATGAGAGTACCCTTATCATAATGTCCCCGCTCGTAGGAATCCATCCCGTCCGGGAAGCCCTGCGGGCCGGCAGCCCGCTCGACCGGGTTCTCATGGTCAAAGGAGCCGCGGGGCCGCGTCTTCAGGAATTGCTCGATCTGTGCCGGGAGCGTGACATACCGGTTCGTTTCGAATCTCGCGAGCAGCTGGACCGGGCGTCGGGGGGCGCGCCGCACCAGGGTGTGGTCGCGTACGGCGCCGCCGGAAAGTATGCGTCGCTCGCGGACACGGCGGGCACGCGCGGCATGCACGTGGTCCTTGACGGCGTCGAGGACCCGCACAATCTGGGCGCGATTATCCGCTCGGCGCACGCCGCCGGAGCCGCCGCTGTCGTGGTTCCGGAGCGCCGCGCGGCCGGGCTGACGGAAACGGTCGGGCGCGCCGCCGCCGGCGCGTTGGCGTATATTCCGGTGGTCCGCGTCGTGAACGTCAGCCGGGCGCTCGAAGACCTGAAGAAGCACGGCTACTGGATTTACGGGGTTGACGAACGCGGCAAACATCTGTACGATCAGATCGCGTTTACCGAACCTGTCGCATTCGTGCTTGGCGGCGAAGGCCGCGGATTGCACGAGCACGTAGCGAAGCACTGCGATTTCCGGTTGCGGATTCCCATGGCGGGCGGCGTTGCGTCCTTGAACGTCAGCGTCGCGGCGGGCATCGTGCTTTTCGAGTGGCGCCGGCGAACGCAGGCCTCCTGAAGGATTCCTTCCGTTATCGAACGATTCATGCACGCCGATTACTTTACTCGCGCCGTGACTTTCTCGGTGTCGACGGCGCCTCCGGCGCCCGTTGCCACCACGGTATAAGTGGTCGACGCGGCTGGCTGATGCCACACGCAACCCAGGTCCGGACCGTGCGGGTTGATCCAGAAGCCGGGACGAATCGTCACTGACACGGCGTTCTTCGCCTTGTAGCACACTGTCACCCGCTCGCCGCGCTTCACCTCGAGCGTATTGATCGAGACCTCAATAATTTTCACCTGCGGCGGCCCCGGCTTAACGGTGAGTGACTGCGAGACGCGGTCGTGGTCTCGTTCCGCCGTGAGCGTGTAAGTGACTGGTCTCGCCGGCACAATTTCCAGACAACGGCTCATCGCGGGCCACACTCGATCGACGGGCGGATCCAGCCGCACCGATGAGGCGTTCTCAACGCCGTAGCAGAGCATCGCCTTCTCGCCCGCCGGAGGCTGGGCCGGCCAGACGTAGAATTGCGTGATGCGCACGATGCCGGGCTGTGGAGGCGCTGCGCCGGCTGAAGATTGTGGCGCATTGCGCGAGCAGCCGGCTGAAGCTAACAGCGTCACAACGAGGATTATTCGCAAAGCCACTGGTCTATTGTTATATACTCACGAAAGTTGTATGCGGGATCTGCGACTCGGCGACGTGATTGACGATTTTTGCATCAAGTGCCGCCGGCTGACGAACCACTCGATTGTTTCGCTGCTGAACGGAGCCGCGGCCAAAGTCCGTTGCCGCACCTGCTACAACGATCACGATTATCGAAACGAGCAGCCGCCGCCATCCAAGAAAGAGCTCAAACAAAAGGAGTTATTTAACGCGGTGCTCTCGGGGATGGCGCCTGCCGCGGCCACCGCCGAAGCGGATCCGCCCTCCGACAAGAAAGCCAAGAAGAAGACGAAATAGGACCTCGCTATCCTTTTCGCAGCTCTTTTTGAATCTCTTCGATCACGGCTTCGCGTTCCTCATTCGAGAGATCCTTCTGCAATCGCCGTAATGCCACCCCGACGACGTCGCGATGGTGCAACCGCGAGCCGAGCCCTTCCGATTCGCTCAGCTTGAGCCAAAGCTCGTGCAGCAGATCGACGTCCTCCGGCCACAGCCGCGGCGGGTGCGGGCCGAGGTTCACATAGGTCGACGGGCGGTCCGAGCTGATCACTTCGAGCGAAAACGAGTGCCGCGGTTCAGGCAGCCTCTCCCAAGCAAGACCGATGCGGTGCGCCAGCTCATCGGATTCCATGCGCGCGCTGACGCCCGTCACCAGTCGCGAAGCGCGCAGGCTATTGGCCGCCTGCGCGATGGCATCGAACGGATTCACGGCCGGCACCACCAGCAACTCCACAGGCTTGCCCGCCTTCTCCGCCACTTCCACAACATGGCTGAATAGCTCCTTCTCGTAGTCGCTGAAGATCTGGGCTTCCGAAAGATCGTATTCACCCGCTCCCGTCGAGATCGGGCGCACCGTCATCACTACGATGTCGTGGCGCCGCAGATTGGTCTTTTCGAGCACGCGCTTCAGATGCTCCATCCGATGGTAGTCGCGCACGGCCACCAGCACGCATCCGGGGCGGGCGTGGATCGTCGCCCCATCCACCTGCGCCTGATGATCGAGGTTAAACTGCTCCAATCCTTTCTTTTCGACCTGCACGCGGCGTAGGTTGATTTTCTCGGAAAGCGTAAAGACCAGGAACAAGACGATGGTGAACGCGACACCATACTTGGTCGCAATCTGTTTCGTAAACAGGTTCGCGATCGCCACGGCCCCCAGCACGAGCGTGGTGGCCGCGAGGCCGATGGGGATATCCTTGCGCCCAATGCGGATATTTAGCGGCACTCGGTACTCCTGATCCGTCCGCTGGAAGCGCAGCACCATCACGCCGAGCGCCTTGAGGAAGAAGCTCCACACCACGCCGAAAG
>QHXU01000069.1:0-9856 GCA_003223065.1 Acidobacteriota bacterium | reverse complement strand
CGGCTACGCAGTTCAACACACCGTTCGCCCCGATGATCGACGTATTGAGAGCCCCGGCCAGGATCAGCCCGCCCACGATCACCACAAAGATGTGGAAGCCGAGCCGAAGCAGGTAGGGCCCGCTCAGGTTCATGGCCAGGCCGCCGAGCAGATTATCGACGAGCTTTGTGCGCTCCGCGTCGGGGATGATCATGCCGGCGAACAGCGTAACCACGCCCGTGCAGAACAATGCGTACCAGCACACGATGTTCGCGGTGATGCGGAGATTTTTCAGCTTGGGATAGGCGATTTCCCGATAGACCTGGGCCAGTGTCTCAAAACCGCTCATTGACAGTAGCGAGTGTCCGAAAGCAACAATGATCGCCACCACCGGAATCTGCAGCCAGAACGTGCCCGCCAGCCAGCCCTGCGCGTCGGGCACAAACGTGAGGTTTGACGCCACGGGCGCGGGAGGCAAATTCCCCAATTGACCCCTCAGCGCGATGGTGAGCGGGCACCACACCATCAAGATCACCACCATGACGGTGGTGATCTGCATGATGCGCAGCGCCTTGCTGCTCGATTCGTGCACGCCCTTGATGTTCGCCCACCAGAAGTAGATGGTTGCCATCACAGCCATACCGGCGGCGAAAGTGTTCTGGTTAACCCGGTAGCTCTGGTGCAGCAACTCACTGATCTCGTTGAGCAGCGCACCCAGGTACTGGCCCGCACTCACAACGCTGATCGGTCCCGTGAGAATATAGTCGAAAACCAATGCGGAGACGGAAACCTTGGCCAGGACGGGCCCCATGCTGTCCCGCACCACCACGTACACGCCGCCGCGCACAAACATGCTGCAGCTTTCCATGTACACGCTGCGCACCGCGAAGCTGAACAACATTACGCCCAGCACAAACCAGGGTGCCGACTTGCCGATTGCGTGCTCGGCCGCGCCGCCGGCGTAGAAGCAGGAAGACGCGAGATCGCTGAGTACGATCGAAGCGCCACGCCAGAAGCTGATAAAGGAAAGCGCTACCGTCGTCGCGACGACCACTTTCGGGGCCGCAGACGGTGGCCTACGGTCTTGTGAGGACATCCGTAAGACTCATTCTACGACCTTGCGGCTCGCGCCGCCCGAGCAAAGGGTCAGGCGCCTTCATAGAGGCGCGCCGCGAGCGAATCCGGCAAACCCGCGGCGCGAATCTTGCCGGCAGCCTTTTCCACGTCGTATGCGACACGTCTGTACTCCACGAGCCGCTGATCCGGAAAGTATAGAGCGTAGGCGGCGCGCGGGTCGCCGTCGCGCGGTTGCCCGACCGAACCGGGGTTGACCAGATAGAAGTAATCCGGCTCGAGCTGGAGCGCCTGTGAAGGCGCGATGCGCTTCAGGCGGCCGTGCGCAGCCATGAATCCTCCCTGCACGTGCGTATGGCCGAAGAATGAAAGACTTGTACTGAGATAACCGCGAATCGGCGCGACGTCACCGGGCGTGATCAGATACTCGTCTTCATCGAGCGGCGAGCCGTGGACCAGATCGAACGCGCCCTGGCGGCATTGGATGGGCAGCGGACCTCGCGGCAGCTTCTGCAAGTACTCCAGGTTTTGCGGAGTGAGCGCCGCACGTGTCCACATCGCCGCAGCGCGCGCGGCCGCATTGTACGCCTCCAGATCGTCCAGCCCCACGCACGCCTTGTCGTGATTCCCGCGCACGATGGCCGCTACATGGGACCGCGCCCAATCGACCACGGCGTTCGGATCGGCGCCATAGCCCACCAGGTCGCCCAGGCACAGGGTGCGATCATACCGGCCCTCCGCATCAGCGAGAACCGCGTCGAGAGCTTCCAGGTTCCCGTGAACGTCGCTGAGGATCAGGTCCGACACAAACGTAGAAGCGCGACTTCGGGCGGCGAGCCCAAACGCACCGGCAACCCGATAGTTCCGATGCCGCGCGAAACGAATACCGAAGACGAACCGATTCGGTACAGCCCGTCAATGTAAGGCGTGAAGAAGCGCGCAATGCTCAGATCCTGTCCCAGGATCTCCATGCGCACCTGGCCCCCGTGAGTATGGCCCGCGATCGTCAACCGGTATCCCTGCCGCGCCGCCACCGGAAATACATCGGGGTTGTGAGAAAGGAGCACGTTGAAAGCCCCGGGCTCGAACAGCTTGTTCGCGTGCACCAGGTATGGCTTGCGGAATCGCTGGTAATCCACTCCGGCGAGGTTCAAGTGCGCGTTACCGAAGGTGAGGCGCGTTGCCGCGCACCGAAGGAATCGAATGCCCAGGCGCGCGCCCTCTTTTTCGGCATAGTCTTCCGTCCCGGTATAGATTTCATGATTCCCCAGGCAACCGAAAATGCCCGCGTCCGCCCGCAGCTTCGAAAGGTGCGCCAGACATGCATCTAGAGGATCGTGTTGCAGCGTGATCAGGTCGCCGGTCACCAGCGCCACATGCGCCCGGGTTTCGTTGGCCATCTCGACGGCGCGCGCCAGTTCCTGTTCGCTCAAGTACGGGCTCAAATGGATGTCGCTCAACTGGACCAGGCGCAGCCCATCCAAATCCTCAGGAAGGTCCGGAGATGAGATCGTCGCCTCGCGCACCGAAACACGGGACCGTTCCACGAAGACGCCGTAGCCGACCACCGCGGCGGGCGCGCCCAGCAGGGCAATTTGCGCCGTGCGCAGAAAATTTCTACGGGCCGGGCTGTAATCCGGCCGGATGCGAGGCAAGACCCTGGATATCGCGAACGCCAGCACGCCGAGCACGGACAGCAGCGCCCAGGTGTACACCAAGCCTCGGAACGGCCCCAACCACCAGGCCGAAGCATACTTCCCCACACGATGAAAACGGAGCAGGAACGTGAAAGCGATCAGGAGAAATGAACCGAGCGCCGCCAGCTCGATGATCCTTGTTATCCATCTGGGTGCTTCCGCGGCCGGTCCTCGCAGAATACAAAAGACGCCCGTCGCTTGCAAAATCAAGACTAAGGCTACTCCAACCAGCTCAGGTAAAAAAATGTAGTGATACACTACTTCCTATTTTATTCGGCGGCGCGGTCATTCTGCTTGCGGCTACAATCAAGAGTGTCCCTAGTGGTAGTTGGCTCCGTGGCCTACGATGGCGTGGAAACGCCGCACGGACGCGTCGACCGCATGCTCGGAGGAGCCGCCACGTACATTTCCCTGGCCTCGAGCTTCTTCACCAAAACCCGGATCGTTGCCGTTGTCGGAGAGGATTTCGAGGAAGAAGACACGGCCTTGCTCGCCTCACGGGGCATCGATCTCACGGGAGTCGAACGCGTGGCCGGCAAGACATTTTTCTGGGCCGGCAAGTACTCCGATGACATGCATGACCGCACCACGCTCACCACTGAGCTGAACGTTTTTGCCCATTTCAATCCCAAGCTTCCCGAAAGCTACCGTTCCGAGCCCTACCTCCTGCTCGGAAACATCCAGCCGGCTCTGCAGCGGAGCGTGCGCGCGCAGATGAACGGGTTGCGGCTGGCGGGCGGCGACACGATGAACTACTGGATCGCCGACTTCCGCGATGAATTACTTGGCACAATCCGTGAATGGGATTTTCTGCTCATCAATGACAGCGAGGCTCGCATGCTTTCCGGCCACCATAACCTGCGTAAGGCCGCGGCCGCGATTCTCGACCTGGGGCCTAAGGCGCTGGTGATCAAGCGCGGCGAGTACGGTGCGATGCTGTTCCGCAGCGATTCTTACTTCATCGTGCCCGGCTACCTGCTCGAGGATGTGTTCGATCCGACCGGCGCCGGCGATAGTTTTGCAGGAGGCTTCATCGGCTATCTGGCCGAGAAAGGTTTCGATCTCGAAGCCCATCAGATCAGCCGGGGCGAACTGAGCCGCGCCGTCATCTACGGCTCCGTGATGGGGAGTTTTTGTTGCGAGCGCTTCGGCGTTGAGCGCTTTCGTACGTTGACGCGCGACGAGATCGATGCCCGATTCGAAGAATTCCGGCGATTCACGTCATTCTAGGATGCTGGCCTTGGCCGGCGTGATTCTCCTGCTGGCCGCGATCAGCGTCACCGCGGCCGGCTGGTGCCTGGCACGCGGCTATGTCCTCTACTACGGCGATGCCGAAGCGCACCTCAACATCGCGCGCCGCATCCTCGATTCCCGCACGCCCAACGTCGCGCAGATCGGGACAGCCTGGCTGCCGCTGCCTCATCTGATCATGCTTCTGTTCGCGAAGCGCGACGCGTGGTGGGGCAGCGGGCTGGCCGGGACTATCCCTTCGTCGGCATGCTTCGTCCTCGCCGGAGCGCTCCTGTTCGCGGCGGCCCGGCGTGCCCTGGCATCCCCGAGCGCAGGATTCGCAGCGGCTTTGCTATTTGCGCTGAACCCGAACATGCTGTATCTGCAATCGACGCCGATGACGGAATCGATTTTCGCCGTCTCACTCGCGGCGCTATTGTGGGCCACGCTCTGGTTTCGCGACTCGCAATCCCTGCTCGCGCTATTGCTGGCCGCAGCTTTCTGCAACGCCGCATCTCTCACCCGTTATGAAGGTTGGTTCTTGATTCCGTTCGTATCGCTCTACCTGCTCGCGATCGCCAGGCGAAAATGGCATGTGCTGTTGTTCGCTGCGCTTGCATCGCTCGCGCCGCTCGCGTGGTTGGCGTACAACCGGTTCTATTTCAGCAATCCGCTGGAGTTCTACAACGGGCCTTGGTCGGCGCTGGCGATTTTATCAGCGCCAGCTCGCCCAAGGCATGCAGCACTATCCCGGCGATCACGACTGGCCGACGGCCCTACGCTATTACTTCGCTGCCATGCGCCTGGCCATCGGATGGCCCTCGTTGATAATCGCGGGAGTGGGCGTGCTTGCCGTTTTATGGAAACGCGTCTGGTGGCCGGCATTGCTGCTAGCTCTTCCACCTGCATTCTATGTCTGGAGCATGCATTCCTCAGGCACGCCGATCTTCGTGCCCGATTTGTGGCCGAACTCGTGGTATAACACCCGCTATGCGCTCGCGGCTCTGCCTCTGGCGGCGTTTGCCGGTGCAACGCTGGTAACGCTTACGCCCTTGCGGCTGCGTCTTCCGGCGGCAATGATTCTCGTGTTGGGAGCGGCAGTGCCGTGGGCGTTCAAGACCAATTGGCCGCCATCGATATGCTGGAAAGAATCGGAGGTGAATTCCGTCGCCCGCCGCGCATGGACTCACGCCTTGCGGCAAATTACGCGCCGGGCTCGGGCGTCATTTATTCGTTCGGTGATCTGACAGGCGTTCTCCGTGAGGCCCACATCCCTCTCCGCGAGGGCTTGCATGAGGGCAACGACGTGGCCTGGGAAAGCGCTTTGAAGCGCCCGGATTTGTTCCTTCACGAGCAATGGGCGCTGGCATTTTCAGGCGACGCGGTCTCGACCGCTCTGCTGAAAGCCAATCGCCGCGGTCCACACTATCAGCCGCGGAAGCAGATTATCGTGAAAGGAGCGCCAGTGGTCGAAATCTACGAACGCTCCGAACCTTCGCCGTCAGGGAGCAGTGTTTTGGGCACACCAGCAAGAAGAGAATGAAGATCCCATTCACCAAGGCCCACGGCGCGCGCAACGATTTTCTGCTCACCTGGAGCGATCAAGTCCCTGCCGACACCGTCGACCTCGCCTCCACGGCGCGCGCGATCTGCGACCGGCACACAGGTCCGGGCGCCGACGGGTGGCTGCTCGTCTCCGCGAACGGGACCGGGGGCGCCGACGGCTCGATCGAGTTGTGGAATTCCGACGGCAGCCGCAGCGAGCTCTCAGGCAACGGCACCCGTTGTGCCGCCGCGTTTCTGATCGAGGCCGGGCGCGCGGGCTCCGCCATCCGCATCGCAACCGGCGCGGGGCAAAAACAGTTGCACCTGCTCGATCGTCACGGCCGCATGTTCATCTTCGAGATGAATATGGGACGCGCTCTGGTTGAAGACCTTCACGCTCGAATCGAAGATCGAGATTGCACGACCCTGAATGTCGGGAATCCGCAGTGCGCTGTCTTCGTCGATAATTTCGAAGTCGACTGGCGCGCGCTGGGCGCCCGGATCGAGCGGCATCCTCGCTTCCCGGAACGCACTAACGTCTCGTTCGTGCGCGTCGTCGACCAACACACCCTTGAAGTTCGCTTCTTCGAGCGCGGCGCGGGAGAGACGATGAGTTCCGGAACAGGCTCGACCGGCGCGGCTGCCGCGGCCAAAGCGAGGGGGCTCGCGCGGAGTCCGGTACGCGTGGTTACGCCGGCCGGTCCGCTGGCTCTACGATGGGAGGACGAGGAAATTCTGTTGGCTGGACCCGCCGAGATCGTCGCGCGCGGCGAGTTTTACCTCGGCGAGTGAGAAAGGAGAGGCATTGATTCATTCACAGGAATTGCGCCGCAAAATCGAGGCGCGCCAGGCCCGCGCCGGCATCGTCGGGCTGGGATACGTCGGTCTGCCCCTGGCGGTGGAATTCGCCCAGGTAGGATTCGATGTCACTGGTATCGACGTCGACCGGTCCAAAGTGGACGCGATCAACCGCGGGGAATCGTATGTACAGGACGTGCCCGCCTCCGCGTTGAAGCCGTTGGTACGGTCCGGGAAGCTCCGGGCCACCACGGATTTCGGAGCCGTGGCGACCCTCGACACAATCAACATCTGCGTACCCACGCCGCTCCGCAAGACAAAAGACCCGGACATGAGCTACATCGTCAGCTCCTGCCAGGAGATCGCCAGGCATTTTCACGCTGGAATGCTGATTATTCTCGAGTCCACCACTTATCCGGGCACTACCGACGAGCTGATGCTGCCGATGTTCGAGCGGAACGACCTGAAAGTGGGCGAGCATTTTTTCCTGTGCTTTTCACCGGAGCGTGTTGATCCCGGCAACCCGAAGTTCCAGACCAGAAACATTCCCAAGGTCGTGGGCGGAATTACGCCGGCGTGCACCGAGCTTGGCGCGCTGTTCTATGGGCAGGCGCTCGAATCCGTGGTGCCTGTGGCGTCAACGCGCGTGGCGGAAATGGTGAAGCTGCTCGAAAACACATTCCGCATGATCAACATCGGATTAGCGAACGAGATCGCGCTCATGTGCGACCGGATGGGCATAGACGTATGGGAGGTGATTGACGCCGCGGCTACCAAGCCGTTCGGGTTCATGCCGTTCTACCCGGGCCCCGGTCTCGGCGGACATTGCATTCCCATCGACCCTTTCTACCTTTCGTGGAAAACGAAGCAGGCCGGCATCGAGGCGCGTTTTATCGAGCTCGCCGGCTACATCAACGGGCAGATGCCTCACTTCGTGGTGGACAAGATCCAGAACGCGCTGAACGACCATAGGAAGCCGCTCAAGGGCTCGCGCTTGCATATCCTCGGCGTGGCCTACAAGCGCGACATCGACGATGTACGTGAGTCGCCCGCGCTCGATATCATTCACCTGCTCAGCCGAAGGGGGGCGAAGATCACCTATAGCGATCCGTACGTGCCGAAAGTGCATGCCGACGGAAGCGTCATGAGCGCCATTAGCGTGGATCAGGGCGCGGATCAAGCGGACTGCGTCGTGATCGTAACCGATCACAAATGTTTCGATTACGCCCGCGTCGTCGAGCGCGCCCGCCTGGTGGTCGACACGCGCAATGCTTTGAAGGGTTACGCGTCAGAGAAGATCGTTCGGTTATAGCGCCTTACTTCCCGAAATAGCTCTCGTCGAACGTCATCGGCGTCTTTTTCTTCACTGCCTCCAGGCCTTGCTTCGCGATCTCCGGCTTGATCTTCTGTTCCACGTCCGCCCGAACTTCTTCGAACGGCTTCGTTTTGTGCGATTCCACCTGGATCAGGTGATAGCCGAATGGCGATTTCACCGGCTCGCTCAGCTCGCCGATCGGCAAGGAAAACGCCGCCTTCTCAAACTCCGGCACCATACGGCCCCTCGTGAACGAGCCGAGCTCGCCTCCGTTAGCCCCCGTACCTGCATCGTCGGACTCCGCTTTTGCCACTGCGGCGAAATCCGTGCCAGCCACAATCTTCGCCCGGACCTCGTTCGCCTTGGCCAGCGCCTCGGCATCAGTAATATCCTTTTGGTTCGGCTTCAGGGGAACGCGCGAGCCCTGCATCCGGATCAGAATGTGCCGCGCTTTCACTTCTTCCCACTCCTGCTTGTGCGCATCGTAGTAGGCGAGCAAGGTTGCGTCGCTGGGTTTTACGCTGCTCATATCCTGGTAGAGGGTGTTGGCCAATATTTGGTCGGTCTGTAGCGCGATCTGCGTTTGAATCCTGGGGGTCTGGTCCAGCTTACGCTCTCGGGCCTCATGCGCCAGCGCCTTAATCTCGGCAAGTTGTTCCGCGATCTTCCGCTTGGCCGCGGGGTTTTGCGCATCGGGGCGCTGCCGCTCCGGCAACGTCGCGAGGATACCCTCGAACTCTGATTTCGTGATCCTCTCATTCCCGACCATCAGGACTACCGGATCGGGGGCCGGAGGTGGTTGCTGCTGCTGGCCGCACGCGATTACCGCGCCCGCCAGAATGAATAACATCTTCATAGAGTCAGGATACCGCGTGATAGACTCGTTGGTCGCCATGAAGACTCTCGCGCTGCTGTTGGTTGGGATGGCGGGAATGCTGACGGTCCGTGCCGCTGACGAATTGACCGTTTACGAACTGCTCGCGCCCGCCACACACCAGTTCGCGATCGTTTACGACGTTTCGACCGCCCGCGAGGGCGCGCAGTACTTCTTCAACCCCATCCGCCCCGGCTCGGTATCGACCAAGGAGCGCGTTATCGACCGCGCCACCGGCAAGGAACTCGAGTTCGATGAAGTGGACGGCCGCACCGCAAAGGCTTCAGGATTTGTCAACAGCCGCGCCGCCGATACCGCGAAATTCATTCGCGTGCGTCTGTTGAAGCCTGTGCCAAAAGGCGGCGAAGCGCGCATTCGAATCTACAAGACGTACACGGATGCGGAGTCCTATTACGAAAAGGACGGAGGATTCGTGTTCGATCGCCCGCTCGGCATCAAGCGCAATGTTGTGGTGTTGCCGCGCGGCTACGAACTCATCGGCTGCGCGTCGCCGGGAATCGTTTCGACCGGCGCTGATGGCCGCATCCGCGTCAGTTTCCTGAACGATCGCGATGATCAGTTGCCGGTCAAGATCACCGGGCGGAGGCTGCCATGAAGCGTTCGGCCGTGCTTATGCTCGCGCCTGTTCTGGCGATCGCGCAGTTCCACCGCGCCGAACAGGACCGCGAAATCCGGTACTGGCTGCTCGATCCATCCACGCATCAGTTTCGAATCTCGCACGATTTCAACGTGACGCTGCCGGGCCAGAAGTCCGTGCATAGCTTCGTGCGCAAGGGCAGTAGCGTGGCGCCGGACTCGAAGATGTTCCTTCTCGATACGGGCGAGGCGCTGCACACTCATTTCGTGACCGGCAAACAAGTCAACGCGCTCGGCTATTATCCGGAGCCGGCCGAGCCCGACTCGGTAGTGGTACAGGGCGACCTTCCGCGCGAAATCGAAGATGGCCAGTCTTTTCGCATCCGGGTCGAGGAAACTTATACGGATCCGGTAGGCTACATGATGCAAGACAGCGAGTTGGTTTGGGCCCGCACGCTCGACCGCCCGCTCAACTATGTCACGCTGCCGCAAGGCTGGATGCTCACCAGCGTCAACACCCCCGCGGTCGTTACGCTCGACGCACAAGGTTGCGTGACACTCCGGTTCACCAATACACATCCCGGCGATCTGCCGGTTACGATCCGCGCGCGCCGGAGGTAAGCCCTGCTGAACAGTGTTGAGTTGGTAGACTCCATACTTTGGGATTGAACATGCGAACCATCCAACGTGTGGCCGTCCTCGGAGCCGGCACCATGGGCTCCCGTATCGCCGCTCATTTCGCCAATG
>QHXU01000432.1 GCA_003223065.1 Acidobacteriota bacterium | reverse complement strand
ATGCCACCCGGAGACGAGACCTTTTCGGCTGAAGAATTTGCGTACTGCCGGGCTCTTTGTGGAAGGAGACACCTAGGAGACGATTTTACCAGTGCGTCCGACGTTCGAATGGCTAAGCAGCTTAGGGCTACTGCGCCGTGGCCTCGGCCACTTCGGAGCGCTGGCTTTCATTCCCGGTCAGATCGACAGCGGAAACAGTATAACGGTACTTTTTCGCTGGTTCGATCTGGCGGTCGCTGTAGGTGGGCGCTTCGATGAGCGAGGCTATTTTTTCTAACGGCCCGCCTTCGGCCGACCGGTATACGTTGTAGCCCTTAAAATCAGGTTCAGTGTTACGCTCCCAGGCGAGCTCAATCGTGTTGGTGCTTGAAACCGCAGTCAGCCCCGCTGGAACCGCCGGAGGGAATGTATCCATCGGCGTGATCGAAATCGGTTCAGAGAGCTCGCTTTGTGTCAGCTCGCCGGAGATTGCCTGCACAAGATACCTGTACAAGGTTCCGAATTGCCGCGATTCGTCGAGGTACTGGGGCTGATCGGTGTCTGCGAGCCGCTCCGGATTTTCGTCGCCCGCGGAGCGGAACACACGATAACGAGGACCCGTGCCGCGCCATGTCAGCTGTACTCCGCGTTCGACGTTTTCGGCCTTCAGCCCGGTGGGGTGCTCGAGCGGCGCGGTGATCGGAAGAACAAACAGGGTCGACCAGTCCGAAGTCTTTCCTTTCGGGCCAGTGGCACGCACTGCCATGATCACTTCCTTGCCGATCCATTCACGCGCGGGCATTTCGAAGTTCAGCGGGCCGGAACCGGTGGCCGGCACCTCGAAACGCCTGGCGGAAGCCGCCCAGCCTTCGATTGAAAAAGGATTTGGGCCGACACCAACGCGGAGCTCTACCGATCTGACGCTCTTGAGCGCCAGGCCTTCCGTGGTCAGTGGAGGCAGGGTGAACTCGGCGAGAATCTTGTCGCCGAACTCCACGGCGCGCAGGTCGGTGACGCGCGATGGAATATTCAGCGCAGGCGGCAGAGGTTCGCCGATATAGCCGCAGCCGGTGAACCCTGCGGCGCCTGCAAGGATTATTACCGCTATCCTCACAGAATGTACCGGCTCAGATCCTGGTCCTTTACGATGTCAGCCAGTTGCTTGCGCACGTAGGCGGCGTCCACTCTGACTGCTTTCTTCTTCAGGTCCGGCCCGTCGAAGGAAACCTCTTCCAGCAATTTCTCGAGGATGGTGTGCAGGCGGCGGGCGCCGATATTCTCGGCCGACTCATTCACGCGCGCGGCGTAGGAGGCGATCTCGCTCAGCGCTTCCTCGCTAAAGGTAAGCTTGATGCCCTCGGTGTCCAATAGCGCCTGGTATTGCTTGATGAGCGCGTTCTTCGGCTCCTTGAGTATGCGAATGAAATCCTGTTCGGTGAGCGACTTAAGCTCCACACGGATCGGAAAACGGCCCTGGAGCTCCGGAATCAAGTCGCTGGGCTTCGAGACGTGGAACGCGCCCGCAGCAATAAACAGAACGTGATCCGTGCGCACGAAGCCATAGCGAGTGTTGACTGTGGTGCCCTCGACGATGGGCAGTATATCTCGCTGCACGCCTTCGCGGCTGACGTCCGGGCCATGTCCGCCTTCCCGGCCCGCGATCTTGTCGATCTCGTCGAGGAAGATGATGCCGCTACGCTCTACGCGCTCGATGGCCACCCGTGTCACCTGGTCCATGTCCACCAGCTTTTGCTCTTCTTCCTGCACCAGGTAATCGAGCGCTTCGCCGACGCGCATCTTGCGCTTGCGCGTGCGGCCGCCGAAGAGCCCGGGCAGCACGTCCTTGAGATTGATGTCCATCTCCTCGATGCCGCCGGCGGTGGACACCTCAAACGTGGGGCCCCGCTCTTTCACGTCGATCTCCACCATGCGGTCGTCGAGCTTGCCGGTACGCAATCTCTCGCGAAGCTTTTCGCGGGTTCGCTCGGCGCTTTCGGTAGGCTCGGGCTGGCCGGGCATCAGGAGGTCGAGCAGGCGCTCCTCGGCATTGCGCTCGGCGCGTTCGCCCACTTCGTTGAGGCGCTCTTCCCGCACCATATCGATGCCGATTTCGACCAGATCGCGAATCATCGATTCGACGTCGCGGCCAACGTAGCCGACCTCGGTAAACTTGCTCGCCTCCACTTTGAGGAACGGTGAGTTGGCTAGCTTCGCCAACCGGCGGGCCAGCTCAGTCTTGCCCACGCCGGTAGGTCCGATCATCAAGATGTTTTTCGGCATGACCTCATCGGCCATTTCCGGCTCGAGTTTCTGGCGGCGGATGCGATTGCGCAGAGCGATGGCTACGGCTCGTTTGGCTTCCGACTGCCCGATGACGTACTTGTCCAGCTCGCGCACGATTTCGCGCGGGGTCAGTTCATCGAGTACCGGCGCATCATCGGCGGCTTGCGCGGGAAGATAGATGACCATCAGCCGAGCTCCTCGAAAATAACGCTTTCATTGGTATAGATGCAGATCCTGCCCGCGATGGCCATGGCCTTCTCGACGATTTCCCTCGCCGAAAGTTCCGTATTTTCCATGAGGGCCGTGGCGGCGGATTTGGCATACTGGCCGCCGGAGCCGATGGCCGCGATCTGGTCGTCGGGTTCGAT
>QHXU01000431.1:3017-3283 GCA_003223065.1 Acidobacteriota bacterium | reverse complement strand
AACTTCGCATCGTGATTGTTGTTAAAGGCCTCCTCGGACAGAGCGGTTGCACGCGCATGGTACAAGGCGGCTACAACGCTGTTCTTAATCCCAACGACTCCCTGGAAAAACATTTCAGCGACACGATCAAGGGCGGATCTTACCTGAATAACCAGGAGCTCGCATGGACGCTGGTTGAGGAGGCGCCGAAACGGATTATCGAACTCGAGAACCGGCTCGGCTGCCTCTTCGACCGCAACCCGGACGGCACGATCCACCAAAAGCCG
>QHXU01000431.1:0-2899 GCA_003223065.1 Acidobacteriota bacterium | reverse complement strand
GACGGAAGAGTCTGCGGCGCGTTGCTGCTGAATATCCGGACTGGCCGGCTGATCGCGGCCCGGTCGCGAGCGACGCTTCTGGCTACCGGCGCCGGAGCGACCATGTACCGGATCTCGTCGCCTTCGCTTGAGAAGGCCGGGGACGGAATGGCGATGGGCTTCCGCGCGGGCGCGAAATTCGTGGACATGGAGATGCTACAATTCCATCCGACAGGCCTGCTGGTGGGCAACTCTGTCGCCACCGGCGGCCTGTTGGAAGAAGGCCTGCGCGGTGCGGGCGCCCGGCTTTTCAACGGCCTGGGCGAGCGCTACATGCAACGGTACGATCCTCAGAAGATGGAGCGCGCCACTCGCGATGTGATCTCGCGATCCAGTTACCTGGAGATCGCCACGGGCCGGGGGACGCCCCATGGCGGCGTGTATATCGACGTCAGCCACCTGGACCATGGATTCGTGGAGCGCAGCTTCCGCGGCATGGTCGAGCGCTGCCGCGATTATGGCTTCGACCTGGTGCACGATCGCGTCGAGGTCTCTCCAAGCGCGCACTATCACATGGGCGGAATTGCCATGGATGTAGATTGCCGCACCAATCTCGAGGGCCTGTTCGTGGCCGGCGAGGATGGGGGCGGCGTGCACGGAGCCAATCGCTTGGGCGGAAATGGCGTCGCGGATTCGCTTGTATACGGGGGCCGCGCCGGAGACAACATGGCCGATTCCATCACCGGACGCGATCTGCCGGCGATTTCGGAAACCCAAATTCGCGAACTTGGCGCGAAGTGGGCGCAACTGCTCGGCCGCGACGCCGGCGAGAATGTCTTCAAGCTGCGCAGAGAGCTCGAGGATCTGATGTGGGAGAAGGTTGGCGTGGTACGGCACGACACGGATTTGAGGGCCGCCGTCGATGAGCTTTCGGCACTAAAGGTGCGCGCGGCGAAAGTGCGCGCGCCGGGCGAGGCCTCTTCAAACCCGGCCTGGAACGAGGCCTTGAATCTGATGAATCTCTGCGTGAACGCCGAAATGGTGGCGCGCTCGGCGCTGCTGCGGACCGAAAGCCGCGGCGCTCACTTTCGGCAGGATTATCCCGCATCGGATCCGGCCTGCCTGAAGAACATCTATCTCACACCGGCGGGCGAAGACATGACCTTCGGTTTCCAGCCAGTGAAATTCACGCGCATGGCTCCGCCCGAGGTTGGAGTGACGACACATGAAAACGATCTACGACACCATTGAAACCGTCGCGCGTGATCTCTACTGGACAGCGCTCAAGGACATTCCCGACGACATACGCGCAGCGCTCAAAGGCGGACTCGATGCCGAGCGCAAGGACGGCAACTCCACCGCCGAACAGGTGCTATTCACGATTCTCGAGAATATCAAGACCGCCGACGAGCACGACACGCTGGTCTGCCAGGACACAGGTCTACCGGTTTACAAGGTTGTGGTCGGAACCAAAGCGGCCGTCGACATCCCAGAGCTGAAGTCGCGCATTCAGAGAGCCTGCGAGCGCGCGACGGTCGAGTATCCCCTGCGCTCCAACACCGTCCACCCGTTGACACGGAAGCACACGGGCACGAACACGGGCCAAGGGATCCCTATCATCAAGCTGGATTTCGCCCCCGGCTCGGACTGTATCGAGATCACGATGGCGCCGAAGGGGTCCGGTTCAGAGAACATGAGTTTTCTCAACATGCTGAACCCCGCGGAAGGCCTCAGGGGCATTAAGAAATTCGTGCTGCAATGCATTTTCGAATCGGGCGCGAAGCCGTGCCCGCCCATGATCGTCGGTATCGGGCTCGGCGGCACGTCGGACGTGGCCATGCAGCTTGCGAAAGAAGCCAGCACCTTCCGCAAGATCGGGTCTTCCAACCCGGACCCCGACGTAGCCGCGCTCGAACGTGAGCTTCTCGACAAGATCAACCAGACCGGCATCGGCCCGCAGGGCCTTGGCGGCACAACCACCGCCCTGGCCGTGAACATCGAATGGGCCCACACGCACATCAGTCATAATCCGGTGGCGGTGAACATCCAATGCTGGCGCGGCGAGCGCGCGTCCGCGCGGATAACAGCGGACCTAAAGGTGACCTACGGAAATGGCGGACTATAAACTTCAGACTCCGTTGAGCGAAGCTCAGGTCCGGCAACTCCGGCTGGAGGATACCGTCACTATCGACGGTACGATCTTCGGAATCCGTGATGCGACGCAGATCCGCATCTTCGATGAACGCATCGCGCCCCCCGTCGACCTGACCGGATCGGTTTGCCTCCACACCGCACCCGGCGTGCGAAAGCTCCCGGATGGGCGCTATGAAAAAATTTGCATCGGGACCACCACCAGCACGCGCATGGACCGCTTCGTTCCCGGACTGGTGGAGCAATACGGTGTTCGCGCGATCGTCGGCAAGGGCGGTGTGCTCGAAGCCAGTGTTCAAGCGATGCAGCGCGCGGGAGCAGTCTATCTTGCGATCGTGGGCGGCGCCGCCGCGCTCGAAACCTTGCAGATCGAAGAAATCGAGCAGGTCTGGTGGGAAGACCTGATGCCGGAATGCCTGTGGAAGTTCCGTGTCAAGGATTTCGGTCCGCTGATTCTTGCGATCGACTCTCACGGCAACAGCCGGTACCGCGCGATTCAAGAGCGCGCCGCCGCGCGCATCGCGGCATTCGAGCTGTAGCTACATAGCTGACCAGCCGCCGTCAACGGGCAAGGCAACTCCGGTGATATAGGAAGCTGCGTCCGAGGCGAGAAACAGCGCCGCCTGCGCAACCTCATTCGGCTCTCCGGTTCGGCCCAGGAAAATCTTGCTAAGCTGCCGGTGGTGCAATTCGCTGCCGGGCGGCGGGGAGATGCGCGTGCGGATCGCCCCCGGGCAGATGGCATTCACCCGGATATTGTACGGGCCGT
>QHXU01000433.1:6446-6693 GCA_003223065.1 Acidobacteriota bacterium | reverse complement strand
CGCTTCCGTCGATTTGCAGAAGGAGTCGGCGGACCTGGTTTTCAGCGGAGCGTTGCCCGTCGAAGAGCTGATTTCGCACCGTTTTCCGCTCAACCAGATTCACGAGGGGATTGAGCGGGCGTTGCATCCTGATAACGTATCGTTGAAGATAGTGATACAACCACAAAAATGGGCCTAGTGACGCAGCAGATGACGGCGGCCGTGTTATACGGCAAAGAGCACCTGCAAATCGAAAAAGTGAACGTGC
>QHXU01000433.1:0-6298 GCA_003223065.1 Acidobacteriota bacterium | reverse complement strand
TTCAGCGTCGGCCAGCGCGTGGTCGCCGCCAACTCCGCGCCCTGCGGCGTCTGTTATTACTGCCGCCGCGAGCAGGAGAATCTCTGCGAGGATCTGCTATTCAACAACGGCGCCTACGCCGAGTACATTCGTATCCCCGAGCGCATTGTCAACAAGAACATGTATGAGGTTCCGGAACACGTGAGCTATCAGGATGCCGCCTTGGTGGAACCGCTGGCCTGCGTCTTGCGAGGTCTCGAAGAATGCGGCGTGCGCGCCGGCGACACGGTCGCGGTCATCGGCCTTGGCCCTATTGGAATGATGTTCGTGCGCCTGGCCAAGGCCGTCTACAATGCACGCGTGATTGCCATCGGTCGCCGCCCGACCCAACTCGACCGAGCCGCCAGGATGGGCGCCGATCAGATGGTGATTAACAGCGAGGGCGCCGATATCGTGGAGCCCGTGCGCGGGATGACAGGCGGCCGCGGCGCCGACGTGGTAATCGAGGCGGTCGGCCTGCCCGAACTCTGGCAACTCGCCATTCAGTTGCTGCGCCGCGGTGGCGTTGTGAATTTCTTCGGTGGCTGCCCCAGCGACACACACGTGAGTCTTGACACGAACCTCCTGCATTACTCCGAGCTCACATGTAAGGCGAGCTTTCATCACTCGCCGGCGCTGATCCGCAAGGCGCTCGACATCATCAGCCGAGGATTCGTCACAGCCAAGGATTTCGTGAACCGAGTGGAGCCGCTTACGAACCTGCTCGAGGTGATGAAGCACCTGATGAGCCACAACGGGCACTTGAAGACCGCGATCATTCCGTAGCGCCCGTGTTTCTCGCACCCACTGCTTTTCTCGCCTCGCCGGAGCAGATCGAGCGCCTGTGGTCCCTCAAAGAGTCGCTCGCCTACACGCGCTGGCTGGCAACGCATCACTACGAGAACTTCCACGTCGTCAGTTTGCTGCTGCCCAAAGGGCTGCAACAGGATTTTTACAACGTTTACGCGTTCTGCCGCTGGGCGGACGACTTGGGCGATGAGATCGGCAACGCGGCGGAGAGCCTCCGCCTGCTCTCCTGGTGGCGAACGCAATTGCAGGAGATGTATGCGGGGTGCGCGTCGCATCCGGTGTTCGTGGCGCTTCAGGATACCGCCGCACGGCGCCAGTTACCCATCGGGCCGTTTGATGATCTGATCAAAGCTTTCGAGCAAGACCAGACCGTAACCCGGTACCGGAATTTCGATGAATTATTGAACTATTGCCGCTACTCGGCGAATCCAGTAGGACGGCTGGTGCTGGCCCTGTGCGGCTATCATGACGCGGCGCGCCAGGAGCTTTCCGATGCGACATGCACCGCCTTGCAGCTCGCCAATTTCTGGCAGGACGTGACCGTCGACCTGGAAAAAGACCGCGTGTATCTGCCGCTGGATGTCTTGGAGCGCCACGGATATCCGCTCCAGGCGCTGTTCGGGCGGAGGTTCGACAACCGCTTCCGCGCAGTGATGCAGGACGTGGTCGGCGTCGCGCGCGAGCTTTTTCTAAGAGGGCTGCCCCTTGCCGGGGAGGTCGACCGGAGGCTGGCCATCGACCTCGATTTGTTCAGCCGGGGCGGCCTCAAAATCCTCGAAAAAATCGAGCGGCAGAATTATGATGTGCTCGCATCGCGGCCGGCGATTTCAAAGATGGAGCGCGTGGGCCTGCTGCTCGGAGCGCTGCGGCGGCGGGCGTTCTCGCGGGCGGCATGACACTCGAGGAATCCTATGCCTGGTGCGCGCGCGTCGCGCGAAGGGAGGCCAAGAATTTCTACTATTCCTTCCTGCTATTGCCCCGGCCGCAACGGCGCGCGATGTGCGCAATTTACGCCTTCATGCGGTACTGCGACGATCTTAGCGACCGCGAAGACATTCGAGACCGGCCCAGAGCGATCGCGCGCTGGCGGGCGGATCTGGAGGCTGCCTTCGCAGGACGCCCGGGCGATCATGCGGTTTGGCCCGCGCTCACCGATTGCGTCGCGCGCTATCGCATCCCGCATCAGTATTTTTTCGAGATGATCGACGGCGTCAGCTCCGATCTCGAGCCGCGCCGGATCAGAACTTTCGATGAGCTGTACGATTACTGTTATCACGTGGCGAGCGTCGTCGGGCTGACAATTATCCATGTCTTCGGCTTCGACCAACCCGAAGCGCTGGACCTGGCTGAAAAGTGCGGTTTCGCGTTTCAGCTCACGAATATCCTGCGTGACGTGCGCGAGGATGCGGAAAAGAGCCGAATCTATCTTCCGGCCGAAGATCTGGAGCGCTTTGGCGTCTCGCCGGGTGAGTTTATGCCGCGGCAGAACTTTCTGCGGCTGATGGAGTTCGAAGCGCGGCGGACAAGGGAATATTATCGAAAGGCGGCGCCGCTGGTGGGAATGATCCGCCGGCGGAGCCGTGCTTCGCTCCGGGCGTTGATCGGCATCTATTCGCGGTTGCTCGACCGGATAGTCGCTTCCAACTACGACGTACTGCGGCAGCGCATCCGCGTTCCTACCTGGGAGAAGATCTGGGTCCTGATAAAAGCCTGGTTCGGTTGACGTAGCCTGCTGCTAGCGGAAAACCCACCGCAACCCCGCATACGGCCCCCACAGGGTCCCGCTCAAGTACTGATCGGCTTGGGGCGAAGTCTTGAAGTGAAAGCCCTTGCCTCCTATGAAGACCTCGAGTTTTCCGACCCGCAAGACCGCCGACCCCTCGGCGTCCCAGATGTTCGCCTTGTGGGGGAACCCAAAACCCGATGCTTTTGCTTCCAGGCGCAGGTGGCGTGAAGGATGAAGTTCGATGCCAAGGCCGAGTGTCGGGTAAATGATCGATTTTGTTCCGGAGGCGGTGCTGGCGCTGGCATCGAGTGGCGCGTCGATGCTCGATTTGACGGATGTGTACTGGACCTCCCACAAGGTTTCGGAACTTGGCGCCATTCGAAGGATAGGGATACGAGAGGTAATTCCAGGAAAGTTTGAAGTTCTGCACTCTGTACTGGGTGGCGAGAAGGTCGCCTTGCGTAAAGCCCTGACCGAAGAAGTTGACGTCCTGCGAAGCAGTCGTGTCGCCACTACCCTTGGCCTGGAAGTAGGAGAGCTGCAGGCTGTTTTCGTGAGTAGTGGGGATGGTGATCACACCTCCTATGGCCGCTTTGCTCTTCCCCGGAAAATCGAGGTTGCCGGGGACGTTGGTGGTGTCCTTTTTCCCCCGCAGGAGCTTGGGTTGCCCCTGGTTGAGCCAGTAGATCGGTTCAATCGAGAGTGCATCCCCGCCGGTGTCGCGGTCGTGAGATGGCGCAGGCTGCTGCGTCGACGGTGGCTGCTGCTGGGACGGCTTCGGCGGCGGTGTGGTTTGTGGTTGCTGGGTTGACTGCTGTTGTTGTGGCGGCTGTTGTGCGTCGCTCCGCTGGGCCTGAGCCCCAAGAGTAAGCAGAAAGCGAGCAACCCACTCGCGACGTTTGGGCTCACAAGTTCCTCATTTGAGTTCGTAGTGACCGGTGACAGGCATGCCAAAGATAGGGCGGCGAATCCTCAGAGTAACAAAGCTGAAGCAAAGGTTTTAGGCGCACGCGGCCAGGTTTCCGTTCGTAAGGGTGTGTAAATCTGAGTCCGCATTCAAGCAAATCCGTGCTACTCCTGTAGAATCTTGAGCATGGTGCGCAAGGTCCGCTGGGGCGTACTGGGCGTCGCTAAGATTGCGACCGAAAAAGTGATCCCGGCGATGCAGCGCGGCGAGCTTTCGGAAATCGCGGCCATAGCTTCACGCGATCTGGAGAAAGCCCAGACGGTGGCGCAGCGGCTCGGGATCGCAAAAGCGTACGGCTCCTACGAAGAGCTTATTGCTGACCCGGAGATCGAGGCGGTCTACATTCCGCTGCCCAATCATCTTCACGTCCCGTGGTCAATCCGCTGCGCCGAGGCGGGCAAACACGTGCTGTGCGAAAAGCCGATCGGCCTCTCGGCTACTCAGGCAAGGGAACTTGTCGCAGCCAGGGACCGGGCACGGGTGAAAATCGGTGAGGCGTTCATGGCGCGAACGCATCCCCAGTGGGTTCGCGCCCGGGATCTCGCGTGCTCCGGACGCATCGGGGAACTGCGCGTGGTTTCCGGTTTCTTCAGCTACTTCAATCGGGATCCGAAAAACGTTCGCAACATCGCGGAATTTGGCGGGGGAGCGCTCATGGATATCGGGTGCTATCCCGTCACGCTTTCGCGAATGTTGTTCCGCGAGGAGCCGGTGCGGGTCGTCGGGCTGGTGGAGCGAGATCCCGAGTTCAAGACCGACCGCCTGACATCGGCGCTGCTTGAGTATCCGTCGGGCCAGTGCAGCTTTACGTGCAGCACGCAACTGGTGCCGTATCAAAGGATGCAACTGTTGGGCACGCGCGGCAGGATCGAAGTCGAGATTCCGTTTAACGCGCCGCCAGACCGTCCCACCAGATTATTCGTTGACGATGGCTCGAGTCTCTTCGGCGCCAGGATCTGCGTCGACGAGCTGCCGGTATGCGACCAATATACGGTGCAAGGCGACCTGTTTTCGAAGGCAATTCTCGATGACGGACCCGTGCCCACGCCGCTCGAAGACGCGGTGAAGAACATGGCGGTAATCGAAGCCATTTTCTGGTCGGCGCGATCAGGTCTTTGGGAGTACGTGCCGAAATGATGGCGGGCGCCCGTCATCCAGCGCCGGGGCTGAGCCGGGCAAGCAAGCCCGCGTCAATCTTACTTTTCACGGTCCGCCGGTCGATCTGGAGGCGGCGGGCGGTTTCTTCGTAGCTTCCGGTCTGGCGGTAGACGACGGTGCAGTAGCGGGACAACATTTCATCCGCGCTGAGACGGCCCGCGCGGAAATCGTGTGTGATTTCCTCGATGGGCTCGGCCGCGGCACGCGAAGGCCTGTAATCGCGGCGAATCAGAACGTTCTTGACGCACTGCTCGAGCTCGCGATAGTTGCCGGGCCAGGGATAATCCGGCCCGAGGTTCCGCTCGATCCACGCGGTCACATCTTTCGCCAGTTCCTCGGCTTCGGCGCCCGCTACGCGCCGAGCCATGTAAACGATCAGCTCGTTAAGCACGTCTGGTCTCGCGGCGAGTTGCTCTGCGAGCGATGGGGTTGCAATCTGGTCCGAGCAGAGCCGGTAATAGAGATCCTCGCGAAATGCGCCCTTCCGGATGGCGGCGGCGAGATTCCGATTCGTGGCAGCAATCAGCTTGCCTCGAAACTGCCGGCTCGCCGTATCGCCGACCGGATGAAACGTACGGGTTTCAATCACCCGCAGCAACTTGACCTGAATCGAGGGATCCAGATCGCCAAGCTCGTCGAGAAATACCGAGCCAAGCGCAGGGCAGGTCTCGAGCCACCCCTTTCGATCGCCGATTGCGCCCGTGAACGATCCGCGGCGGTGGCCGAACAGCTCGGATTCAACCAGGGTCGGCGAGAGCGCCGAGATGTTGATCGGGAAAAACGACACGGTCTCATCGTCGGCGAAGGCGAGCTTTCGGTCATCAAAAGGAACGTAGCGCGATTGCGCGATGGCCCTCGCCGCCAGCTCCTTTCCAGTGCCGGAGGGCCCGGTGATGAGAGTTGCGAACTCGCCCATCCGTTCGTAGAGCGTGCGGCGGTAGCGGCGCATGTCGTGGGTGAACACGGACTGCCAGATTGCGGCGCGCAACCGGGCGGCAGGGATCGATCCGCCGATTATGTCGCGAAAGATCTGATCGAAGGCGCGCTGGATCTGGCGGAAGCAGGCGAACGTGTGCCGCGGTTCGTGGTGGGTGGGCAGGCGGACGCCATCGAGCTCAAAGAAGCACCGCCAATCGGCGAGGTAGTCGTGATAGAAGCGCCAGCGTCCGGACTGGTCCCGCGCCGTTCCAAAGCCGGCTTCATAAAAACGAGGATAGTAGCGCTGATAAAGCAGGTGAAGGATTGCGTCCTCGTATAGGATCAGGTCCGGTTCGCGGGGCGAAGCTCCCGCGCGGAGACGATCGCGAAGTTGTTCCGCAAGCGGAGCGAGGCGCTCGAAAATTCGCCACACATTCGCGCGCGGGCGCTCGGGATCTTCGACGGTCTGGCTCCAGACAGGCTCGCCTTCGACGAAATCGTCTCCCAGCGCGGCGCGCTCGAACTCAGTGTGCTCAGGCAGGAACGGATTGCAATAGGCGAATTGCGAGACGGCGCGCAAGAAGCTACGTTCTGCCGCCGAGAGGAAGGCCATGTACATCAATTGTATAGATACAAGCATCAGATGTACAGGCAGCCTCCGTAGCTAGATCCTAAATCATTGATTATGAAGATAAAACACA
>QHXU01000068.1 GCA_003223065.1 Acidobacteriota bacterium | reverse complement strand
TTCTTCACGCCTCGGCCCCTTCTTGAGCATCCTGAGCTTTGCCGCAGCCTCCTCCGAGGCCGCCTCCACCTTCTTCAATTCCGACAGAAGATCCCGGTCCGAAAGGCGAGCGACAAGGTCACCCTTGTGCACCACCTGCGCTTCATCCACGTAGATCTGATGGATGATCCCGGCCACCTCGGCGCGGACATTCGCGTTTTGGATCGGCAGGATCTTGAACTCGGCGGCGACTTTCAGATCCATATGCCCGAGGAAAATAGCGGACAGCGCAGCGGCGGCGAGAGCAAGGCGGATTGCCTTTCTCCTCGCGCCCGTCACTTTCACAAGCCGCGATCTGACAGGCGCCAGAACTTTCCGGCTAGCCGTATATAGTGGGTTGCGCATGGCAACCAGGAGAAGAGAGCCGAACAGTAACAATCCATAGACTTGATACCGGGCAACCAGGAAGCGCCCCCATGACACTGCGACCAGATAAAGAAGTGTATACGAATAAAGTCCCGCCAGCAAGCCGTAAACGGTGTAAATCCGCCGCTCACGACGGTTCGGTTCATCGGGGTGGGCGATGCGTATTCCAGTTATTAACTCCTTGAATCGGGATCGAAGGTAATCGAAAGACCTTTTTCGGAGGTTAGGGACCTCAAGATAGTCGCTCAACAGATAGTAACCATCAAGCTTGATCAAGGGGTTAAGGTTAAAGAGCGACTTGATCCCTGAGGTTGCCATGATGACCAACGCGAGAAAACTCACCCAGTTCCCTGGTTCGACCAACCGCCAGATGATTGTCGCCAGGGCCCAGAGGAAAATCTCGAAATAAGCCCCGGCGAAGGTTACCCAAAGCCGCCGGGATTTTTCAGGAAAAAGCCAGGCATCGCTCACGTTGCAATAGAAGGCCGGCTGGAAGTAGATGAGCAAAAAGCCCATCTCGTGCACGTCGCCGCGAAAGTGCTTGCATGTGAGCCCGTGGGCAAATTCATGCATGGCTGTGACGCAAAGCATCGCCAGCCAGGCCATCAGAAGGAGGTCGAACCGCCAGAGGTTGCGAACGTCGCGAACGATTGCATTCCATTCGAGAACCGTGATTGCAAGCCCGCAGAGAATAGTAGCTATAGACAGGATCAAAAAATAGGGTGTGAAAAAGAATCTGAATTTCGGAGCCAGCCGCTCCAGCAGCCGGTTCGGATCGAATGCCAGGAAGCGAAGATAAAGGAGGCTTCCGCGAACCCTTTTTTTCGGCGGCAACGCATCGGGTTGCTTCGATTCCCTCTCGAGCAGACCCAACCGGTCCAGACGTTCCACGAACCTGACGATTTCGCCGCTTCCCAGAGTTGCCCCGAACTGCTCCTCAAAACGGCGCTCTACGACATGGAGCGGTGTTGAACCATCCAACTGCTGAGCGATCGAATACTCGGCCTGCCGGAATCGGAAAAACCGGCCCGTCACGGGGTCCTTTATGATAAACGCGCTATTCCCGTCCGTGCCCTGACGGCTGATGATCAAACCGCTCCGGAGTTTCAGTGCGCTTGGTGACATGACCTTTTACATTGCCATGACGAGGCCGCCGGGTTATTCCGCGGCGGCCTCGTCGTGATTACTTAATCGTTATGGATTCGGTTGTGGATGAGCACCCACCGGTACTTCAGGAGTCGATCCGTGGTGCTTCCCCGTGGGCGACGCGGAAGTAGCGCTCGGCGCAATCCGCTCCTCCAGTTCCTCCACATCGAGCATGATCTGGTCTCGGTCTTTCATCGTGTTTCACCTCCTTTCCGGTTGAAATGGGGACATGCCAGAGCCGAGCCTTGGGGCCTTGGCTGAGCCGCTGCCTTATTTCCCCGCAGGCTGTCCATTTCCCGCCGGCCAAGCCGCGCACTCCAATCCGCAACTTGTGGTAACACGAATCAGTTTCCACACTAGTCCCAAGTATGCTCGAGGGCTGCGTCGTGCATGCTCAGTGGTGGTGCCCGGACGGCTGCGGCTTGGCGCCGTTAGAGACCTCGTTGCCTGGATTCCCGTTGTTAGACGGGCCAAACCCGCTCGGAGCAATACGCTCCTCTAACTCTTCAACCTTGAGCTGAACCGTTTCCTGGTCTTTCATCTTGTCTCACCTCCTTTCTGGTTTGCATTCGACGCTGCATGATTCAGGTTCGCTTTCGGTACTTACTTCAGCGGCCGCCACCGTTTGGCGGCTGGTTCCCAGGGTTATTGGTGTTGTTCTGGCCGGGGTTATTGTTCCCTGGATTGCCGAGCGCGCCCGGGGCGATCCGCTCCTCGAGTTCTTCTACTTGTAGTCGAGTGGCATCGTTCATCTTGTCTCACCTCGTTTTCTGATCGTTTTGGACTTTTCCGCCGTGTTCTTTGCTTCATCATTCCGCAACCACATCACGGATAGCTGAGCCATCATTGCATGGCGCAGTTCCCCGGGAAACTCGGAAGGTGACTTGGTACCGCCATCGAATCCCCGATTGAGTCCGCGCCCTTATGCGCGGGAGCGGAGCGGGCCTCGGTTTACCGTCCGGGCTCGAAACTGTGGTTAATGCGAACTGGAAGTGCAGCGCACCACGCCGCGCTTCATGCTCTGACCGGCTCCGATCCTGCGATCCCACTCAGCAAGGGACTTACCAATGCAGGAGAGGACGGTTATACCTCAACCGTGTAGATCCCCAGCGGTCATCAGCGCTGCACAGTGGAACTCGATAGGCGGTACTGGTGGAACGTCGATGCTGACTGATGCGGGTCAATCTTGAGCGCCGAACATGCTGTTACGTTCGCGTACGGATCGAACCGCCGTGCGCATAGTACTTCCAAATTACACATCTTGTGTTTTTAGACCATCGAAATTACCTAGTACCCAGCAGATTTTGTTTTAGTTTCAGACAAATCCTAATCGGTGGAGACAGAGCCCATCGATTTAATCTCGCGCCTCACGGCGGAATTAATTTCGAATTCATTACGGCTACCCCCGACGCTCCCCGGGGTCCGCCCTAGGATAATTACCAGTCAATAGCGTGGCAGGCGACATGCCCGCGAGAACTTGATTGGCACAGGCTTAAGCGCCTGAGATCTCGTTTTCGGATCTGCATTCCAGGAGCGGAGTTCGTATGAGCAAGTTAGCGGTGGTCGCCCTGCCCGTCGCTATCGCTCTGCTCTGGCACCGCGCTTTCGCGCAGGACCCGCCACAAACCGCAAGAGGCGATCAGAAGTTCTTTTATGGTGCGGAGACGGACTTCAATTCGGCCTATGTGTGGCACGGCATTGTGATCACCGACGGGCCGGTTATGCAGCCGTCCGCATGGATTTCCGCGTACGGGTTCACCGTAATTACCTGGAGCAATCTCGCTCTGGCTAAGGCACCCGACGGTGCGCGCCTGCAGGATACCGGTGTGATAGTGACCTATGCCCGCGATTGGAAGAAGCTCCGGATCGAACCTGCACTCGAGGCTTATCTAAACCGGCAGCCGGAGGACATCGACGGCAGCAACACGATGGAAGGCTCAGTGAAGCTGTCTTTCCCGGCCGGCCCCTTCCGCATTTTTACCATTCACGCTTTTGACATGTTGGCTTATAAGGGCGCGTACTTTGGCGAGGTTGGGTTGAGTTACGAAAGACATTTCACGAAGAGGACCGAACTGGCGGCTGGCGTTCGCTCGGGATGGGCTTCATCGAAGTTCAACGATGTCTACATCGGCCTCGACAAGGCAGCCCTCAATTTCATGGGAGCCGAAGGCATGCTCACTTATCATGTAAGACCGCACGTGTATTTACAGCCGCATTTGGAGTTCAGTAGAAGCGCCGACCGGCAATTGCGTGAATATTTGCCTTCGCCTACGTTCGTTAATTTAGGATTGGCCATAGGAATCGAATTCTAAGAGATGTTGTATGTTTTTGACTAAAAGAGACATTCCTTACTTTCTTTTGCTATGAAATCTCCCGTAGAAGTGATTGACATTTTCGAGGACACGCTACCTGCTTGCTCGCCCGACGAGGTCCTCCACGAGATCTTCGAGACACAGGCGGACGCACGGCCGCAAGGCGTGGCTCTGGTCTTTGGCTGCGACGAAACGACGTACGCCGCACTCGAAAGCCGCGCGAACCGCCTTGCCCGCCATCTGCGCAGCCAGGGCGTGGGACGCCGGTCGGTGGTGGCGATGCTGCTTCCGCGGTCGGCCGACGCATACGCGGCGCTCCTGGGGATTCTCAAGGCGGGAGCAGCTTACGTGCCAATTGATCCTGAGTACCCGGCAGACCGCGTCGCGTACATCCTAAAGGACTCAGGAGCTGGAACGCTCGTGACGACCGCCGGCCTGGCGGGGCCTCACGCGAAATTCGGCGGCGCTGTGGTCCGCACCGATGCCGACCGCGACGCGATCGCTTCTGAGAGCGCCGCACGTCTGCGGCGCGAGGAGATCGGCGTGGGCGCTCGGGACCTCTGCTACATTATCTACACCTCGGGCTCTACCGGCCGTCCCAAGGGCGTGATGATCGAGCACCGTAGCGCGTGCCACCTCGTGCGCGCAGAGGGTCAATTGTTTGCCGTGCAGCCCCGGGATCGCGTCTACCAGGGTTTCTCACTCTCCTTCGATGCGTCCGTCGAAGAGGTCTGGCTCGCGTTCCACGCGGGCGCGACGCTCGTTCCGGCGACGCCTGAGATGTCGCGGTCAGGTCCGGATCTGTCGCGGCTTCTTACGGCCTGCGGAGTGACTGTGCTTTCGTGCGTGCCGACGCTGCTGTCGATGATCGATGAGGATGTGCCGAGCCTGCGCCTTCTGATCCTTGGAGGCGAGACGTGCCCGGACCAGCTGGTGGCTCGTTGGGCGCGGCCCGGGCGCCGGATGGTGAACACTTACGGCCCCACGGAGACCACTGTCATCGCGACGTACGCGGACCTGTCACCAGGGCAGCCGGTCACGATTGGCCGCCCTATCCCTGGCTATCGCGTGCATGTCCTCGACGGCGGGCTTCAGCCGGTTCCGCCCGGCGCTGCTGGCGAAATCTGCATCGGCGGCGCCGGCGTAGCGCGAGGATACGTGGGCCTTCCCGGCGAGACCGGAGCGCGGTTCGTGCAGGACCCATTCGCGCCGGCGGACGAGGCGGGCGCGCGGCTCTACCGTACCGGCGACCTGGGCCGCATCGATGCCGAGGGTAATCTCGAGTTCCTCGGCCGACTCGACTCACAGGTCAAGCTTCGCGGCTTCCGCGTGGAACTGGCCGAGATTGAGTCGGTGCTACTTGAAGTGGACGGCTTCCTGGCGGCCGCGTGCGCCTTGCGCGAAGACACGCCCGGCGTGCAGCAACTGGTCGGCTACGTGGTTCCACGCAATGGCGGCAAGCTAGACGAAGACCACCTCCGTTCACAACTACGAAGCCGGCTCCCCGCGTACATGGTTCCGGCAGTTATCGAGACGGTGGCCGATCTTCCGCGGCTCCCGAGCGGTAAGCTCGACCGCGCGTCGCTTCCGGCGCCCCGGGCGCGGCATGAGAAGCCCAGTGAACCGGCTGCGCGGCCGCCGACCGGCACCGAGCGGCGGATCGCGGAGGTATGGGAGGCCCTCTTTCGACCGCAGCCCATATCGGTCGAAGACGACTTCTTCCGCAACCTCGGCGGCCACTCGCTGCTCGCCGCGCAAATGGTATCGAGGCTGCGGAGGGACCCGCGATTCGCCCGCCTCTCGGTGCTCGACGTTTACAAGCACCCGACGATCGCGTCGCTCGCGGCTGCCGTTGACGCCTCCGCGCTGCACTCGCAGCCGCCGCGCCCGGGGGCCACGCCGATCACTTGTGAGAGGCGCATGCGAGACGGGCAGCGCAGGCACTTGCTTGCCGGTGTGCTCCAGGCGGCCGGACTGTACTTCGTGTTCGGCTTTAGGGCGATCGAATGGGTCACGCCGTATCTCGTCTACTTCCTCCTTGTGGAGGAAGGATATCCCGCCCTCAAGTCCGCCGCATGGGCAGCGGTGAGCGTCATGGCGATGTTCCCGCTCCTTCTCCTCGGCGCCGTTGCGACCAAGTGGCTTGTGCTCGGTCGCGTGCGTGCCGGCCGATATCCTCTCTGGGGCGCTTACTATGTGCGCTGGTGGTTCGTTCGGGCCCTGGTCTCAGCGCTTCCCCTGAACTACCTAGCCGGGACGCCGCTGCTTCCATGGGTCTACCGCCTCCTCGGCGCGCGGATCGGGAAGGATGTCCACATCGGGACAAACCATCTCGCGGCTTTCGATCTGATTGAGATCGGCGACGGCACGTGCGTCGACGAAGGGGCTTCGTTGCTCGGCTACGCGGTGGAGGACGGTGATCTGGTCATCGGGCCTGTACACGTGGGCCGGGGGTGCTTCGTCGGGACATGGTCCATCCTACGTGAGAACACCGTGATGGAGGACGGCGCCCGGCTCGAGGACCTTTCGCTTCTCCCGCGCGGTGGGCGTATCCCAAGGGGAGAGACGTGGACGGGTTCGCCCGCACAGCGAGTGCCCCGCGCGGATGCGGCGCCTGCTTCGCCGCCGGCACGCGGCCCGCTCCGCCGCGCTTTACTCGCGGTGTTGTATGCAGCGCTCGTCCTCTTGCTTCCGGTCCTTCTTCTCAGCGCGGTGGTGCCTGGGATCGCTCTCCTGACCTACATCGATCCCGTGGCGCGGCCGTTCCTTTACCTGGCGGCGGCTCCACTCGTCGGGGCATCTTTCGTCGTGTTGGTAATGACCGAGGTTGTTTTGCTCAAGTGGCTTCTTGTAGGCCGCGTCCGCGCGGGGACTTATCCGGTGCATGGCGGGTTCTATGTGAGGAACTGGACCGTCGAACAATTGCTCGGACTCAGCCTGGATTTCGTCGCGCCGCTCCGCGCGACGCTCTACCTGGCGCCCTGGTTCCGCGCGCTCGGCGCCAGGCTCGGGCCGTGCGTTGAGCTCTCGACGGCCACCTCGATGATTCCCGACATGCTGAATATCGGGGACGAGAGCACGATCGCCGATGAAGCGTCACTGGGCGCGGCGCGAGTCGAAGGAGGCTGGATGACCATCGCACCGACGCGTCTCGGCCGCCGGACCTTTATCGGCAACAGCGCCGTTGTACCGGGGGGCGCCGTACTCGGCGAAGGGTCGCTCGTGGGCGTTCTGTCAATTCCTCCCTCGCAACCTGGTGCGGCGGCGCGGCCCGGCGCTTCGTGGCTGGGATCGCCCCCGATCCTGCTTCCGCGACGCCAGCCAAGCAATTCTTTCTCGGAAGAAAGGACGTTTCGGCCCACGCGGAAGCTTCGGCTGACTCGTGGTGTCATCGAGATCTTTCGCGTTACCCTGCCACCCGCCGGGTTCATCATGGTCACGACCACCGTCCTCCGGGCGGTAATCGAGATCTCGGAACGCATGGGGCTCGGCGCTACGCTCCTGCTATTGCCGCTGGTCTATGCGGCTTGCTGCTTAGCAGTGGCCGGCGCAGTGGCGCTCGCGAAATGGACGGTCATGGGACGCTTCAGGCCCTTCGAACGCCCGCTCTGGAGCACGTTCATTTGGAGACTGGAGTTCGTCAACGCGCTGTACGAGTTCCTTCTCACGCCGCTCACGCTCGAAGCCCTGTTGGGAACGCCCCTGCTCCCCTGGTACCTCCGGCTGCTCGGCGCGCGGATCGGACGCCGAACTTACATACAGACCACCGGCTTTCTCGAGTTCGATCTCGTCGAGATCGGCGACCGGGCTGCTCTGAACGAAGACTGCGTCATCCAAACCCATCTTTTCGAGGACCGAGTCTTGAAGGCGTCCAAGCTCCGTATAGGCGCCGACTGCACGGTGGGGACGGTCTCGGTGGTCCTCTACGACGCTGAGATGGAGGAGGGTTCGCGGTTGGACGCCCTCTCGCTCCTCATGAAGGGTGAAAGGCTCCCCACGGGCACGGTGTGGTCCGGCGTACCAGCGGCGTGGCATATAGAGGCGCGCTCGGAACACCGGGGCCACAACGATAAGTTTTCGAGGGGGTCCGCGGCGTGATAGACGCTTACGGTTTCTTCTGGAGCATTTTCCCCAGTTCCGCTTCCTCCTTTTCCTTCACCCGCGCTCCCTCGGCAAACGCTTGCCGGCTGGCTTCCGCGTCGCCCCTCTGCCGCAGCAGTTGGCCGAGCGTGTTGTAAGGACCGGGGTTGGCGGGGTCGAATCGTATCGCCGTCCGCAGCGCCGACTCAGCTGCCTCAAGATCACCCTTTTGTTTTAGAGCAGTGCCGAGCATGAAGTAAGCTTCTCCATAATCCGGACGCAGGGCGATCGCTGCTTGCATCTCCTTGGCCGCATGCTCGAATTCTCCACTCTGCCAGTAGGTGATACCCAGCGTATAGTGTGCCTCCGAGAGATTTGGGTCCAGCTCTAGCGCTCGCTCAAGCTCCGCTTTTGCAGCATCGAGTTTGTCTCTCTGCTTCAATGCCACGCCGAGGTCGTAGTGCGCGATGGCCACGGTAGGATCGCGGCGGATCACCTCGCGGAACTGTGCTTCCGCCTGATCGAGGTCGGCGCGCATAAGGTAAGCGAAGCCGATATTCACGCGCGCCATGTTGTTTGCCGGATCGGCTTCGAGAATCTTCTTGAACTGCACGATGCCCTCGTCGGCCCGCCCCTTGTTCACCAGCATGAAACCCAAATTGTTCCGCGCATCGAAATTGGCCGGATCCAGGCTGACAGCGCGCTGGTAGGCTTCTATCGCACCCGGAGCGTCGCCCGTATGTTGCCGTGCCACGCCGAGCTGATTCCACGCCTCCGAATGCCTGCCATTGAGCACCGTTGCCGCCTGGAGCTGCGGCAGGGCCTCGTGAAAGCTCGACGCGGTGTTTAGTGCTTCGCCGAAATAGAACCGGTAATCGAAGCTCTTGGGATCGAGCGCAACCGCAGTTTGCAGGTGCGGAATGCTTTTGCCGGGATCCTGTTGGAGCCAGTAGACGACGCCGGCGTGGTAATGGGCGGCCGCGAATTTGGCGTCGAGATCGATGGCGCGCTCGAAATGACACACGGCCTCGTCGCGCCGGTTGAGGACCGCGAGCAGAAATCCGATCTCGTCTTGTATGCGGGCGGACCGGGGATCAAGCGTGGCGGCTTTCTCCCAGATGGCTAGTGAGCCAGCCGCATCGCCCCGGGTCTTCAATTCGAGGGCTCGGGATTCGAGCTGTTGCAGCGTCTCCTGGCAATACACCAGCGGCGGGCTAGCGAGCAGAGAGAAGAGCAACGGGCCAAGGCAGCGCGGCGTGTTGAAAGAATACCTCACTTGATCCTCATTGTATGATGCCGAGCTACGCCGGCGGGCACGTAGTTAAGGTCAAACTCCGTAACCCTTAAGGTCGCTTCCGAATGGTTCGGTTTCAGAACAGAAGTTATATTACAGAAAGCTCTTGTTTCGTTCGCGGTTCGCGACTCCGGACGTGAGCCGCCAGAGGCAGATTTTCTTATCTGCGTTTTCGAGGAGTGTCGGCCAACAGCACGGTCGCGTAGGTGCCACTCTCAAACTGAGTCTGCGCTGGTGGTGATCCGCACTGCATCAGTGCGGCACCAAGCGATGCTAAGACGCTGCGCGTCGGTTGTCACAAACACTTTCCGATAGGCAACGCACCTGACGCGGTTTCCGGTCAGCGCGGCCCCGCTCCCTCGAATGGCGACGGAGCGCTCGGCAGAGTTTCCAAAAAATACATTTATCTCGGTTGAAGGGAAGAAATGAAGAAGATCGCTCTAATTATACTCGCTTCACTAAGTCTCTACGGACAATGGATTACGGGATACTACGAGATAGGGACGGGAGTCCCGCAAATTTCGGACATCCCATGGAATTACTATACCCAGATCATCGCGTTCGCAGCAGTCCCGAACAGTGATGGAACCATAAACATGTACGGACTCAGCGCGTCCGGCAACAACGCCCTGATCGCCTCCCGGCCGGCGGGCAAGAAGGTGCTCGCCGAACTGGCGGATACAGGTTGCTGCTGGGGCCAAGCCACTTCGCCGTCAACAGTCGCTACGTATGTCACCAATATCGTCAATTTGGTCAACTCCTATGGGTTCGACGGCGTGGACCTGGACTGGGAACGCGGTGTCGACGCCGCCCAATATGCAGACCTGATAACCCGTCTCAGAAACGCCATGCCGAACAAACTCATCACCATGTCCGTCAACGGAGATTTTGTGTCCGTGGCTGGCGCCAACCAATCCAAGCTGGATCAGGTGAATGCCATGTGCTACGACATGGATTTTGCGGCGGGTTCGACTTCTTGGTACAACGGCTCAATCCACGAGGCACCTCTTCAGTGGTCGTGCTCCCTTCTTACGGGACGACTCACGGCTGCTGGTGTCCCGGCAGCAAAAATCAGCGCCGCCATTCCCTTCTACGGGCGGAAGTGGACCGGCTGCTCGCAGGTCTTGGTCAGCCCGTGTTCAATGCAAACTTATGAACTGTATCGGGATATGGTGTCCGATACAACTCGATGGCAATCCCAGTACCGCCACTATGACACTCAATTCATGTCAAATTACTTGAGTATCCCCAGTCTCAATGAGTTTCATTCCTACAATGGCGTAGAATTCATGGCAGACGTGGCGGCATGGAGGAAGGCCAGCGGCTACGGCGGTATCTCGACTTTTAGCATTGGTTATGAGTATCTCTCGGGCCAAACCGGCAATGCACGCTATCCCTTGTCGAGTGCCCTTTACAACGCGGTGTTCGGATCTGGTGGCGGTTCCGTTCCGTCCGGCACCCCTCCTACCATATCCACATCTTCGCTTCCGTCGGGCATAGTCGGCGCAGCCTACTCACAAACACTGTCCGCCTCGGGCACAACACCGATCAGTTGGAGCTTGGCCGGTGGCTCACTGCCCGCCGGGCTGTCTCTGAACTCCTCCGGTGCAATTACCGGCACACCGACTACGGCGGGGACCAGCAACTTCACGGCGCAGGCATCCAACAGCGCGGGCTCTACAACCAAATCGCTCTCGATCACGATCAACGCTCCGGCTCCGACTGGTACTGCTCCGACCATCACAACATCGTCGCTTGCCTCGGGCACGGTTGGCACGGCCTACTCGCAGACGCTCACGGTCACCGGCACAACA
>QHXU01000067.1:2078-13180 GCA_003223065.1 Acidobacteriota bacterium | reverse complement strand
CGCCGTGGTGCTCCGCGAATTCCAGCGCCACAAGGTGCCGCTCAACATGGAGCTTGAAATGCCCACCGTCGAGTCTATTCGCAAGATGGTACAGCGCAACGAGGGCGTGGCGTTCCTGCCGCGCATGTGCGTGAACGACGAACTCAACCAAAACATCCTTCGCGAAGTGAAGGTAAAGGAGATGAACGTCGACCGCCAGATCCGCCTGGTCTATCCCGCGCGCCGCGGTCTGAGCCATGCGGCGCAGGCGTTCCTGGAGCTGGTGCAAGCGTAGCAGGAAGTTCCAAACGCACAGCGTTGCGTGGCCTTTCAAACAGCACCGCATCGACGTCGCCGAACGGACCCAGGTCTATGTGCCGCCAGCCTTCCAATTCGTGCCGCACAGCCAACCAATCGCGCCAGAAGTGGACGTTTTGGTCTCCGCCGAAAATAACGAATCGTCGCGAGGCGCTGAGCACCTGCGTGGACAAACTCGCGGCAAAGTGGTCCGCTTCCGGTGAGTCTTGGAAGGGGAACAGGTACGCTTTCCCCTGCACCGGATATACCAGCAGATGCGCATACAGAAATCCGGGAAGCGGATAATCGGGCCTCCAGGCTGGCGGTCTTGCTTCGATAAACGGGCTGGGATAGATTACCGGGGTTTCGGGCCCGAGCGCCAGCTCGTTGACTTTTCGCGCGGCCGCGCGCCAATCCGAATTGCTGTGTGGCGGCCAGGGGTGGTGCCAATCTCCCAGCAACAACAGCAGCCCGGCGCCCAGAACCACCGACGCCGGCTTCCAGTGCCTGGACTGAATAAAAAATGCCGCCGCCATTGTGGCCATAAGCGCCGCTCCAGGCAGCGCCACCGATAGATAGCGGGGCAAGAACACGCTATCGCCCGTCAGCCAAGAAAACCCAAAAAGACAAAGCGGATGGCAGAGCCACCATCCGAGGATCAGAGTCAGCGATGCCCAGGAAGCCGCCGGCCGATCCGTCGCGGACCGGAACACGCGGCTCAAGACCCATGCCCCGGCGCCGCACACTGCAATCAGCCCGATCTTGAGCGAATAGACGAGGTCCAGCGCCGACGGAGGAGGAACAATCACGTGCGCTTTCGCCTCCCGGAACAGCGGCAGCGCGTCGCGCAGCACCGGCGCCAGCGCCAGCCCCACCAGCAAAAAGACGACACCCGCCCGCAGCCACCCGGCCCGCGTATCGCCACGTACCAGGCGCAGCAACGCGTACACAGCGAACAAAAGGTACAGAGGCCAGAAGATAAGATGAACTCGCCACACGAGCGCCGCGAAAACCGCAAACAGCAGCGCCTCGTCCCACCCGCCCGAATCGAGCCAACGGACCAGAAACAACAGGCTCGCCGCCGCGACGCAGGTGCCCAACGCGTAGGGGCGCGCGTCTGCCGCCTGATAATTGATGCCGCGCAGCGCCAGGCAGGCAAAAACCGCGAACCACGCCGCCTCCGGACAAATCAAGCGGGCCGCCAGGCGAGCGATCAGAAACAACGCAATCGCCATCGCCAGGACCGAAGGCAAACGGTAGGCGATCTCGGAAAATCCGAACAGGGCCCCGGCGGCTCGAGGCAGCACGTAATAAATCGACGCCGGAACCTGCGGAGCCACCGCCAGCGAAGGATGCGTGGGACCGAACCGCACTACAAACGCCGTTACCATCTCGTCGACCCAGAAACTGGACGGCAGCGGCATCAACCACAACCGTGCGATGCATAGCAGCAGCAGCGCTTGAAGCAGGACGTTCATCGCCGGGAAACCAAAGTGTATCCAAACCATCCGCTACCTCGATGCAGGGTGGTAGAATCATTTCTTCGTTTATGAAAATAGCTATTGGCGCCGATCACGCCGGGTTCGCTTTGAAGGAGCAGGTTCGCGATGCGCTGCGCAGCGCCGGCCACGAAGTAATCGACCTCGGCACGGATACGCCCGAATCGACGGACTACCCGGATTATGCCGGTGCTGTGGCCAAGGACGTCGCCGCGGGTTTCGCCGAACGCGGCGTGCTCGTGTGCGCGACAGGGGTTGGAATGTCGATCGCCGCGAACAAAGTAGCCGGCGTCCGCGCCGCTCTCGGTTTCGATGCCGACGAAGTCCGCCTCACCCGCGCCCACAACAACGCCAACGTGCTGACGCTCGGCGCGAGATATACGGGCGCCGACGCCGCCAACGAAATGGTGCGAGTTTTTCTCGAAACGCCGTTTGACGGAGGCCGTCACGCCCTCCGGGTGGAGAAGATCGGAAAATTGGAACAGCGATCATGACGGAACAGGAACGAATGGCTCGGCCCCTGGCCGAGGTTGACCCCGAGATTTTCGGTGCGATCCGCAAGGAAACCGAAAGGCAGAATTCGCGTCTCGAGCTGATCGCCAGCGAAAACTTCACCTCCGAAGCCGTCCTCGAGGCGGCTGGCAGCGTTTTTACCAACAAGTACGCGGAGGGTTATCCGGGGCGCCGGTACTACGGCGGGTGCGAATACACCGACGTGGTCGAAAATCTTGCTCGCGACCGCGCCAGGACGCTGTTCAAAGCCGAATATGCCAACGTCCAGCCGCACTCCGGCTCGCAGGCCAACCAGGCCGCCTACGCGAGCGTGCTCAATCCCGGGGACACGATCCTCGGCATGAATCTGTCCCACGGCGGGCACCTGACGCACGGGCACCATCTCAACTTTTCCGGCAAGACCTACAAGGTGATCCCCTACGGTGTCCGGAAAGATGATGAGCGCATTGATTACGGTGAACTCGCGCGGCTGGCCGAAGAACACAAGCCGAAGATGATCATAGCCGGTGGCAGCGCCTATCCGCGGATCATCGATTTCCCGCGTTTCCGCGAAATCGCCGATTCGGTGGGCGCGATCCTGCTCGTTGATATGGCGCATTTTTCCGGCCTGGTCGCCGCAGGTCTGCATCCCAATCCGTGCGAGTTCGCCGATATCGTCACGTCTACCACGCATAAGACCCTGCGCGGCCCCCGCAGCGGCATGATCCTGGCGAAAGAGAAATATGGACCGGCGATCGATAAGGTCGTGTTCCCCGGCATTCAGGGCGGCCCGCTGGTGCACATCATCGCCGCCAAAGCCGTCTGTTTCAAGGAGGCCATGGCCCCGGAGTTCGTGACGTACCAGAAACAGGTGATCGCGAATGCGCAGGCGCTCGCCGCGGGGCTGCGCCAGGCAGGCTTCCGCGTCGTCTCGGGCGGCACCGATACACACTTGATGCTGGTCGATGTTTTCGCCAAGGGCGTGCGCGGCAAGGAGGCCGAGGCGGCCCTGGACCGCGCCTACATCACCGCCAACAAGAACACGATCCCGTTCGACGTCAATCCGCCGCTCAATCCGAGCGGCATGCGATTCGGCAGTCCGGCTGTCACCACTCGAGGCTTTCGTGAGGCGGAGATGCGCGAAGTGGCTCAGCTCATCGCCCGCGTGCTGGAAAATATTTCGAGCGACGAGGTTTCGGCCGAAGTGCGCCGCAAAGTTACCGCGCTTACGGACCGGCTGCCGCTCTACACCTGGAAGCTCTCCGCCGCCACCGTGCCCTGAGTTCCAACGTGCCAGAGGAGGTGCGCGATGCCGCGTCACATCGTCATCGACTGTCGCCGCATCCGGGACTTCGGCATCGGAACCTATATCCGCAACCTTACGCGGGCGCTGGCCTGCCGCGACCAGGAGAATCGTTACACGCTGATAACGCGGCCGCAGGATGCCGGCGAGGTGGAGAATTTGGGACCGAATTTTCACACCGCGGTCTACGGCAGGGACGACACAGACCTGCTCCATAAAATCATTTTTCCGCATTTTTTGCGCGCATTTCGTCCGGATTTATACCATATTCCCCTTAATTCCGTCGTATGGTGGATGCCGTGCCCCTACGTCCTGACCATCCATGATATGAGCAGCCTGCTCTTTCCCACCCAGCCCGAGTTTCGGCACACCATGCATGAGCAGAGTTTCCGGCGGGGAGCGCAGCGCGCCGCCCGGATCATTGCGGTGTCCCACTCCACCCGGCGCGATGTCGAGGCGGTGCTCCACATTCCCCCCGGCCGTATTCGCACCATCTACGGTGCGCCGGATCCCGCCTTCACCGCGGACCAGCAGGATCCGGACCAGTACCTCCAGGCTCTGGAGCGTTATTCGATTCGCCGCCCATTTATTCTCTACGCCGGGACGATTCGTCCCCAAAAGAACGTCCCCCGCCTGGTGGAAGCGTTCGCCGTTCTCCGCAGCGAGTTTGAGAGTCATCCGCAGTACGGCGATTTGCGCCTGGTGATCATCGGGGACGAGCTTTCCAAGTACCCTTCCGTACGCCGGGCTGTGATCGGGACGCGGGTCGAGCAGGCGGTCCGGTTCCTGGGATTCGTGCCGCTCGAGACCCTTAGAGTGTTCTACCGCGCGGCCGCGGTCTTTGCCTTTCCGTCGCTTTACGAAGGATTTGGCCTCGCGCCCCTCGAAGCGATGGCCTGCGGCACGCCGGTGGTCGCTTCCAATGTTCCGCCCTTGGTCGAAGCGGTGGGCGAGGCCGCCGAGTTGGTTACGCCTGATAATGTCTTCGATATTGCCCGCGGATTACGAGCGGTTTTGCTCAATGAAGATCGGCGGCGGAGGCTGTCCGAGGCCGGACGAGAGCAGGCGCAGCGCTTTCATTGGGAGGAAACGGCGCGGCAAACTCTGGAGGTTTATCGCGAAATATAGTACTAATTATGAAATTAATGTTGTGCGATATGCCGGCGATTAGCAGTACAATACCTGCAAGGGCCGCCGGGAGGGCGGCCATACCCGGAGGGCACACACCGTATGGAATGGAATCGTTCAGAGGCACTGGCTCTTGCCATGCACAATTGCACGCAATGCCACGGCTCGGGATTGCGGCTCGCGAGAAGGGGAGCGCCGGCTCCTTGCAACTGCGTGCTGCGCGCAATTTTCAGGATCTGTTATGATCGCTTTTTGCGTTGCGTAACGCAAGAAAAGCACTTGAGCCGGATCTCGCTCGAGCCGCATTCGGGCCGCCAGCGCCCGTCCACATGGGGGCGTAAAGACGAGGAATTTATCGCCGATTTCTGTCTCATTTCCCGGCGCACGCTGAACCGCCAGGAGTACCGCGTGTTCCGTTACCATTTTCTGCTGGGAGCCGACTGGAAGCTGTGCTCTCGCAAACTCGGTATCGACCGTGGCAATTTTTTCCACGCGGTCTACCGGATCGAACAGAAACTGGGCCGCGTCTTCCGGGAACTGGAGCCCTACTCGCTGTTTCCGCTGGATGAGTATTTCCACGGGCCGTCGCGCCTCGAACTCTCGTCTGTGCGGCGCCGCCCGCCGGCGGCGGCCTCCGGGACGCGCCCCGCGCATCTCGAATTCCCCATGCCTCTGCGCAAAAGCGCCTGACGCACCGCTGCGTTACAATGCTGCCATGCGTGGACTTCTCTGTGTGGTTCTGCTGGTCGGCCAGGCTGCCGGCGCCGACTGGACGGCTCTCTTCAACGGAAAGAACCTCGACGGATGGGAAGTCATCGGTGACGGAATCTGGACCGTCATGCGCGATGGCACACTGCTCGCCCAACGCGATCTGAAAATCAAGTACGAGCCCAAGCCGGAGGTCAACCAGTCCTGGCTTTACACCAAACAGGAGTTCGGCGAATTCGATCTGCAATTGGAGTGGTGGACACGCCGCGGCGGGAATAGCGGCGTGTCCCTGCGCGATCCTTCGCGGGGCCGGTTTAGCATCGCGGGTCCGCAGGCCGATAGAAACAAGACACCGTCGCATCTCGGCTACGAAATTCAGATCAGCAACGGCTACAGGGACAAATACCCTTCGGGCAGCGTCTATCTTTTCGACGCCGCCAAGACGGGTTTTCAGCAGGATGATGATTGGAATTCGTTCCAGATCGAGGTGCGCGATTCCATGATCAAAGTCAGCCTGAACGGGCATGTCGTATCGCAGTACGCGGGCGCGCCCGGCCGTCCAATCAAAGGGCCGATCGGACTGCAACTGCACGACCAGACCTCGGTGGTGATGTTCCGTAACATCAAGATTCACGAGATCAAGCGTTAACGGCGCGCGGCGAAAAACCGCTGCATCACCTCCGCGCATTCCGCTCCCAGGACGCCCTCGACGATCTCGACCCGATGATTGAGCAGGTCCGAATCGGCAAGCCGGAACTTGCTGCGAACTCCGCCGAAGCGCAGATCACGCGCCCCGAACACCACACGCGCGACTCGCGCCGCCACCATCGCGCCCGCGCACATCACGCAAGGCTCGAGCGTCGCATAAAGCGTCGCGCCCTCCAGGCGATAGTTCCCGATCGCCGCCGCTGCCTCCCGCAAGGCGAGAATTTCAGCGTGAGCGGTCGGATCGTTTTGAGAAATCGGGGAGTTGCGCCCGGTTCCGATTACTGTGCCCTGGAGCACCACCACCGCGCCCACCGGCACTTCGCCGGTGCTCTCGGCTTCGCGCGCGAGTGCCAGCGCCTGGCGCAAGAAGAATTCGTCGTGGGATTCGCGCCGTTCGTCCATGAAAAGGGCGGCTTTCGCCGGTAGGGTCGTGGGCCGCCCGGCTTCACTCCCCTAGAATATATGTATGTTCCGCTATGTGCCGTTGATGCTCAAGAACGCGCTTCGCAACCGGCGCCGGAGCACGCTGACGATTCTCAGCATCGCCGCGTCCCTGTGCCTGCTGGGCGTCATGTTCGCGCTGTATCGCGGCCTGTTCCTGGCGCCGCCGAAACCGGGGCAAGAGTTGCGGCTGGTTGCGCGCCACAAAGTGTCGATGACCCAGCCGCTGCCCGTCTCCTACGAGGCCAGAATCCGCCAGTTGCCCGGTGTGCGCGAGGCGATGGTGTGGCAATGGTTCGGCGGCGTTTACAAGGACGCGCGCGACCGGCGCAATTTCTTCGCACGCTTCTGCATCGAACCGGACAAGCTGTTCCGCGTGCGGCCGGAGCTCGAAATGCCGGACGAGCAGAAGCGTGCATTCGAGCGTCTCCGCACCGGCGCGGTTGCGAGCTCCGATCTCGCCGAGCGCATGGGTTGGAAGATCGGCGAGCGCATTTTTCTCACGGGCGACATTTATCCCGTCAATCCGGAATTGACTCTGGTCGGCATTTTCAAGGATCCGAACACCAACGAGACGCTGTTCTTCAGCTATTTCTACCTTCGCGAGCTGCTCGGCGCCGGACCGCGCGGCGATATGGTGGGCACCTTCCAGATTCAAGCCGAGAACGCCGAGGCGGTGCCGCGCCTGGCTAAAGCGATCGACACAATGTTCGAAAATTCGACCGCGCCGACCAAGACCGAAACCGAGCAGGCGTTCGCGCTGCAGTTCGTGTCGTTTCTCGGCAACATCAAGCTGTACCTGATGATCATCTGCGCGGCGGTGACGTTCACCATCCTGTTGGTTTCGGCGAACACGATGGCGATGTCGGTGCGCGAGCGGGTCCGTGAAATAGGGATTCTGAAGACGCTCGGCTACACGCCGGGCGCAATTCTGTTCATGATTTTGGGCGAAGCCGGCGTAATCGCGCTGATGGGCGGGGCCCTCGGCTTGCTGCTCGCCTCCGGCATGACCGCGGCGCTGCGCCAAGGGCCGACGTTCGTGGGGGCGATGAGAACGCTTTCCATTACGCCCGACGTCGGTGCGCTTTCACTGGCGCTCGCGTTTCTCATCGGCGTCGGAAGCTCGCTGATTCCCGCATGGAATGCGGCGCGCACGTCGATCCTCGAAGCTTTGCGCGACTCTGGATGACTTATGGCGATTCCACTGGCATACAATCTGCGGAATTTGACGGTGCGAAAGACCACCACCATCATGACGGCGCTCGGGATCGCGCTCACCGTCTCCGTGCTGGTGGCGGTGCTGGCGTTGGTAAACGGCCTTCGAACAGCCTTCGAAACTGCGGCGAATCCGCTGAACATTCTGGTGATGAGAAAGGGCGCCAACGCCGAGCTGACCGGCGGGCTCGCTCGATCCGTCTTCGAGGATCTCAAGTCCAAGCCGGGCATCGCTCGCGCAGCGGATGGCCACCCCCTGGCCTCGCTCGAACTGGTGACGGTGATTAATCTGCCGAGCGTTCAGAATCCGGAGGGCACGAACGTTACCGTTCGCGGCCTGACCGAGGTGGGCCTGGAGCTGCGCGAGCACGTCAAGATAGCAGAAGGGCGATGGTTTCGCGCGGGCCGGCGCGAAGTCGTCGTGGGCAAATCGGTCGCCAAGCGCTTCCCGGATGCGCAAATCGGCAGGAAACTGCGGTTCGGCAAGGGCGAGTGGGACGTGGTGGGTGCGATGGACGCCGGCCAGAGTGCCACGAACAGCGAGATTTTTTGCGATCTGAACCAGATGAGCGGCGATTTCAACCGCTTTGACGGGCTCAGCTCCGCGCTGGTGCGTGTTCCCGATGCGGTGTCGGTGGACGCGTTGATCAACTCGATCAACGATGATCAGCGTCTCAACGCCACTGCGCGGACCGAGCAGCAGTACATGGACTCGCAGACTAACTCGGCCGCGCCGATTCAGTATTTGGGAGTGTTCGTCTCAATCATTATGGCGGTCGGCTCGAGTTTCGCCGCCATGAATACCATGTATGCCGCGGTGGCGCGGCGCGCGAAGGAAGTAGGCACGCTGCGCGTGCTGGGCTTCTCCCGGGGAAGCATCCTGACCAGCTTCTTCTTCGAGTCGCTGCTGCTGTCGCTGCTTGGCGGAGTGTTGGGATGTTTGCTGGTGCTGCCGCTTAACAACGTCACAACCGGGCTCATGACCTTCTCTACGTTCAGCGAGATCGCGTTCAATTTCCGTGTCGGCCCGGAGGCCATGGCGATCGGAGTAGCCTTTGCGCTGGTCATGGGAGCCATCGGCGGGCTGTTCCCCGCGCGGATGGCGGCCAAAAAGGAGATCCTCGTCGCGCTGCGCGACATCTAAGACGGCCATGGACGCGGAACTCAAGGGCCTGCGGATCGACCGCAACAAGAAGAAGCCGGACGGACCGTCGCGGTGGGCCACAGTGTGGATCATCGCCGGCATCGCCGTGCTGGTGTTGTTGGGTGCGGGGCGATTCGCCTACGGGATCATCAACCGCGCGGCGGAAGTGGAAGTTGTGCGGGTGCGCGCGTTTTCGGCCGGCGATCCGGCGCACAGCGGCGACGTGATCCTGAACGCCACGGGATACATCGTAACCGCACACAAGATCCAGTTGGCGGCGAAAGTGATCGGCAAAGTGGCCTGGATCGGTGTCGACAAAGCCGATCACGTCAAGCAGGGCCAGGAACTGGTTCGCCTCGAAGACGACGAGTACCGCGCGCAGGTGCAACAGGCCAAGGGCAACCTGGCGAACCTCAACGCGCGCCTGGAGCAAATGCTTAACGGCTCCCGTCCGGAGGAGATCGCCAAGGCCAAGGCGGATCTGGAAAGCGCACGCGCCGACCTGGTGAACGCAAAAGTGACGCTCGATCGCACGAAGCGCCTGGTCGAGGAGGGAGTGCTGGCGAAACAGAACCTGGATGACGCACAGGCTCGCTATGATGCGCAAGCGGCGAAAACGGCATCGCTCGATCGGACCTACGAGCTGGTGAAGCTGGGGCCGCGCCGCGAAGAGATCGATGCGCTGCGTGGACAGATTGAACAGGCCAAGGGCCAGCTCGCCTATGCGCAGGTGCAACTCGATAACACCGTGATCCGCGCGCCCGTAACCGGTACCATCCTCGAGCGCAATGTCGAAAAAGGCGAATTCGTGACTACCGGATTCGTCGGCGACAAGGGCGCCAAGGGCTATGTCGTATCGATGGCCGATCTGAACGATCTGAAGGTCGAGCTGGACATCAACCAGAACGATTTCGCCAAGCTGGGCCCACGGCAAAAGGGCGTCGTGACAACCGACGCGTTTCCCGATCGCCGGTATGACGGCGTGATCGACGAAGTATCGCCGGAGGCGAACCGGCAAAAGGCCACGGTGCAGGTGAAGGTGAAAATCCTCAAACCGGACGACTATCTGCGGCCGGAGATGAACGCCAGCGTGGCTTTTCTTTCCGACGCAAAGCCCGCAAAGGGCGCGGCTGCGCAGAAAGCGTCGATTGTGGTGCCATCGGCGGCGGTGCGCGACGGCGCTGTATTCGTGATCAGCAATGGACGCGCGGTGCGCCGCGCGGTCAAGACCGGAGGAACCTCGGCGCAAGGCGTCCGCATCGAAGAGGGGTTGATAGGAGGCGAGGATCTGATTGTCAATCCGCCGGCGGACTTGAAAGACGGGGACCGGGTGAAGACGAAGGGTTGAACAACTCAACATGACTGAAACCGTGATTCAAACGAGGGATCTGACCAAGGAGTTCATACGCGACGAGTTCCATGTAGTGGCGCTGAAGGACGCCAACCTCGAAGTCCGGAAAGGCGAATTCGTCGCGCTGATGGGGCCGTCGGGATCGGGGAAATCGACGCTGCTGCATCTGATCGCTGCGATGGACCGGCCGACGGATGGCGAGATCCTCGTGCTCGGGGAAAATCTGCGCTCGCTGTCGGACCGCGCCATCGCGCGATGGCGCAACGAGCACATCGGCTTTGTCTTCCAGAGTTTTAACCTGATTCCGGTGCTGACGGCGATTGAGAATGTCGAGCTGCCTCTGAAGCTCACCGCGCTCAAGAAAAAGGAACGCATGGAGCACGCCGCCACGGCGCTGAAGCTGGTGGGTCTCGGAGACCGCCTCGGGCACCTGCCGCGCCAGCTGTCGGGCGGCCAGGAGCAACGCGTGGCGATCGCCCGCGCCATCGTCACCGATCCGGATCTGATTCTGGCGGACGAGCCGACGGGAAACCTCGACGCGCAATCGGCGCAGGAAATCCTCACGCTGCTGGGGCGGCTGAACAAGGAGTTCGGCAAGACGATCCTGCTGGTTACGCACGATCCGCACGCGGCGCGTTTCGCGTCGAGAATCCGGCATCTGGAGAAGGGTGAGCTATTGCCCGAAGGGCAAGTGCCGGCCGACTATACAGTGGCTCCAATGTGAGGGCTAACTCCAATATTCTTCGCCCGGCACTAGGTTCTTCTTTAGGAATTCCGGGTTGATCTCGAGACCGAGGCCCGGACCGCCGGGGACCTTCAGCTGTCCCTTTCGCACTT
>QHXU01000067.1:1464-2050 GCA_003223065.1 Acidobacteriota bacterium | reverse complement strand
CCGCGGCCATGCCTTCGATATAGTGGTTCGGCCGCCCGAGCTGGCTCTCCGAACGGTAGAAATTCTCGATCGACGCGCCGAAATGTGCGTTGGCGCAGGTGAGCACCAGCGAGCCGACGTTATGCAGCGCGACCGGCGTACGGAACAGGTAGGCGTAATCCGCAATCTTCTTCGTGCCGGTAAATCCCCCCGCGAACGCAAGATCCGGATGGATGATGTCCACCGCCTGGTTGTCCAGGAATGGCTTGAAGCCGCGCACCATTTCCAGCTTCTCCCCGGTGAGCAGCGGCAGGCGGGTCGAACGGCGCAGCGCCATCCAGGCTTCCGAGAACGGCGGGTTTAGAGCGTCCTCGATGAACAGGGGGTTCATAGGCTCAACCGCCTTGGCCACGCCGATGGCGCTGGGTGAGTCCAGTTCGTTGTGGCAATGAACCGCGATATCGATGTCGTCGCCCACCGCCTCGCGGCAGTTGGCGTACCCGCGAGCCACGTTGCGAAGCTGCTGCGTGGTCAAAGTGGGAGCAAAGCGCGCCGAGGGCACGCCCAGCACCGTGTCAATGTTGTTCTTGAAAGCGGTGAAGCCTTC
>QHXU01000067.1:0-1437 GCA_003223065.1 Acidobacteriota bacterium | reverse complement strand
TGCGCCCAATCGCGGCAGGAAGTCTTGTCCAGCATGTTGAAGTCGAGGCCGTGCGAGTACAACGAGATCGACTCGCGGAACGGGCCTCCGAGCAACGTGCTGATTGGCGCGCCAGTGATCTTCCCGGCCAGGTCCCAGAGCGCGATGTCGATTCCGCTGATGGTCGGAATGTGCGCCATGTAGGTGTGCATGAGCGTCGTCAGGTTATGGAAGTGCACCTCGATGGTCAAGGGGTCCTTGCCGATCAGCAGGTTGCGCATGGTCGCGATGCGGGCGCGTGCCATGGGGCCCGTGGCGCCGGCCTCGCCATAGCCTGTCAGTCCGCTGTCGGTGTCGATGCGGATTAGACAGTTGCCGGCGATATTTCGGATGGCCATGGCCCGGATGTCGGTGATCTTCACGCGGTTCAGGCTTGGCGCAGCCAGCGCCCGGTAGCGCTCAAACAGGCAGGCCGAAGGCAGCGCGAGGGCCAGGCGAATCATTTGGCGGCGGGACAAGGATCGCATTTTGAAAACCTCCTCACACACGAGCAATATTACAGCGGCGCGCACGCACTGTGTAGTAAGCCGGGAAGAAAACTCGCCGCGGTCCGTCTAACGATCCTGAAAGGAAGTTTTTCAATGTTGCGGCTTGGTATCACAGCAGTGCGACTGGCGCCGGTGGTTGCTCCGGCTCTGGTCATCTCCGCAGTGTTTCTGATCGCGGGCGATATATACACAGCGCAGCCTGCCGGTCTGACGGTCCACGAGTGGGGAACGTTCACGTCTGTCGCCGGCGAGGACGGCTCCGCCCTCGATTGGGATGCGTTGGGTTGCAAGGACGATCTCCCCAGGTTCGTGATCGACCTCGGTTATCGTGGCTTCAAGTGGAGGCAGACGGGAACCGTGCGCATGGAAACCCCGGTGATGTACTTTTACAGTTCGCGGGAATTGCAGGCGCACGTGAAGGTTGCGTTCCCCCAAGGGCTCATCACGGAATGGTATCCCCAAGCCGAACACGAGGTCTATCAGAAAAGAAGGGTTGACGGTTCAGTGCGCCGGCTCCCGCCAAACCTGAACGGGATTGACACATCGCTGATGAGCCTGACCGGCACAATCGAGTGGAGAAACATCAGGATTCAGCCGGACAGCGCCCCCGCCTTTCCTGTTGAGAGCGTTCCGAGCCGCTACTACGTGGCACGCGGCACAGACGCCGCTCCGATTACCGTCGGCGGCCAGTATGAAAAATTTCTGTTCTATCGCGGCGTGGGACGCTTCCAGGTTCCTCTTTCCGCGCGCCTTTCCAGCTGCGGAAAAATCGTGGTCGAAAACCGGAGTCACGATCCCGTCCCTGTCGTGATTCTCTTCGAGAATCGCGGAGGACGCCTGGGGTATCGCACCGCTGCGGCCATAGAAGACAGTGCCACGCTCGACCCACCCTCGCTCGACGGCTCCCTCC
>QHXU01000427.1 GCA_003223065.1 Acidobacteriota bacterium | reverse complement strand
CAACAGCACCCGATCGGATATTGTCGTCGACTCCGCGACGATGGCAGGGACGGGCTCATAAGCTAAAGTATTGCCCAAAAATCGGGCGCCATTAGAGGTTCAAACCGATTAACAAGTCGAGCTGATCCCAGCATATTCAGGACAGCAGTGCTGACGTTTCATTACCTTGCCCTTCGTGCTCCCGCAGCAGCCTGAATCTCGCGCTGAATTGCGTGGTGCTGCTCCAGATAGTTTGCGACGTCCGGGTCGCCAGGGGCCAGGCCCACCGCACGTTGCAGGGTACTTTCCGCTAACGGGGCGGTGTCGAACGCGAGTTTCCCCGCGCCACGAAGGATGGCACCCTGAAACGAGAGCATGTAGCCGGCTTTAGCAAGTACGTACGGGTTCCGCAAAGTGTTCAGCGCCTCGCGCGCCTGTTTGGCGAGCACGGACTGAGTCTGGCTAGGGTCCGCCCCGAGCGGGAACCCGTTCTGGTTCAACATGGTCACACCCATGATCGCCAGGGCGTACTCGTCGCCGAGACGCGCGCCGATTTCCTTGTTGGCGGGCTCCTGGGTGAGGGCGCGCTCGAGCAAGCTGATCGTGAATCCTTTGTCAGAGAGCTTGAAGAAGTAAGCGGCGTTCACTAACGCCGCGGTGTCGATGCCCGGCCTTGCCGTCTGCGCGCGCCACGCATTGGATGCCAGCCTGAACCCCTGCGGATCGGCCAGGCGATGACCAGCGGCATCGATGGTCGCCGCCGGACTTCCCGCCAGCTTGTCCGCGGGCGTGTTCTCGATCAGCCAAAGGATGTGGCGGCGCCGGGCCGGGATCGCCTCCGCCGGATCCAGCCTGGGGTTGATGAAATAATAGTCGAGCAGCGCGCTCCGAGCTGTCCTATCGTTCGGATTGCTTTGCAAAGCCGCTTCGAACTCTTGGGCTTGAGCGGCGGAGAGCTGGCGACGAGGCGTTTGAGCCCAAGCCAGGCCCGCGAACACGATCAGAGCAAAGGATCCAAGCCGGCGTAGCATACTTGATCCTAGCATCGTCGCTTCCGATCGGCGAGCCGTCGCGGTAGGGATATCGGTCGCTCGCTATACTTCTGGCGGTAGTGCTAGCGTGGTTCGGAAGCGGATGGGATGAGGGGATGGTGACCGTCCCGATTTCGAACTCGCCGCGCCGGCGCCGTTTTCGCTGGTCTGTTTCCCCTACCGCGGCTCTGATGGCGAAAACCGCGCGCTGCTCGACCGCGTCAACTCCACAGGCCGTACGTATCTTTCGGGCACCGTGCTCGATGGGAAGTTCGTGCTGCAGCTGGCGATCGGCAATATCGCGACCACGCAGGACGACATAGCTGAAACGTGGGAGCTGATCAGGTCGTCAGTGCCTCGATCGACCGGATCTCCCGCCTGAGCGTCTCGAGGTCCCGCTTCACCTGGTCGAAATCACGTCGCGCGGCCGCCACTTCGATGCTCCCCGCGCATTCGCCCAGGCTGCCCGAGGCGAGCTGCGCGGCGGCGGCGCGGATCATTCTTGCCTCCTGCGTCAGAGTCACTACATCAGAACGCGCGGTCGCCATCTCGAGCTTCTCCAGCCGCTCCGGCGCGAGCTGCAGGAAGAGCTGCAGCATATCGTTCATCAACCCCGAATCCTCCTGCATCAGCCGATCGGTCAAAACGCGCTCGAGCCGGTTGGTGGCCGGTGCGGACGCCGTGGTGGCGCCTGCCGCTAGCTGTTTCTCGATCATGGCGATCAAGTGGGCGGGCTGCAGGGGTTTCGAGATGTAGGCATTCATTCCGGCTTGGATGCAACGCTCCCGGTCGCCGTTCATCGCGTGCGCGGTCATGGCAACAATGGGGAGCTGCTCCCAGCGCGGATTCCGGCGGATATTGCGGGTCGCTTCCAGGCCGTCGAGCACCGGCATCTGCACGTCCATCAAAACCAGCGCGTAGCCGGTCTCCGCGGCTTCGAGCTTCGCTAGCGCCTCCTGTCCATCATTGGCGACGTCAATGTGATACCCCTTCTTGCGCAGAAGGGCCAGCACGACTTTCTGAGTCACCACGTTGTCTTCCACCAGCAGAATCCGCGCGCTCGAACGACGCGTGGCCTTGGCGTCGCTCAAGTCGCCCTTCGCGGCGGCTTCAGCCGGCGGGGAAACCGGAGCGGGCTCGCACAGCAGAACTACGTAAAACGTGCTGCCCTCTCCCGGCAGGCTCTCGACGCGAATCTCGCCGCCATGCATCTCCACCAGCCGGCGCGTGATGGTC
>QHXU01000066.1 GCA_003223065.1 Acidobacteriota bacterium | reverse complement strand
CCCATTGCCTGCAAAGGCGTGCCGGGCGGCCAGTCCGCCATGACCCTGACCCGGTGCCCGTCCACGGTCCAGAGAGCGCCCCACTGCCACCCCAAGGGCTCCGCAATTGCCTGCAACAGCTCCGGCCCGGCCGTGGTCAGAGCGGAACTGCGTGCGAGCAGGTCGACGATTCGGAACTGCGCTTGCAACCGGCGTTCGGCCCAGGTCTTGGCCGTGATATCTCTAATGATGCCGGCAAAGACGCGCCCGCTTTCGGTTTGAACTTCCGCAAAGCTGACATCCACCTCGATCCGTTTCCCGTCGTGATGATGAGCCGTGAGGTGCACTCCTGTCCAGGGAATGGCACGCACTCCCGTGCGCACATAACGTGCGAAACCCTCCTTATGACGAACTCTGAGTTCGGTCGGCATCAGAAACGTCAGGTCTTTGCCTATGAGTTCACCTGGCGTATATCCAAACAGTTCGTACACCGCCGGATTCGCGTTAAGAATCGTGCTGTGTTCGTCGATAGTGATGATCGCGTCCGGCGCCGCGGCAATCAAGGCAGCGTACGGATCAGATCGGTGACTCATCTTAATAGAGCATACCTGCTGGCGCAGTGCTGCTGAGCGCAAACTGTCACCCATTTTGCGACAGTTTGTCGCGATTGCCCACGAGCCTCAACCCTTGCATTCGCCCGCAAATCCGCGCCAACTCGTTCACATCGTAAAGCTTGGTCAAAATTGGTTATCCAGCCGCGGTATGGCGGCTGAACTGCTCCTTAGCGGCTATCACCCATGTCGTGGAAAGCGAAAGCATATACCGTCGCCACCGCGTTGGCTGGCTCTGTTGTGTTGGTAGCGGGCCTGCTGCCCTGGTTTTCCGAGGACACGACAAGGTTCATATGTTATTTTCTGATTGTCACCCTGTCTTCAGGCTTTAAGGTTCATCTGCCGGGAATCACCGGCACGATGTCCGTGAATTTCTTCTTCGTCCTGATTTGCATCAGCACGCTAAGCTTGCCTGAAACTCTTGCCATCGCGTGTACCGGTACCATCCTACAGTGCGTTTGGCGATCGAAGAGCCGGCCCAAGCTGATCAAAATCCTGTTCAACGTCGCGAGCATTTCACTCGCGACCACTGCAACCTACAACACTTATCACTTCAGTGTCGCGGAACGCTGGGGGGTCAAGCCGCCGCTCATGCTGGTACTCGCCGCGTGTGTGTACTTCCTGATGAACACGTTACCAGTCGCCGTGATCGTTGCGTTGACGGAGGGAAAGCAGCTCGCCAAGATGTGGCGCGAATGCTACTTTTGGTCGTTTCCGTACTATTTGGTGGGAGCAGCCATAGCGGATCTGCTCACTCTCGTGAACCACATGGTGGGTTGGGAAACGAGTCTGCTGGTCTTGCCAGTTCTCTATTGGATTTATCGCTCTTACCGTCTTTACCTGGGCCGTCTGGAAGCTGAAAAGAAACATGTGGAAGACATGGCCGGATTGCATCTTCGCACGATCGAGGCATTGGCGCTGGCGATCGAGGCGAAGGACTGCAACACTTACGATCATCTGCACCGCGTCGGCATCTACGCTGTGGAGATCGGCAAGGAGCTCAAGTTGACCGAGCCGGAGTTGCAAGGCCTGCAAGCAGCCTCGTTGCTCCACGACATCGGGAAGTTGGCCGTGCCCGAGCATATCATCTCGAAGCCCGGAAGGCTCACACCGGTCGAGTTCGATAAGGTCAAGATCCACCCGGTGATCGGTGCGGAGATTCTTGAACAGGTGGCCTTCCCCTATCCCGTGGTTCCCATCGTACAAGCGCATCATGAACGATGGAATGGAACCGGGTACCCGCTCGGTCTCAAGGGAGAAGAGATTCCCATCGGTGCCAGGATCCTCGCCGCAGTGGATTGTTTCGACGCGCTGACTTCGGACCGGCAGTACCGGCGCGCGATATCGCTTCCGGATGCGATTGCCTACATCGTCTCGCAGTCCGGCGAGAGCTTTGATCCGCAGGTTGTGGAAGTTCTGGCGCGGAAGTATCCGGAACTGGAGTCGACGGTGCGGTCCGAGCCGGTTCGGGTCAGAGGCCTGTCAAAACATACGCGAATCCGCCAAGGGGAAGCGCCCGCCACCGGGCTCGAGCCCGATCACCGGCCGAACAGCGTCCCCACTCAGGACTTTCTGGGGTCCATCGCGGCGGCGCGGCAGGAAGCTCAGGTGCTGTTCGAGCTGGCGCACGAGCTCGGCACGTCGCTTAGCCTGGACGAGACCCTCTCTGTGCTATCGCTGCGCCTTAAACGCATGTGCGCGTACGATTGCATCGCGATTTATCTGCTCCGCGACAACGTACTGGTGCCAGAGTACGTAAGCGGAGAGAATTTCCACCTGTTCTCTTCGTTGCGAATTACGATCGGCGAGGGGTTATCAGGCTGGGTAGCGGAAAACAAGCGGCCAATCGTGAACGGCAATCCTTCGGTCGAACCCGGCTATCTTAACGATCCGAACCGGTTCAGCACCCTGCAATCGGCGCTCGCCGTGCCGCTCGAGGGTTTGAACGGCGTCGTTGGTGTCCTGTCCTTGTACGCGGCGGGACGCAACGCCTTTACGCCGGACCATCTCCGGATCCTGTCAGCCGTTACGCCCAAGATCGCGCTGTCGATCGATAACGCAATCAAGTACCGCCAGGCCGAAAACTGCGCAACCACGGACGCCCTTACGGATCTCCCCAACGCGCGGTCGCTGTTCATCCACCTGGACACCGAACTCGCCAGGTCGAAACGCGAAAACACTCCCTTGTCAGTGCTGGTATGTGATCTGGACGGATTCAAGCAGGTCAACGATCGTTTTGGCCACTTGGAAGGCAACAAGGTACTGCGCAAGGTCGCACAAGCGCTCCGGGAGAGCTGCCGCGAGTACGACTACGTCGCGCGCATGGGCGGCGACGAATTCGTGATCGTCTTGCCGGGTTACCGTGGCGACCTCGTACAAAACCGAATCGCCTCTTTTATGGAGGCGGCATGCAAGGCTGGACGTGAAGTGCTCGACGCCGACCTGCTGTCACTGAGCGTTGGAGAAGCCTCGTATCCAAACGATGGCGCGGATGCGGAACAGCTGCTGGCCGAGTCCGATCGGCGCATGTACAAGGCCAAGCAGGACCAGAAGGCCCTTCGGGCGACTACGTCCGTCTTGAACCTCGCCCGGATCGACCAACTTACGCCCGGTGCGCCGATCATCGCGCCATCCGGACGCTGACCTTTTTTCTTCCCAACCCACTTCATCGAGCTTGTGATGCAGGCTTGCATCTGGCCGCCGATTGTACGCGGAGCAGAGCCTCGCGGCTTTAAGACCCGATCCACATGACCTCAGTCACATGACTTATTGTCGTCTTTTCGAAGGAAAGCGCTATTTTGTCAGCCGGCCTATTCATAAACACCTCAAAAGCCTAGCACTTTGAATAAGTACACTTCGGTCCACCGCGTGCATAAAAGAGAGCTCGTTAGGGGAAAAACATGAATCCACGCAGCAGACTTAAGAACGCTATCGCAGCAAAAGCTCTTAGTACATGGCGAGTCGCCGGTTCATTCTCCAGAATTTTTCGGCTACTACTGCTCCCATCAGTACTAAGACAGTTTGAAAACGCGGTCTGGGGTGACTGAGGAAGAGTGGAATAAAGGAAATAGGAAACATATGAAACAGTCTTTGAGATTTTTGGCACTGTTCGCCGGCGCAAGCCTTGCTCTAGCTGGATCCCGGGTTGCGCCCGATCTGCCCAATTCCAGCACAGTGGATGTCATTGTTCGGTTTTCGAACCCACCGACCAAGAGTGAATTGCAGGCGCTAGGGTCATACGGCCAATTGAAGAAGATTTTCAATAATGTCTCGGCTGGGGAGGTGCTTCTTTCACCCGCAAAGATTCCGACGCTGCTGGCGAATGATCCGAACATCGCATACATCTCTCCGAACCGGACGACTAACGGATCGCTGGATATTACCACCTCGGCTGTGAACGCCGTATTCGCGTGGAGCCTCGGTTACGACGGCACCGGTGTTGGCGTGGCAGTAATCGACAGCGGCATTGCGTTGCACGATGATCTGAAGACTTCCACCGGCACAGGCCTGCGCGTCGTTTACAACGAAAGCTTTGTGAGCGGCCTCGACGCTTCGGACCAATACGGCCACGGCACGCATGTCGCCGGGATCGTGGGGAGCAATGGAAGAGATTCGAGCGGAGTGGGTTTTAGTCGAACCTTCAAGGGGGTCGCCCCGAACGTCAATCTGATCAACCTGCGTGTGCTGGATGCCAACGGCGCGGGCACGGACAGCGCCGTAATCGCAGCAATCGACCGGGCGATCGATCTGAAGAACACGTATAACATCCGGGTGATCAACCTGTCGCTTGGCCGCCCTGTATTTGAGAGCTATACGCTCGATCCGCTCTGCCAGGCGGTGGAAGCGGCCTGGAAAGCGGGCATCGTGGTCGTGACAGCGGCCGGCAACTATGGCCGTGACAATTCGAGGGGCACCAAGGGATACGGGACCATTGCTGCACCCGGCAACGATCCCTACGTGATCACCGTTGGCGCGATGAACGCGTCGGGAACAGGAGGCCGCACCGATGACAAGATCGCCTCGTATAGCTCGAAAGGACCGACGGCGTTCGACCATTTCGTGAAGCCCGACCTCGTGGCGCCTGGCAATGACGTGGTTTCCCTAATGGCGCCGGGCTGCACTCTCGCAAGCTACCCCAAGACGCTGATCTCCGACGCAAGTTTTCAACCCGGCACTAACGGAAAATCGGGACTCTACTTCAAGCTTAGCGGCACCAGTATGGCGACCCCGGTCGTGGCCGGCGCGGCGGCATTGCTCATCCAGAAAACGCCTTCGCTCACGCCTGACCAGGTGAAGGCGCGGCTCATGAAAACCGCGCAAAAGGCCTTGCCGTTGTTTAGCACGGGCTACGACGCATATACGCTTGTTGCTTTTAGCAACCAGTCCGACATCTTCACGGTCGGCGCTGGATACCTCGACATTCAGGCCGCGTTGTCCAACAACGACCTGACAACACGGGCGGCGATCTCGCCTACCGCAGTCTTCAATTCGGCCACCCGCACCGTCACCGTTCTCCGCGACATGTCCGTCGTGTGGGGCGATTCCGTGGTCTGGGGTGACTCAACCACTTCGGGCTTTAGCGTGGTTTGGGGCGACTCGACGCTCCTCGCGTGCACTATCCAAGCACTCTCCGCCGACGACGAAGACGGCCTTCAGTAACGACCCGGTTCCGACTGAATAGAGGAGCACCCAGATGCCTGCAAAAGCTCGGCTCTATATCGGTACAACTATCTCGCTTGGATTGGCGCTGCTCGCCGCAAGCCTGGTCTGGTTCCGGGAATGCCCGGACGTGGCGCGATACCTGGCCTGCGCTTCTTTGGCGTGTATCGCATCGACGTTGAAGGTGCGGCTGCCGGGATTGCACGGCACCATCTCGGTGAACTTCGTGTTCATCCTGATTGGAATCGCGCGGCTCAGCCTGGCCGAGACCCTCACATTAGGTGTCATCGCGACTGTGGTGCAATGTTTTTGGAGGTCGCGCACAAAGCCCAGGTTCGTTCAGGTTCTGTTCAACGTTGCCGCTCTCGTGGTGAGTACGACCGCGGCCTATGCCACTGCTCACATGGTGCCCGGACCGCCGAATGTGATCCTCGCGCTGGCGCCGGCGGCCACCGTGTTTTTCGTGCTGAACACAGGCATGGTTTCGCTTGTGCTAGCGCTGATCTCCGATCGGCGCGTGCTTTCGGTATGGAGGCAGTGCCACTTGTGGACCTTCCCCTATTACCTGGTGGGCGCGGCGATCGCGAGCCAGGTCAGCATCTCCGGCCAGAACGCCAACTGGAGGCTCTCGCTGCTCTTGCTGCCGCTGATGTACCTCGTTTACTGGTATTACTCGTTCTACGTGTCTTCGCAAACGGCCCGGCAGCAGGCTTACTGACGCGCCTTTATGGATAGAGACCGCGGAGTTTAATCGCCTCCGCCACGCGTCCGATCCCGAGCATGTTGGCCGCGGTTCGCATGCTGACTCCGCGGCCGACATGGATGCCGAGAACTTCATGGAACGCCGTCTTCATCACGCGTTCCAGGCGATTATAGACATCCTGCGCATCCCAGAACAGATGTTGCTCGTCCTGGACCCACTCGAAGTAAGACACGGTGACTCCACCCGCGTTGCAAAGAATATCCGGGATGACGAAGGTTCCCTTGTTCTCAAGAATTCGGTCGGCTTCCGGCGTTACCGGACCATTGGCAGCTTCGGCGATGATCTTTGCTCTCACGCTGCCCGCGTTTTCTTCCACAATCACGTTCTCGAGCGCTGCCGGAATCAGGATTTCGCATTCGAGCGCGATGAGCTGGTGGGGAGCGATTGCTTCGGAGTCGGGGAAGCCCGCCACTTTGCCCGTACGTTCCTTGTGACGCATCAGCTTTGGAACATCCAGGCCGCCTTTGTTGTAGATGCACCCGTTCGAATCGCTGACGGCGATGACGCGGCATTGTGAACCATGGAGCAGATGCGCCGCAATCGAGCCCGCGTTACCGAAGCCGAGCACCGCCACTCTGGCCCCGTTCATATCCAGACGCAAGTGCTCGCACGTTGATTGAGTCGTATAAAACACTCCCCGCCCGGTCGCTTCGTTGCGTCCAAGCGACCCGCCGAGGCTGATCGGCTTGCCGGTCACGACGCCGGGAATCGGATAGCCCTTGGTCATGCTGTAGGTATCCATGATCCACGCCATGGTTTGCGGATTCGTGTAGACGTCAGGCGCGGGAATATCCTGTTGAGGCCCGATCAACGGCAGGATCGCGCTCGTGTATCTCCGCGTGAGCCGCTCCAGTTCGATCAGTGACATGTGTTTGGGGTCGCATGTCACTCCACCCTTCCCGCCGCCGAACGGGATATTCACGACACCGCACTTCCAGGTCATCCAGGTGGCAAGAGCTTTGACTTCGTCGAGGGTTACGTTGGGATGATAGCGAATGCCGCCTTTGGCCGGCCCGCGAACTGTGTTGTGCTGTACACGATATCCCTCGAACCTGTGGATGAGCCCGTTCTCCAATCGAATCGGCAGCGTAACCGTCAGCACCCGTTCCGGGTATTTGATCATTTCACGGACATCGCTTTCGAGCCCTAGCGCGTCCGCAGCAAAATCAAAATTCTCTAAAGCTACGTCGTAGGCGTTTCTCTCAGCAACCGTTGCTAACATGGCAACAGCCTCCTTATCCGGTACGCATTGTCTTGAAACTCGCACCACTGTGCGAGTGTTGCGCCCGGCCCGTTGATGAGGCGCACACCGTCTCAACGTAGCACGGCCAGCGTCAGGACGCGGAATTCCGTCATATTCGAACTCCGTGATCGTACAAATAAGCAACAAGGAAACACCCACTGGAACCTGCTACACTGAGACTGCCGTTTTGATTGCCCGCACTTGGCCGTATGTGTTCCCGCCTTGGACCGTCGCTTTCAAACAGTAAGGAGAGAGATTTTGACAAACATTTTTGTGGGAAACCTGGACTTCGGCGCTACCGAGGAAACGATCCGGGCTCTTTTTGAGCCGTTTGGAACCGTGGAACGCGTCAGCTTGATTGTGGACCGCGACACTGGCCGGTCACGCGGCTTCGCATTCGTGGAGATGGCAGACAGCGAGCAAGCGGATCAGGCGGTGGCCGCTCTCAACGGCAGCAAAGTCGGTGGCCGCGCCCTCAACGTCAACCAGGCGCGTCCGAAACAGGCCGGTGGATTCCGCGGCGGGCGCGATGCCGCACCCCGCGGACGCCGCGAGCCCCGCTGGTAGCTGCAGATTTGCGCGAAAGCACGTAAGCGTTGTAGCGTCATGGAGGACTCTCCATGCCTGCCGCGCGCTCCATCAATCTGCTGCTTGTCCTGCTCCTCGCCTCCCTGGCCGACTCTGAGAATTACGGCCTGGGCGCTCTACGGTGGCGCAATATCGGACCGAATCGGGGCGGCCGGTCGCTCGCCGTCGCCGGCAGCCGTTCGCGGCGGAATGAATACTACTTCGGCGCGACGGGCGGCGGCCTCTGGAAAACCACTGACGGCGGCGCAAGTTGGAAACCCGTTACCGACGGCCAGATCACCTCTTCGTCGGTCGGCGCGGTAGCCGTAGCAGACTCGAATCCCGACATCGTCTACCTCGGCATGGGGGAGACGGAGCTGCGGGGCAGCATTCTGCAAGGCGACGGCATCTACAAATCTGTCGACGCCGGCAAAACCTGGCGCAAATCCGGCCTCGCCGACACACAGGCGGTATCGAGGATTCGCATTCATCCGCGAAATCCCGATCTGATCTACGTCGCGGCGCTCGGGCACCCCTACGGTCCGAATGAACAAAGAGGCGTGTTCCGATCCACGGATGGCGGAAAGACCTGGCGGCGGATTCTGTACCGAAGCGATCGAGCCGGCGCCGTCGATCTCTGCCTGGATCCGAACCATCCTGAAGTGCTGTACGCATCGTTGTGGGACGTTTATCGAACTCCGTGGCTACTTTCGAGCGGCGGGCCCGGCAGCGGACTGTTCAAATCCACCGACGGCGGTGACACCTGGACCGATATAAGCCGCAACAAGGGTCTTCCATCGGGCATTCTCGGAAAGATCTGCGTTAGCGTCTCAGCCGCCGACTCAAACCGTGTGTACGCCACAGTGGAGGCTGAGGATGGCGGCGTGTACCGCTCCGATGACGCCGGGGCAACCTGGATGCGCGTAAATGAAGAGCGCAAGATTCGCCAGCGCGCATTTTACTTCACCCGAACCTACGCCGACCCGCGTGATCGCGACACGCTCTACGTGCTGAACGTCGAGTTTTACAAGTCCGCCGATGGCGGCAAGACCTTCGCGCCGCTCAAAGCGCGTCACTCAGATCACCACGATCTTTGGATCGCGCCCGACGATCGGCAGCGCATGATCGAGGCGAACGACGGCGGCGGTTCCGTCTCCGTCAACGGCGGCGAAAGTTGGACCGCCGAGGAGTTTCCCACGGCGCAGTTCTATCACGTCGCGGTCACAGCGGATGTGCCCTATCACGTTTGCGGATGCCAACAGGATAGCGGCACAGCCTGCGTTTCGAGCGCTCTGCGCAGTTCAGATCCGGAGGCGCCAACCAAAGAGCTGCTCTACTCGGTCGGCGGAGGCGAGGACGGGTATATCGCCGCCAACGCGGCGAATCCCAATATTTTTTATGCGGGCACACAAGCCGGCATGCTGACGCGCTTCGATCGCGCCACGGGACAACTACGCGACATCACCGTCGATCCATGGTTCTTCTCCGGGATGCCCGCCAAAGATCTGCGCGAGCGATGGCAGTGGGTGGTTCCGCTCGTCCTTTCGCCCGTCGATTCGCACATCTTGTTTGCGTCATCCCAACATCTTTGGAAGACGGTCAACGAAGGGCGAAGCTGGCAGCGCATCAGCCCGGACCTGACACGCGCTGACCCGAAAACGCTCGGCGATTCCGGGGGGCCAATAACGAAGGATCAAAACGGCCCCGAAATCTACGGAACCATTTACACAGTTGCTCCTTCACGGCACGACGTGAACACCATCTGGGCCGGCACCGATGACGGCCTGGTGTGGATCACGCGCGACGGCGGCGCGCGGTGGGCCAAGATCACGCCGCCCAGCCTGCCCGAGTTCAGCCGCATCAGTCTCATTGATGCATCGCCTCACAACGCCGCCGCCGCATACCTCGCAGCCAAGCGCTATGAGCTCGACGATCGCCGCCCGTACGTTTACCGGACCAGCGACTACGGCAAGACCTGGAGCAAGATTGTGAACGGCATCCGCGACGACGATTTCGTCAACGTGGTGCGCGAGGATTCGCAACGTCCCGGCCTGCTCTATGCGGGCACCGACCACGGCGCCTATGTCTCGTTCGACAACGGAACAGATTGGCAGTCCCTCTCCCTTAACCTTCCCGACGTTCCCGTGGTCGACCTCTTAGTACAAGAAGACGACCTTGTGATTGCGACGCACGGAAGATCCTTCTACGTTCTCGATAACGCCGGCCCGCTGCGGCAAGTGTCGCCCGAAGTAACTCGTTCCGCGATTTACGTCTTCAAGCCGCAGGCCGCCATCCGATCGCTGAGGAACGCTACGATCGATTACTACTTGCAGGAACCCGCGGAACGCGCAAGTGTCCAAATTCTCTCCCCCGGCGGCCAGGTCGTCCGGGAGTTCGATTGCAAATCCTGCAAGGCGGGAATGCATCGAATCGCCTGGGATCTCCGTTATCCGGGCGCCGCGACCTTCCCCGGCCTGATTCTTCGGGCGGTCAACGCCGAGGTGGGTCCGGTAGCTCCTCCGGGCAGGTATCAGGTGCGTGTAACCGCCAACGGGCGCATCGTCAGCCAAGCTCTTTCGCTCGAACGCGACACGCGCCTCGCAGATGTTACCGATGAGGACCTCACGGAGCAATTCAAGCTCGCGACGCAGCTTCGCGATGCCACCAGTGACGCAAACCGCATCGTAATCCGGATTCGCGAAATCAAGGCGCAATTGAAGGACCGCCCTCACGACGGTGAGCTTGGGAAAGCGATCTCGGAACTCGATCAAAAACTATCGGCGATCGAGGAAGAGATTTACCAGGTGAAGAATCGAAGCCCCCGGGATACGCTTAACTTTCCCATCAAGTTGAACAACCAACTCGCGATGCTCGCACGGCTCGTGGATACCGGCGACTCGCGGCCGACCGAGCAATCGTACAGAGTTTTCCGCGAGCTTTCCGAAAGACTCGGCGGGTTGAAAATGAGGTTGTCTCAGGCTCTGGAAACGGATCTCAGCGCAGTGAATAAGTTGCTTGTAAACCAAAAGCTATCGCAGATCCACTAGATTGCAGCGGCAATCGTCAACCACCACGAAGGAATCGGAGATGGAATAACCCACAGGAGTACGTATCCCTATTTCGTCCCTCGCAACCAATCAGAACACCGTCAAAGGGCGCCGCCACAAGCGGCAATACCGCGGGACAGTCTGATTGCGTTGGAACCGATTGTTTTCAACGTCTAAACACGATCAACACCAGGATCGTGCAGACCCCTTGGGGCGCCCCAAAAATATCCCTTAGCTTTCTTCGTATCACCTTAGCTGTGTTGTAACGAACGAACCATTGATCACGACTGGATATATTTCTATAAATGAAATGGGTCGTCGTTATGCTCAGCTTAAAGTCGAAAATTCGCGTCCG
>QHXU01000065.1:1173-17242 GCA_003223065.1 Acidobacteriota bacterium | reverse complement strand
GGACCTATCTGCCAGAGGCTCTCAATCCAGCCGCCGGCCGGCGGAACATGCCCCGTGCGCGCCAGGCGTCCAGAGGTCGGCTTGATCCCGGCGATACCGCAGAAGTGCGCCGGGAGCCGGACACTGCCCGCCGCATCGCTCCCCAATCCGAAGGGCGATCCGCAGGCCGCAATGAGCGCGGCTTCACCGCCGCTGCTGCCGCCGCATGTTCGCGAGAGGTCGTAGGGGTTATTGGTGCGTCCAAAGATCAGGTTGTCGCTCTCGAACGCGAAAAGCAGCTCCGGAAGATTGGTCTTGGCGATCGGAATGGCGCCTGCCGCCCGCATTCGCGCGACCAATGTCGCATCGCGCGAGGCAGGCGCCGATTTTGCGAGACCCAGCGTCCCCGCGGTCGAGACCGTGCCCGCAACTTCGATGGAATCTTTGACGCTGAAAGGGACACCGTGCAGCGGGCCTAGCGGTTCGCCACGGGCCTGCCGCTCATCGGCCAGTTGCGCCTCTCGGCGCGCTGACTCGGAAAGGACATCCACCGCTGCGTTAAGCGCCGGGTTCACTTGAGCGATACGCTCAAGGTGCGCGTTAATCAAGTCGCGGGCGGAGATGAGGCGCTCCCGAATCCAGCGCGCCTGCTCGACGGCGGAAAGCGAGACGATGCCGCTCACGGTTCCTGGACTACAAGGCGCTGATCGGCTTTGACGTTCGCGAGGCGCTGTTTGGTCCCGCTCGGCCATTGAATGTCTATGCCGGTGGCGGTAGTGTCCTTCCCGAGCCCGAATGTCAGCGCAAGGTCGCTCGACGAGCAATAACTCGACCCGCTGTGCACCATCTGCCATTGCTGCCCGCCTGCGCTCGCCAGGCGAGCCACGGCTCCGATCGCGCTACGATTGCTCTTCGATCCGACGAGCTTGAGTTGCAGCCAGTGGTTCCGGTTACCGCCATCGTTCCTGTACAAATAAGCCGGTCCGTTGTTAGTGGAGATGAGCACGTCGAGATCGCCATCGCGATCGTAGTCGCCGTACGCGGCGCCGCGCGCGACCATCGGCTGGCTGAACGCCGCGACTGGTCCGAACTTTCCGCCGCCGAGGTTCCGAAACAGCAGGGGCAGCTGCTTGTACTGGACTTTGGGCTGTACACGTCCGATCTCTTCCTCGATGTGCCCGTTCGCGGCGAAGATGTCTGGATAGCCGTCGAGGTCGTAGTCGAAGAAAAACAAGCCGAAGGTCAGATTAAGCAAGCTCGAGCGTCCCACCGCCGACTGCGGGGCCTCATCGACAAACAAACCATTTCCCTCGTTGTGATACAGGCCGAGCATCTGATTCGAAAAATTGCCGACGATGAGATGCGGGCGTCCGCAACGGTCGTAATCAGCGGCGTCCGCGCCCATGGCGCCGCGCGCGACGCCGTCCTCGCCGAACGCTACGCCGGCGGCCAGTCCCTCTTCCTTGAATCGCCCATTGCCCAGGTTGCGATACAACTTGTTCGGTTGCGTGTCGTTGGCGACGAACAGGTCGGGCAAGCCGTCATTGTTAAAGTCGAGCACCGCCACACCGAGCGATTTGCTGGTGGTATCGCCCAGGCCCGCCGAGTCCGTCACGTCGTCAAACTTTCCACCGCCCAGATTGCGATAGAGCTTAGATGAATTGCCCTTGTAAGATTCCGGCGTGCAGTACGCTTTGGTCGCGCCGTCAAGCGAGCACCACAGATCGCCTTTTGGCGTCCACTGGACGTAGTTAGCGACGAAAAGGTCGAGCTTGCCATCGCGATCGTAATCAATCCAGGCCGCACTCGAACCGAAGCGGGAATTTTGAATGCCGGCGTCCTTAGTCACGTCACGAAACCGGCCGGCGCCCTCGTTGTGGAACAAATGATCGCCATCGAGCGCCGTGATATAGACATCGTCCCGGCCGTCATTGTCATAATCACCGATCGCCACGCCGAGTCCGTATATTTCAATGTCGAGCCCGCTGCCGCGAGTCACGTCCGTGAAGGTGCCGTTGCGATTATTTCGGTACAGCGCGGCGGTGGTCTTGCGGCCGCGCGGCGTCCAATCCTTGCCGTTCACCAGCAGGATGTCCAGCCAGCCGTCTCCGTCCGCATCGAAGAACGCGCAGCCCGAACCCATGGTCTCCGGCAGCCACTTTCGCCCCGCGCGTCCGGAGTTGTGCATGAACTTGATGCCGGCCTGCGCGGTGACGTCGGTGAACCTGATGCCATCTTCGGACGCTCCCAGGGCAAGAATGACGCTGATCAGAACAAGGCTAAGGAGCGTGATCGTGAATTGGCTGCCTCTCATTGTTGTCCTCAGCGCTCAGCAGCCTCGGCCTGGCCGTAAGCGCCTGCGATGCTTCGTCGGCCTTGAACCGCAGGAACAGCTTTTCCTCGCGTCCGGCGTTCTCTGCCTGGCCCAGCCCGCGATAACTCAGCATCAGGTTGTAGTGCGCCTGCACGTCTTCGGGATCCACTTGCAGCACTTCCTCAAGCGCCCGCACCGCATCGGCATATTTCCGCTTTAAAAACAAAATGCGCCCGATCTGGTTCAGAGCGACGCGGTCGCGCGGATACTGGTCGCGGCACGCATAGAGGTTGCGCAGCGCGCCGTCATAGTCGCCCGCCGCCTTCGCGATCATTGCCATGAAGAAGTGGGCGCGTGCGAGGCCCGGCTTCAGCGCCAGCGCCTTTTCGACATACGGCCGCGCCGCTTCGGTCTCGCCCTCCTGGATCAGCGCGCGCGCGACGTTCAGCCAACCGTCGGCATACTCGGGCTCGGCTTGTGTGACATGCTGAAACGCGAATTCGGCGCCCTTGAGATCGCCCTGCAGAAGCAGACCGATGCCCCAGTCGTTCCAGCGCTCCCGGTCTTGTTTGCGGACCACGGGCTCCCATCGCGGCTCGCCCAGCTCCAGCTTCGCCGTGGCCCGCGCCAGCGTCACAATCGGCAGCACAGGAACCGGCGCGGAGTCGAAGGAGTATTCGCGGCTGTCGAACGCTATCGCCGCCAGTCCTGACTTGGGGATGCCCGCATACACGAATTTCGTGAAGTAATCCGAGAACTTGCGGTAGTTGAGCTTCGTTTCGAGCGTGACCGGGCCCACGGCGTCACGGGGGATCGGGACGCGGAAATGCACGGTGTCGGCCGCGCCGGGCGGTATCAGACGAACGTACAACACGCTGCGCGCCTGCCATGCGTTGCGCTTGTTGATCGCATTGCCCTCCCCGTCGAGCAGGTACGAACGGTAGAAATGCGCGCCCTTCTCCACCGGCCCTCGCCCATCGTCGTCCACGCGCCCGCTCCAGCACAGGATGCGGCCGGTCGCGTCGCGCGCCTGCAGCTCGAGCCACACATCGAACGCATCCACGGTGCCTGCCGGGAAGAAATGACCTATCTTCCGCGTACGAACCACCGCGTCTACGCGCACGGTCTGGCCCGGCTGGAACCGGATTCCAGGCGCATCGAGCGGCGCGGCCACCTTGCCTACCTCGCGAATCGTGACATTTCCCGGAGTCTCTGCTTCCTCGCCCACGGCAAATGTGGATGCCAGCGCGGGGGCGTCGGTTGACCGGCGGCGCATTTGTGCAAGACCCTGGCTCTCTTCCACCGGCGTCGCCGCGAACAGGTCGACCGTGATGAACCCCGACTGAAGGAACTTTTCGGTGATCCGCATCTGCTCATCGTCTTTGTTGACATAGGCGACCGCGATGTTCGCCGCCGGAAAACGATGGGAGTGAACCATCCCGTCGCGATTTCCCGGATCCTGCGACGGCGTTAGCGGCATGTGGCAATCCGCACACGTAGAGGATTTATCGGGATAGTAGAACGAGCGCGCACCCTGGCCCGAGATGCCGCTCGCCTGCCAATTGTCATACTCGTTGAAGCCGCGCAGCCAACGATAATGATTTACCGGCCCATCCAGGTGCACCTTGTGGCAGGCCGAACAGAACTCGGGCGAATCCTGCCGCATGAATGCCTTCATGAAGGTGTGGCGATGCGGAGCCGGATTCAGATACGTGATGAAACGGTCCATCTTGCGCACGGATCCCGGCTCGACGCCAATCTGTGGAGCGGCGGGTATCGAATCGTGAAACCGCCATTGCCCATCGAGCTGTCCACGTCCACGATGGAGTGGCAGGAAACGCATCCTAAACCGTTCTGGGCCTCAGGTGTGTCGAGCTGTTCCTTGATCGGCCTTTCGAAGCGCCCGTTGAAAAACACGGCGTGATCGTGGCAGCCTGCACACCACTTGCTTCCCCGGGTTCCGCTCAGCTCCTGCATGTGCTCGATCGAGCGCCGGTAAAACGCGTTATTGAACGAGGCGAAGTGATGCATGGAGCTGTTCCACTGCTCATAGATGTCCTTGTGGCATTCGCCGCAAAGCTTCGAGTCCATGAAGAAATCGGACGGAATCAGCCCGCCGGTGTTGGTGCGGGCCGAAGAGGGCCAGAACGGCGATGACGGCCCAGCGCCTTCTTCAGCGATCGAAGCCGGCACAACTTTCGGGTTGTGAATCCGGTGCTCCGGCAACCCGAATCGCAACACCGCCGCCGCGACGGCAAGTACGGCCAGCGCTGATCGCGATTTTGGAAGTAATAACGCCAGACCAGCGACTGCGAATGCGATGTGCGCCGCAACCACCCAGCGGTTCGTGGTTACCGCGCCTTTGAAAATCAGGTAGATGCCTAACAGGGCGGCTAACGCCAGAGGGATGAACTTCGCGCTGCGCCGGTGGATCCTGAACAGCCACACCACCGCCGCAGCGCCCAGCACGAGATGCAGCAGAACGTTGGCGACGTAGAAAATGGTGGCTGACGGGAGCGCGGCCACATACGCCGCGTTGCCGATCAACAAAAACAACAGCGCGCTCATCGGTTTCCCTCCCCAAGCGGACGGATCAACCGGAGCGCCGGCCGCGTATTACACTCCCGGAGGTAGCGCGCGTGCGCCGCGTCATCAGGATAATGCTCATTGCCGGGATACGGGTAACGGCTCATGGCGTGAAACGGCAAAGGCTCAACGGTACTCGAGAAAGCCGTGTTCGGGTCGCGGTCTTTCGCCCAGCCATCGACTTTCAGGAGAAAGTCGCGTTTCCAGGCCGGCGGAATCGCCGGCAGGCCGCCGGCGCGGAATGACAGCCGCAGCTCGTCGCCCGATCCCATAACAACCAGACGGTCATCGACGTCCTCGATCAGTTCTCGCACGTCGCCATAGCGTGTGTACAAACCAGGCGTCGGATTCCAGAAGGACGTCGGCGAGACAATGTTATAAAAAAACGTCTCGGGTTGCTTGCGCTCCGGATCGATTTTGGAGGCGGAGAAGCCACGGAAGCGCAGGCTTGCCGCTGCGATCGGAACCTCGCGTTGGCTTACCGCAGGCGGCGCCGATTCTTCGCTGAGGAAAATCTCATCCCAATACACGCAAAGATTGGTGACGATGCGGATTTCGCGGCTGGCCGAGATGAAGTTCAGCTCGACGGCGATTGATTTGGGCTTGCCGGACGGCATTCCCATATCTTCATTGACTGTACGCCAGTGGCCGGTCGCGTCTTTCATCTGCAAGTACGGGAAGACCAGGCCTCCAGTGACCTCTTGCGCTGTGCGGCGGAAAGTGCTGCCATCGGCCCAGTCCACCCAGCCGTTCAGAACTAGCACGGCGCGGCCGTTCGGAGCCGCGCTTTCATCGAAATCGAGGTCAAGCGTATGCAGCTCCGCCACGCCCGATTCTGAGCGCCGGAACTCGTCCGAGTACTTGTGGTCTTGCGCCAGGAGGCGCGGCCGAACATCGCGTCCGGTATCGTCGCGCGCACTCTTCGGATAGAGGCGGCGATTTACGCCGAAAAGGCGGAACGCCGGGAACGGAGGTCCCTTGAATTTATCGTTGGTGAAAACCTCCGTGTCGGAGGGATGATCGAGTGCGTAGAGCCGAACCTGATCGAGGTACGAGACTTCACTGAGTTCCTCGGTGATGCGGACTTCGTAGCGCCCGTCTTGCGCAGTAAGCGCCGGGCCGGGAATCCGGATGAACTCCTGGTGAGCGACCGGAAAGTAGGTTCCCTCGCCGTCGCTTGCGCCCAGAGGCGCGACCCCGAGCACGTCGGTGATGAACTGGAACTGCTTGCCGTCCCACGTCCAAATCATCGGGCAAGATCCGGATAGCCGCTGCGCCTCCTTATATACGTAGGATCTATTGGTGGCCTGCCTCACTTCGTTCTGAATCAGGCCATTCGGCCAGGTGATGCGCACGACGTCCGCTTCGGGATACCCGCCCGTATCGAACAGAAGTGGAAGCCCTTCGTATGCTTGCTTTCTGTAAAGCTTGCCCGCCTTGATCTCCACCTCGGCATCCTGGGCGAGCTTCAGGCTCTTAACGCCAGTCAGTTGCACCCGGATCCAGCGGTTCTGCGTGCGCGTGCGGTTGTGCTTCAGATGAATGCTTCCGTCGGCGTCGATCGAAGCGCGGTCCTTGCGGCCGTCACCATCGAAATCCTCCTCGATCGCTGTAAGGTCTCGGGCCTTTCCATCGAACGTGGCTGTTTCATATCGCCCGCCAAGCTGGTCGCGATAGAGCACCGGGGCGCGATCGCGATAGATCACCGCCAGATCGAAGGCCTTACTATCCGGATTCACGCGCAGCTTGAACGCATCGGCCACTGCTCCTGCGACGAAAGGAAAATCCGCCGTACGATCAGCGAATCCCGCCGAGCCCTGGTTGCGCATAAGCAACGGAGCATCGCCCAGCAGGATGAGGTCGAGGTCGTAATCGTGGTCATAGTCGATCCAGACGGCGCGGTCGAATCGGCGCGTCGGCAGGCCGGCCTCGTATTTCTCGAAGCGGCCTTTGACATTGCGATAGAGCAATGGTCCGGATTCTGTCAAGACGCACAGATCCATCCATCCGTCGTTATCGAAGTCGCCGGGTGCAATGTAGATAATGCCTGTGAGGTTCTCGAATCCTGAATCTCGTATCGGCTCGACTCCGCGCCGGTAAAGCAGGATGCGGTCCGATGACCAGACCAGCAGGTCCGGCTGTCCCGCGCCCGTCGAGTCGATTGCGCCGAGCCCCGCCGTTTTCGGATCGGCCTTGCCCTCAAGTTTGAGATCCTCGAACGAAGGCGCGGCCGGTGGAACATTTGCCGCGGCGGCGGCGGGCGGATCGTAGATTTCGGCGTACACGCACCAGTCGACATCTTCGGGGATGACCGCGCCTTCCGCCTGTTTCTTCAATCGAGTGAAGGCCGCGAGCTGGCCCGCGGCACTTTCCTTGCGTCCCGCCTGGCGATCCATGTTATAGAGCTGAAAATGAGCCGCCGCGAGATTCGGATCAAGGTTCGCCGCCAGCTCGAACTGCGCGCGCGCATCGTCCGTCCGCTCCGCCAGTTTGTAAAGCGTCCCGAGCTGATAACGCACAATCGGCTCTTTCGGCGTGAGCGCCTCCATCCGCTCAAACTGCGCGATCGCGCGCGGGACATCGCCCGCTTTTTTATAAAACACGCCCAGGTTGAACCAGGTGTGCGGCAGCTTGCCATCCCGCTGTTGAACGTCCTTGAGCGCGGCGACGCCTTCTTCAGCCCTGCCCGCGCGAAGAAGCGCGAGGCCGTAGTTCAGCTTCTCACGAACGGAGTTGGGCGCAAGATCCAGAGCCTTGCGAAACTCAGCCACGGCCTCAGCCTGCGTTGTCGGGTTTTCGTAAAATGCCTTACCCAGATTCCGGTGGCGCGCCAGGCGCTCCTCCACACTGGGCGTCTCGGCCGCCAAGACGAGCAGCACGGCTGCGGCCAGAAGGAGCGGAAACGCGAGCTTCACTCCATCTAGTGTAATAGCTGCCACTGGGGCGCGATAGAATCCGCTGTAAGGGCGCGAAGCAGGCACATGCAGTCCCCTAGCGCTGATGGCCAAGGCCCGAACACAGCCCCGATCGTGCTCGGGCTGCGCCAGAATTGGGCACAGTTCTCACTGCTGGTGCTGGTGAACGCTTTTGTTGGGGGCATGGTCGGCGCAGAACGAGTTGTATTACCATTACTCGCCGAGCGTGAATTCGGCATCGTCTCCCAGGCCGCGATCCTATCCTTCATTGTTACTTTCGGGCTCGTCAAGGCCCTGGCGAACCTCATCGCTGGAAAGTTCAGCGATCGGATCGGGAGGAAGAGAATTCTCGTCGCCGGCTGGTTGTTCGGGCTGCCGCTTCCCGCACTGATCCTCATTGCGCCCAATTGGCATTGGGTGGTTCTCGCCAATATGCTTCTTGGCATTAACCAGGGACTTTGCTGGTCCACGACGGTCATCATGAAAATCGACCTCGTGGGACCGCGCCGGCGTGGGCTTGCTCTCGGCCTCAATGAGGCTTCCGGATACGGCGCCGTGGCACTCGCCGCTCTGGTGTCCGGTTTCGCCGCTGCGCGCTACGGCCTGCGTTTGGCGCCGTTCTACATGGGTGAGACGTTTGCGATCGCCGGACTTGTCCTCTCAGTGTTCTTGGTTCGTGATACTCACGAGTATGCAAAGCACGAGTCCACAATACATGTCTCGGCGGCGCCTGACCCCGCGCGAACGACATTTGAGATTTTCCGGGTCACCAGTTGGAAAGATCGGACGTTATTCTCGGCGAGCCAGGCAGGATTCGTCAACAACCTCAATGATGGCATGGCCTGGGGCTTGCTGCCCCTATACTTCGCGTCTCACAACCTCACCTTGCAGAAAGTTGCCTTTCTGAGCGCGTTATACCCGGCCGTTTGGAGCATTGCCCAACTCGGAACCGGGAGCCTCTCTGACGTGATCGGCCGCAAGAAGCTCATTGCCGGGGGAATGATTGTTCAGGGACTTGCCATTTTCATTTTTGCGATCACTACGAAGTTCTCAGTATGGGCTACCGCCGCGAGCTTCCTTGGGCTCGGTACGGCGATGGTCTATCCGACTCTTCTGGCCGTTGTCAGCGACGTCGCGCACCCGAGTTGGCGTGCATCCGCTGTCGGCGTATATCGTTTATGGAGAGACGCCGGCTACGCCGCCGGCGCCCTGCTTGCCGGGTTCACCGCCGACTTATTCGGCGTCAGCTGGGCCATTGTTTCGATCGCCGTGCTCACTGTGCTCTCCGGAGTACTGGTATCACTGGCAATGAGCGAGACCGTCCATGAACGGGCACATCGCACACCGTCGAATCCTGCATCCTGACATTCCCTCCAAGCCGTCCCGAATCCCTTACATTGAGATCATGCATATAGGTTTACTTGCCGCCGCCACGCTTTCCGCCACCACGCTCTTGGGCCAGCCCGCCCCGTCGTGGCGCGATCAGGGCATCTTGTACCTTAAGAACTCGCCGCACGCGAAGTTGCGCAACATTCCTGTTCACGCGGTCACCATTACAAACGGATTCTGGGCTGACCGGCGGAAGGTGAACGTCGAAAAGAGCATCCCCACGATGCGCGACCTGCTCGAGTCGAACGGTCGTATGGACAACTTTCTGCGGCTCACAGGGAAAAAGAACGTTCCCCAGCGCGGGCCGGTGTACTCCGATTCCGACGTCTACAAGTGGCTGGAGGCAGTGGGATTCGCACTGCAGTCCGAGAATCTTCCGGCTCTGCGCAAGTCCGCCGAGGACGTCATCGATCTGGTGGTCGCCGCGCAAGAGCCCAGCGGTTACCTCAACACCTATTTCGTCGGTGAACGCGCAGCACAGCGCCTGCTCCCGGCCACACTCGAGTACGGACACGAACTCTACGACCTGGGCCACTTGATCCAGGGCGCCATCGCTTACTATCGCGCCACCGGCGATCGCAAGCTGCTGGACGCGGCCGAGCGCTACGTCGATTTGCTCCTCCGCGATTATGGGCCGGGCAAGAAGCCTGTGCTGGACGGTCATCCCGAGATCGAGATGTCGCTGATCGAGCTATATCGCCTCACGGGCAACCGCGGCCAACTCGACCTGGCGGGCTACATGCTTCATGGTGACGAGCGAATCCAGCTTCGACCGCAGCGGATCGTCTACCAGTTCAACGGCAAGCCATTCACTTCGCGCACCAAGTTCGAAGGGCATGCCGTGCGCGCCATGTACGCCTCGTGCGGCGCTACTGACTACTACATGGAGACCGGCGACCGCGCTTACTGGAACACACTCGAGACGTTGTGGCGTGATCTGGTGACCTCAAAGATGTACATCACCGGCGGCGTCGGTGCGCGCGGCGAGGGCGAGGCCTTCGGCGATGCTTATGAACTTCCTAATCTGCGGGCCTACGGCGAAAGTTGCGCAGCTATCGGCAACATGATGTGGAACTGGAGAATGCTCGCGGTTACCGGCGAGGGTCGATTCACGGACGTCATCGAACGGGCGCTTTACAACGGCATCAACTCGGGAATGTCGTTGAACGGGACGCTGTATTGTTATCGGAATCCGCTGGAGTTTCCTGGCGAGGGGGAGCGCCCGATCCGGAACCCATGGTACGACACTACCTGCTGCCCGCCGAACCTCGAGCGCATACTGGCCGCGCTGCCGGGCTATCTCTACAGCACCAGCGACGACGGCATCTATCTTCACCTGTTCCAGAATTCTGAGCTCAACTGGAAGCTCGAAAACGGAACGGGCCTGAAGGTGACGCAGAAAACGAATTATCCGTGGGATGGCGACGTCGAGATCACGGTGTCTCCTGCGCAATCCGCGGAGTTCACCTTCCACCTCCGCGTTCCGGCCTGGAGTTCGAGCTCCCAGGTGACAGTGAACGGGCAGCCGGTGCGCGGTTCCATCAAGCCCGGCGAGTACCTCCCGATCCACCGCCGCTGGTCGGGTGGCGACAAAATCCGCTTGCAGCTCGACATGACGCCGCGGTTGATTGTGTCCAACCCGCGGCTGGTCGACAACACGGACCGCGTGGCCGTCCAAAGAGGGCCGATCGTCTATTGCGCTGAAGGGCTGGATCAAACCGGCGTCAAGTCGCTCGCCGACGTTAGGCTCGTGGTCGGCAAGGATCCAGCCAAGGACTTCCGCATCGAATCGAAGCCGGATATGCTGGGCGGCATCGTCACGGTGCGATACCCCGCAATCGCGTATGACAAGCCGCTGTCACAGGAACCGCTCTACCAAGTGTTAGGCAAGACACAGCCGCGGACCTCGCGGCCGGTCAGCCTGACGCTGATTCCGTACTATGCGTGGTCGAACCGCGAGCCCACCGCAATGCAAGTGTGGATGCCATACGTTCAGAAGAATGAGTGATTGATTGATCGGCCTGTCACGCGGCGAGTCATTGATGGCGGCTTTGCTGCGCGAGAGCCCGATCGAGCTGTGCCAGCGCGTCCTTGTCCGCCGGCGCCCACGCCAGAACACGACGAAACTGCGCGACGGCGGTAGACCAGTCCTGTGCATCGAGCGCGGCCCGTCCCAGGGCGCGCATGATCTCCACGCGGCAAGGCGCCATGTCCGCTGCGGCCCGCAGTTCTTCGAACGCCGTTTTCTCGTCGGTCTTATTCAGAGCCAGCCCTATCAGGTAGTGCGCCTCGGCTCGTTCGGGGTCCAGGTCCAGGACACGCCGGAATTCCCGAACGGCTTCGGAGCCATCACTCCCCGTCTCCAGAATTGTGCGGCCGAGTTGGAGATGAGCGTCCGCGAACTCCGGACTTGCGGCGATCGCATCGCGCAGCGCTGAGAGCGCTCCGGCCCGGTCTCCTGATTGCAGCCGCTGGCGGGCGGACTGCGCGAGAACCATCGCCCGGCCGAGGCTCCTTTGTGCTGCCGTAAGCGCGGCTCCTCGTTCTGTCTCCAGCCGCGCCTCGCCGGAGCGTCCGGCGCGGCGGTACGCCTGCGCAAGGTTGAAATGTGCCTTGATCAGCCGCGGATTGAGCTGGATTGCGCGCTCGAGCGATGCAATCGCCCCGCTGACATCATTGAGGCGAAGCTGCACCATTCCCAAGTTATTCGCAGCCTCTTCGTCTCGCGGTGCGTCCTGAAGCGTCCGCCGCAACTGTTCGGCAGCCGCTTCGAGCTTGTCCTCATGCAGCAGGGTGATTCCCAGACCGCGGCGGGCGGCGGCGTGACTCGGATTGAAACGAAGGGCTTCCTCAAACTCGCGCGCCGCTTCCGTCTCATTGCCGGCGGCAGCCAGAGCCAGGGCGAGGTTGTAGTGCGGTTCGGCATTTAACGGCGCCAGCTCGACCGCGCTGCGCAGAACGCGAATAGCCTCGTCGTTACTTCGATTCGCCAGCGCAACGCCCAGAGCCAGCGCGTACCGGTCATTCTTCGCATCCAGACGCGCCGCCGCCCGCAGTTCCTCAATGGCTTCCGCGAACCTCTGTTCGCGCTGGCGCCCAAGGCCATAGTTGTAGTGCGCTTCGGCAAATTCGGGCGCGCGCCGGGCGATGTCTTGAAGCAGGCGCAACTCTCCTTCAAAGTCGCCGCGCTTGCGGCAACACCCTGCCAGAAGATAGCGCGCTTCAATGAAATCGGGACGGAGCCGCAGCGCATCCTCGACTTTAGCTATCGCTTCGTCGGTCCGTCCGGCGCGCTCATACGCGAGCGCAAGGTGGTAACCGGCTTCGGGGAAGTCCGGGTCGAGCTGCAACGCGGCCCGAAACTGTTCGACCGCCTCGGCTATCCTGCCGGCCTGGGCGAGTACGACGCCTTGAGCATCGCGGGCACGCGCTTCATCGCGCTGCGCCGCGCCGTGTTGAGCCTGCGGCCCGCTCAGCGCCCCGCCATTGGTCGCAAGAAACACGGTGAGCGCAATCGTTCCTGCGCGCAGCCTCACCGCGAGCCTTCTCGAATGATGTGCTGCAATCCGCCACGGGTGAACTGGTCGCGATCCTCGGCCTTGGCCTTGCTCACCTTTGCGAATAGTTGTTTCGCGCGAGCGGCATCACCCGTTCTCTGGCAAACCTGTGCCAGTTGGTACGTCGCGGCCACGTTGTCGGGATCCAGTTCGAGCGCCCGGTTGAGGTGCTTCCGGGCAAGTTCCAGATCGCCGCGCCGCGCGAGCAGCTTCGCGAGCAGAATTCGAGACTGGGCGACATTCGCGTCAAGAGAAACGGAACGGGACAGAGCCTCGATCGCCTCGTTCTCTTCCGCGGATCCGGCTGCGGCTCCAGACCGGTTGAGCGCCTCGCCCAGAAACCACAGCACGAGATAGTCTTCGCTGGCGTGTGCGCGCTGCCGCAGCATGTTGACCGCCTCGGCCGCATGATCCATTTGCAGAAGCATGAGGCCGAGCGCGACATATCCAAGACTCCTTTCGGGCGCGAGTTTCACGGCGGCTTCGAATTCGGTCCGTGCGCCTTCGAAATTCTCTTTCATTGCCAGCACGATTCCACGCTCGAGGTGCAGCCGGTCGGACTTCGGAAGTCTCGTAATGCTGATATCGGCAATCTCGAGCGCCAGGTCGTAGTTCTTATGAGTGAGGCAGAGAGCTATCAGATCGGTGTAGTTGGTCGAGTCTCCGGGGTCGATGCTGGTGGCGGTTCGCAGCGCGTCGTAGGCCTCCCGCGTCTTGCCATCGTTCTCGTACGCCTGCGCGAGAACATTGTACAGTTCCGCCTGCCGGTAGCCGTGCGCCACCAGATCTTCGCCTGCCCGGACCGCCTCGGCGTATCGCTTGGCTTTGACGTACGCGAGCATCAGATTGAAGCCGGCATCGTACGGATTTGAGTAGTCGCTCCGGGCCAGTTCGAACTCGCGTGCCGCCGCGGCATATCTTTCCATTCCGGCGAGCAGGGTTCCGGCAGTGAAATGGCTCGCGGCATCGGCTGCCTTGGGCATACGTTCCAGGGTATCGGCCGCCTTAACGATTTGTTTTACGGCGATGCACGCCTGGGCGAACTTGAGCAGGCTCGGCGCGTCTTCGAGGTACAGGTTCCCGCTCTGTTCGTAGTGCGAGATGGCGGCTGGGTAATCCTTGTCGCCGAATTCGATCTCGCCCAGCGCAAGGTGCGCAATCGGGTCCGCGGGCGTCAATTGGAGCAGCTGCGTGAAATGCGTCTTGGCATTCGCGCTTTGGCCGAGAGCCATCTCGTTGATGGCCAGATTCTTCAAGGCGGGGCCGAACCTCGGATCTGCGTCCAGGGCTTGCCGGAAATATTGATTCGCCTGATCGCGCCGGTTCTCCGCCGCGAGAGCCATGCCCATTAATGTCAGCGCTTTCAGATCCTGGGGCGTCTCGCGAAGCCGCGGTTCCAGGAGCGCAATAGCGCTGGATGCTTGCCCTCGTTGGATGTAAGCAGCCGCCTCCTGGTATATTGAACCGGCGGATTGGGCTTGCGCCGCCATCACCAGCATGGCGGCATGCAGCACAGCAACAGTCGTTCGCTTCGCGGCGGCTCGTCGCATCGCGATCACCTGGCCAAACACTTCTAGTTTATACGTCTCTTCATGAAACTCGCGAATTGTCGCAGATGAATTTCTATTGACTACCGCCCAGGCACATGATATGTTCCCAGCAAGGTACAATGTAAGCGCTTTCCAACTGCGCAGACAGGGGTGGTTTATGCCTCGCATCACTTCTCGCCGGATCTACCCAACGCTCCTGTGGGCGTTCGTCGTTGCGCTGATACTCGGCGCACCATCTACGCTGAAGGCCCAATTTACAAGTGTTATTGAAGGCAGGGTCAGCGATCCTTCCGACGCGGCAGTCCCCAACGCGGAAGTGACGGTGGAGAACCTGGCGACCGGCGTCAAGCGCGTAGTTCGAACCTCGGATGTCGGATACTATCGCGTGGCGTCGCTGCCGCCAGGCCAGTTCACCATTCGCGTGTCCGTGCAAGGCTTCGATACGGCGGTGTTCGAGCGTGTTTTGCTCGAGAACGATCAGACGAAGACCTTCAACATCCAGATGAAGATCGGCGCGGCGACCACCCAGGTCAATGTCGTCGGAGAGGTTCCGCTGGTGGAGACCGGTGAGGCGAAGATCTCCGGGCATATCCAGGAGGTACAGGTTTCTCAGTTGCCTTTGGTCGGCAGAAACTTCATGACCCTGGTTGTGCTCACACCCGGAGTCACGCCCAGCGGCGGCGGCCAGGCGTATGCGCAGGCGACCGGCGATGTTTTTTCCGCCGAATACGGCGTGAACCTGAACGCAAACGGACAGCGCGCGGAATCGAACAACTTCCAGGTGGATAATGCATCCGTTAATGGCAGCCCGCGCGGGGGCGTTTCAAATTTCAGCCCGAGCGCCGACGCGGTCCAGGAGCTCCGCGTTTCAGTCAACAACTTCTCAGCAGAGTACGGGCGCAATTCCTCCGCCTCCGTTAATGTAATCACCAAATCGGGAACGAATGAGTATCACGGGACCGCGGGCTGGTATCACACCAATAACCGGCTCACCGGGCGAAACTCGATCTTCCAGCCGCAGGTGCCGGTGTTCCGGCGCAACGAAGCGAATGCCACCATCGGCGGACCGATCCTCAAGAACAAGCTTTTCTTCTTCGGCTCGGTTGATGTACTGCGGTCGGGCTTGGGCCAAGGCTTCTCTTCCAGCGCAATCACGCCGGCGCCGGAGTTTGCCAGTATCATCCAGCAGCGTTTCCCGAATAACGTCTCAGCCAAGCTGGTAAAGGATTTTCCAAGCCAGCTTCAGAAATTGAGCGACGGCCTGTTCGCCGGACCCGTGGCCGGCGTTGTGCCTAACGTGGGAGCGTGCTCCGGGCTGGCGGGCGGCGCCAGCACCCCGGTCACAACGCCTATCGGTTCGTTGCCGTGCAATCTTCCGCTGACCTTCAACGGGACATTCGCTCAGACGCTGCCGCGCAACGGTCTCCAGTGGTTCGGCCGCATCGACCATACCTTCCACGAAGGCAAGGACCGCCTCTACGGCAGCGTCGGCAGAACGACGCTCGACCAGGTCGCATTCGGCGCGCCTTCGGTGTACCCCGCGTTTACCGCCCAGGCCAGCGAGTATACGGCTTACTGGAACGTGAATTACACTCACGTTTTCTCCGCCACGTTGCTCAACGAGGCCTCGTGGTCGGGCACACGGGCGTGGGGCTCCGATCCCGTAAGCCATGGCGAGATCCCGCTGCTAAATGTCACCGGAATCGATGCCTACGGTCCCGGTTTCTCCGATGCGATATTCATTCAAAACAACCAGAATTGGCTGGACGTTCTAAGTAT
>QHXU01000065.1:0-1100 GCA_003223065.1 Acidobacteriota bacterium | reverse complement strand
TCCACAACACTTATGCGCGAGTCGTCTATACTTTTCCGAGCATTTATGATTTTGTCCGCGACGACCCGTTTTCAGAGAGCAATATCGGTTTCGACCCGAAAACCGGCAAAGCGGCCGGCCCGGACTTCCGGCCGGTGTTTATGAACTACGGAGCTTTCGTTCAGGACGATTGGAAACTTCGGAAGAACCTCACTGTAAGCCTGGGCCTGCGCTGGGAAGTCTACATGAATCCCTGGGATCTGGACAACATTTTCACGAGCGCGACGTTCCCGACTGGTAACGATTATTTCAGCCGCATCGCCGGCTTGACTCCCCAGATCAAACAGCCGCACGATCATACGGACTACAACAACTTCGCTCCAAGGGTAGGGATTGCATGGGATCCCACCGGCACGGGCAGGACCTCCGTCCGTGCCGGCGCCGGCGTCTTTTACGACCGCGCGTCGGGACAGTTCTACGCGGACTCGTCAACGACGCTCCCGGTGATCGCCCTGGCGAGCGTCAGCCAGCAGACTACCGTGAAGCCGGTCTACGGTCTGGCCACAGGTTCGGCGGGCCCAGGTACTGGCTTCACATTTCCCATTCCCGCGATTGCTACCGGGCTCGATCAGCGTAACGGCCTGATCGGAGTCCCCTCCACCCTCCGCGCTTGGGATCCGAATATGCGGACCATGTACACCATCAACTACTTCTTCGGCATTCAGCACAGCCTGCCCGGGAACTGGGCCGTGGAGGCGAATTATGTTGGTTCAAGTGGCCACAAGACGTTTATGGGCTATGACGTAAACCGGTACGCGGGCGACCTCTTCGACGGGAAGCTGGACCGCATAAACTCGAGCTTTGCAGACATTCAATACGGGCAGGCGCGCGGGTCGAGCTTTTACAACGGCGGAAACGTGAGCGTTCGGAAGAGATACAGCGGAGGCTTGGATATGCAAGCCGCGTACACCTTCGGCAAAGCGATTGACGACGCGAGTTCGTTCGGCCTCGGCTTGGGGATCGTCGACGCCAACAATCTGAAACTGAACCGCGGCCTCTCCGATTTCGATATCCGGCAGAAGTTCTCGCTCAGCCTGATCTACGAAACTCCAAAAGTTGGA
>QHXU01000064.1 GCA_003223065.1 Acidobacteriota bacterium | reverse complement strand
TGGTGGAGTGCCAGGCGGGCAACCAGGCGGAGTAATCGCCGGTATCGCAAACTCAGTTCCGAAAGCTGCGCCTCCGCCGCCGCCGCCACCGCCGGAAAAGACTGGACCGCAACGCGTCCACGTGGGCGGCAATGTCCAGGCGGCGCGTCTGGTTAAAGAAGTGAAGCCGGCTTATCCGCCGATGGCCAAACAGGCCCGGATCAGTGGTGCCGTGCGGCTGAAGGCCATCATCGGACCGGATGGCGCGATCCGAAACCTGAACGTGATCAGCGGTCATCCGATGCTGGTACAGTCCGCGATCAGCGCTGTCAAGCAGTGGGTGTATAAACCGACGGTCCTGAATGGACAACCGGTGGAGGTAGACACGGAAATCGACGTGAACTTCACTTTGGCCTCGTGACCGGAACCGGGCGTTAATAGTGTGAATAGCGAGAGGTACATCGCCACCGCTTTCCCGCTGTGTTTATTCCCACCGTAGCGCCTGTATCGGGTCGATCCGCGTCGCGCGGCGAGCAGGCATGTAGCCGGCGATCAGCGCTACAAGTGTGATTCCCAGCGTCGCTAACGCAATCGTCGCCGTATCATTTGGCTGGATGCCATAAAGCTGGGCTTTTACCAGATTCGTCAGCCCCCAGGCCGCCGGCAGGCCGATCGCGACCCCGATGCCGGCCAGCAGCAGCACCTCCTTCATCACCAGCCAGACCACGTCGCTGCTCGCGGCTCCTAGGGCCATGCGGACGCCGATCTCACGAGTCCGGCGCGCCACCATATAGGCCATCACGCCATATAGCCCGATTGCGGCAAGCATTGTGGCGAGCAAGCCGAAGGCGCTGGACAGGCTCGCCACCAGACGCTCCGTGACGAGCGAGTTGTCGAGTTGCTTTTCGAGCGTTTTCATCTGAAACACCGGAAGGTTGGAGTCGAGTTCGTTCACTACGCGCCGGATCGTCAAAAACACCTGTTCCGGATCCCGTGCCGTACGGACGTAAGCCGACATGCCCGATACAAACTCGACCTGATGATAGGGAAAATACACCTCCAATGGCATTTCGTCGCGCATGTTTTCGTATTTCGTGTCACGGACCACGCCGATGATCTCGATATCCACCTTCGTGCCGGGATCGCCGCCCATTCCGATCCGGCGGCCGATCGCCCTGCCGTCGGCAAAATAACGTTTGGCGAACTTTTCGTTGACCAGGGCCACTTTGGGGGCGCCGCGTCCATCGGTGAGCCGGAAATCACGCCCCAGCAGGATCGGTACGTCCAGTGTCTTGAAATAGCCGGGCGAAACGAAATTCACGTGCGGATCGATCCATTCGCCTGGCTTTGCGGTGTAGGATTCCACGGTCATCCAGTTGTCCCACTCGTCGTTTTCGAGCACGGGAACGACGGCGAGGCTGGCCGATTCCACGCCTGGAATCGCGTTCAGGCTATCGGTTAATTGCCGGTAGAATTGCAGAGTCCGCTCCTGCTTATATCCATTCAACGTGGGGTCGATCGAGAAAGTCAGGAGGTTGCGCGTGCGAAAGCCCGGATCGAGATCCTTCAAATTCCTGAGGCTGCGAATGAAGAGCCCCGCGCCGATGAGCAGGAGGAGCGACAACATGACCTGCGCGGCCACGAGAGCCTTTCGCACCCGGACTGACGTTCCACCGGCGATTGACCCGACTTCATCCTTCAGCGTGGGTGCAAGGTTCGGCCGCGCGGATTGAAGCGCCGGCACCAATCCAAAAACAATCCCGGTCAGCAGGGACACGCCAAGGTTGAAAGCCAGGATGCGCAAGTCCGGCGTGGTCGAAATCGTCAAAGGGGTGGCTCCGGTGGGCAGGAAGCTGACGAGCGTCCGGTCGATCCACACCGCCAGCGCCAAGCCTGCCGCACCTCCGCACAACGCGAGTAGTAAACTCTCGACCAGCAACTGCGAAACAATTCTCTTTCTCGCGGCGCCGAGCGCCAGCCGAACGGCAATCTCCTTCTGGCGAGCCGCAGCCCGCGCGATCAAAAGGTTGGCGACGTTTGCGCAAGCGATCAGCAGCACCAGGGCGACTATGGCCATCAGCACCAGCAGTGGGTTCGAGAACTGCTCGCGGAGATTGGAGCGGCCCTTAGAAGCGGGCAGCAGATCGATCCACATCTTGAGGAAGTTCTGCTTGGTCAGCTGCGCCGCCTTTGCAAACTCCTTCTGCTGTACTTCCATTTCCAGCATTTGATGAAACAACGGCTGAAGTCCTGCCCGTGCTTGCTGCATGCTGGTGCCTGGCTTCAACCGCCCGAACGCGTTAACCCACCGGCTGCGACGGTTTTCGAGTGTGAAGAACGAGGTGGGGGCAATTTGGGCCCTCATCGTGATTGGAATCCGGATTTGCGGCGATCGGCCGGGATCCGTCCCGTCAAAGCCGGCCTGGCTCACTCCCACCACGGTGATCGGATACCCGTTGATCACCAGCTTTCTGCCGATGACTCCGGGGTCGGCCGCGAAGCGGCTCAACCAAAACCGGTAACTGAGTACGGCAAGCGGATGGCCGCCCGGGGTGACGTCGTCCTCAGGTGTGAACACGCGGCCCGCCGCAGCGCCCACGCCAAGCACCGGAAAGTAGGTTCCGGAAACGAGCTCTCCGGACACGCGTTCGGTCTTGCCTTCAAAGCTCAAACTCATGCTTGTGTCCCACCGGCAGAACATCCCGCTGAATACCTGGTTCTTATCGCGGAACTCCGCGTACATAGGATAGGAAAGCTTGTAAGGGCCGTTGTTGCCGCCGTAATGCGAGCCCCGGCCCCACAAAGTGACGAGTTGTCCGGGCTCCTTCACTGGCAACAACCGCAGCAGCACCTGATCGACCAGGGTGAAAATCGCGGTATTGGCGCCGATACCGAACGCCAGCGAAAGCACCGCGACGACAACGAAAACCGGGGCTTTCTTGAACGTACGAAGTGCGAATCGAATGTCCTGAGCAAGGTAAGCCACGTCGGACAATACTCCCCTGACCGAGGAACGTTACAATGCCTTGGAAGTTAGCAGGAAATTGCATGTCGGCGCCGGTAACGATTCAGCTTCCAGTCAAATCAAATCTCTGTGGCGGCCGCGTATCATCCGATTGAAGATTACGGCGTGATCGGCAATATGCGAACCGTGGCGCTGGTTGCCAAGGACGGGTCGATCGACTGGTTTTGTTTCCCGAATTTCGACTCTCCGAGTATATTTGCCGCCATCCTGGACGCGGCCAAGGGCGGTTATTTTCGCATTCTTCCGACCGCGGGCGACCTCACGCGCAAGCAACTTTACTGGCCTGATACAAACGTCCTGGTCACGCGCTTTCTTTGTCCGGAGGGCGTCGGCGAAATCATCGACTACATGCCTGTCATCCCGCGGCGAGGCCGGGGATACGGGGGAATCGTGCGCCGGGTGAAAGTCGTGCGCGGAACGATGGCCTTTCGCGTCGAGTGCCGGCCCGCATTCAACTATGCGCGTGACAAACACGAGATTGAACTAGTGAAAAGCGGCGCCAAGTTTCACTCCCCCCAGCTGCATATGGCTCTGGCATCGCGCATTCCGTTCAAGCTGGAGGAGCCGGGCGTTTGCGCCGAGTTCACATTGAACGAAGGGGAGAGCACCAGCTTCGAATTGTACGGATTGAAAGACGAAGGCCGCGAGGAACGCCTCGGCCTGAGCGAAGAGGAAAGCGATCAGCTCTTCCGAACCACCGTCGAATACTGGCGCCTCTGGCTCTCCAGGAGCACCTATCATGGGCGGTGGCGCGAAATGGTTCATCGGTCCGCGCTCGTGCTCAAACTCCTTACCTTTGAGCCGACGGGCGCCATTGTGGCCGCCGCGACTTGCAGTCTTCCGGAAGCCATCGGTGGGTCTCGGAACTGGGACTACCGTTACACATGGATCAGGGACGCCGCATTCACGCTTTACAGCCTGCTGCGGATCGGATTCACCGAGGAAGCCGGGCAGTTCATGGACTTTTTGGACGCCCGGTGTCATGAGCTGGCTCCGGATGGTTCCTTGCAAGTAATGTACGGAATCGACGGACGCCAGGATCTGACCGAGGAGACTCTCGATCATTTGGAAGGCTACAAAGGCTCGCATCCGGTCCGCATCGGCAATGCCGCGTTTCAGCAGCTTCAACTGGACATTTACGGGGAGCTGATGGATTCGGTGTACCTCTTCAACAAACACGGGACGCCAATTTCCTACGATCTGTGGCTCTATCTGCGCCGGCTGACGAACTGGGTGTGCGCCAACTGGACTCGCGAGGACGATGCGATTTGGGAGGTGCGGGGCGGAAAGCGCCAGTTCGTCTATTCGAAGCTGATGTGCTGGGTCGCGCTGGACCGGGCGCTGCGCCTGGCCGAAAAGCGATCGTTTCCAGCCGACTGGCGCCGCTGGATTGAAGTGAGGGATCAGATCTACGAAACCGTGATGAAGGAGGGCTGGAGCGCCAAGCGAGGCGCATTCGTCCAGTCCTACGGCAGCGACGCTCTCGACGCCTCGGCGTTGCTGATGCCGCTGGTTTTCTTCCTTTCTCCGGCGGACCCCAGAATGTTGCGCACCATCGACGCGATCAACAAGCCGCCGAATCAAGGCGGACTGGTCTCGGACGGCTTGGTCTTTCGTTACGATCTGAGATATAGTCCTGATGGTCTGAAAGGGATGGAAGGCACTTTCAACATCTGCACTTTTTGGCTGGTGGAGGCGCTGACACGCGCCGGCCGGAACGATCCATCACGCCTGGATGACGCGCGCCTATTATTCGAGCATATGCTCGGCTACGCTAATCACCTTGGCCTCTACGCGGAGCAAACGGGCCTGCACGGCCAAGCCATGGGCAACTTCCCGCAAGCGTTCACCCATCTCGCGCTGATTAGCGCCGCAGTCAATTTGGATCGAGCTCTGAGCGGTAAAGTGTCCCGGTGATTTTTGCAGCCTTAAACCTGTCCCAAGGCTTTATTGCGCCTCATTTTTCTCGAATTTCGGTTATGCTGAGGGCATGGTCTGCTACCATGTCGCCTATTACTTTCCCCGGGGCGAGGACCACATGGTTGTTGCGGAGGCCTTAGACTTTCCCGGCGGTCTCAGCCAGGGCATCGACCTGGCGGATGCACGGCTGATGATTGCGAGCGCCATCAAGGATGTTGCCCAGATGCTATTAGAGGAGGGAAAGCCCGTTCCCACTCCCAACTCCAAAGCAACTGCTGCCTATGCGGACATAATCGAATTGGTGCCACTCAGCTTGGAAGCCGGTGCGGCTGAATCGTGAAGCGCCACGAACTGCTAGCTCACCTCACGCACAATGGGTGCCAGCTTCAACGTGGAGGAATCCGTCATTCAATCTTCGTTAATCCTGCGAATGGGGCCAAAGCTCCCGTTCCACGCCACGCGGAGATCGACAACCGCCTTGCGGCGAAAATCTGCCAGCAGTTAAGGGTGAAGCCCCCGCCGCTCCATTAAACGCGCACAACCCGATGCTCAAAATTGCAAACGCATCGAAAGCTGAATTACGCGCGGGCCACCGCCCACCAGCCCCGCAGTAGTGCCGACCGCGGTAGCCACAGCGCTGCCTACAGTGGCCGTGATCTTCCCGAAGCTGGCGTTGCTCTCGCTCGCCACCGGGTTAGCGAAGTTGGTGTGATTGAACAGATTAAAGAAGTCGGCCCTGAACTGCAGCGGAACTCTTTCCGTAAACAGCATGAAGCTCTTGGCTGCTGAAAAGTTGTAATTGGCCAGGCCCGGACCGTAATACTGGTTGCGCCCGGAGCTGCCAACTCGTCCGGTCGGCGGAGTTTTGGAGAAGTAACTGGTGTCGAATGCCGCATCCGGGTTCCGGTTGTCTTGAGTCAGAGGTCCGGAGCCGACGACATCCGGCCGGTCGTTGAACTGGTTGAATCCGCTGAAGTCGGACGAATTGTTGAACACCGTGAACGGCGTGCCGGTTTGTAGCGTGGTGATTCCAGAGATCTGCCAGCCCCCAAACACTTGCCGGTTGAGACCGTTGTTCCAGCCGAAAAGGCGATGGCCCGGTCCGGCCGGCAAATCGATCACGTAAACGAACACGGCGCGATGGCGAATGTCGAACGACGACGGCCCGTGCTCCAGGCGCAGGTCGTTGACATTGGACGGACCAGTCCGCTCTCCGGTTGAGCCGAAGAAGGCCGATTGGTAATCCAGCGACTTGCCGAACGTGTAGGAGCCCTGGAAGAAGATTCCGCGGCGCGCCTGATACTTGCCGGTGAGAACCATGCCGTTGTAATTCGAGTTGGCGATATCCTTGCCAGTACCGAGCGAGGCGAAGAAGGGATACGGGAAGATCTGCTGGTTAGGCGCCAGATTGCCACGTTTGGACGGATCGCTGACGATTACCGCGGGCTGGTTCTGATCGATGAACAGACCCAGCTTGTGACCGCTCGACCCTTGATAGTCCGCCTCGATCGAAAAATCGTTGCCGATCCTCCGCTGGATACCGAAGTTGTACTGGTAGACATAGGCGCTGCGGATGTTCGGATCTTCGGCGCTGAAGCCTATTACGCCGCTGGTAGGCGTTCCTGGACCCTGTTTTCCGAAGTTAGAAATAAAGTGCACGCTTTGATCGAATCCGGTGGCCCAGGAAAATTTGGCGGGCTGCGTGACGCCTGAGGTCTGGGACGTAGTGAGGTTATAGGGTGAGTTCAGCCCCATATTGGCGGGAATGTTGTTGAAGACCTCGTCGTAGCCTACGCGGAATCCTGCGCGAATGACGGTGTCGTTACGGCCGAACAGCGACTCTGCGAAGCGAGGCGTGTAGGCCAGGCCGATTACCGGCGCGAAATTGTTCTTGTCGGAGTTCACGCCACTGTCGCTGAGCGTGAACGGAGCCTGAGTATAAAAGAACGAAGCAGGTCCCTGCTTGGCGGGGTCAATGTTCAGGAGCTTGTTCGTGCCCAACAGTACCGGCCCCACGCCAGGGATGAAGTTGGTGGCCTGAAGGCGCGTCTGGGCGATTGCCGAGGGATACTCGTACCTGATGCCGTAGTTCAGCGTGAGGTTGTCCTTGATCTTATACTGATCCTGCCAATAGATGTCCCACGGGTAACGCCGCCAGTAACACAGCGTTGAGCCGAAAAGGAAGGTTGAAGTGTTGACCTGGCCTGCCGCAAAATCCGCGAAGTTGGAGAAGCTGAAGTTACCGCGGGCGGAACCATCCAGGAAGCGGCGGGCGTCCTCGCGGCGAACGTGGTATCCCCAGCGCCAGGAGTGCTTGGACGCCCCGAATGGTGCGATCAGCGACATGTTGTCGTAGACTTCGTAGGTGTTCGTGATACGGCCTTGCGGCAGATTGCTGGTGCTGCCCAAGGGCGCAAAGCCGCCGCTTATATTGATCGTGGGCAAGCCCGAGTCGAGCAGGTTCTGGCTGGCGGCCACTACACCGGAAAGCGGGCGGCCAGTGCTGTCGACGAAGATCTTGGAGGCGTCGAAACCGGAGTCCTGTACAGTTATGAAAGTCGTGTTCCGGGAGAAGCCGAAACGGAATTCATTCAGCAGGCGTGGCGAAAACGTATGAGTCTCGGTCAGAACGCCCGAGCGGCTGATCGGCGCGTTGGCGTTGCCTCCAAGCAACGGCAGAGCGCCCGGCGTAAACGTGGTGCCTTCGTATTCAGCCCAGCGGCCGGTGAGGTGATCGTTTTGGCCGATGCTTTGGTCGATCCTGATCAGACCCGTATTGTCGAAAGTCGTCGCGCCAACGTTGGCGATGAAGTTGATCGTCGATCCTGGGCGGGATGTGTTTGGATCCGGCCAGAATTGTAACAGCGCCTTCGAGATTGGATCAACGACGCTAGCGCGATCGGCGGCGGTCGGCACGCGCGTCGTGCTCACCGTGGGGGCCACTTGGCGGAAGCCTTCCCAGGAGAGGAAGAAGAAGGTCTTGTCCTTGAAAATCGGCCCGCCAAAGGTTGCACCATACTGATTCCGGTGTAGCGGGTTCTTTGTGCCGCCCAGCCGGTTGGTAAAGAAATCCGCGGCGTCCAGGTTCGAGTTCCGGAAATACTCGAAGGCCGAGCCGTGAAACAGGTTCGTTCCGCTCTTGGTGACAATGCTCACCTGGCCACCGGTGCCCCGTCCGAACTCAGCGGTGGCGACGCTGGTTTGAACGGCGAACTCCTGCACGGCGTCGGTGATGCGGAAATTACCGAGCGCTGAGTTGATCTGCGTATCAATATTGCTTACGCCGTCGAGCAGGAAAATGTTGGACTGCGAACGGGCTCCAGCCACGTTGAACCCGCCGCCCTGCGTGCCCGTGGCCGCCGGCAGCGCGCCCGGGGTAATCAGGGCCAGGTCCAGATACTGGCGGGCGTTGAGCGGCATGTTGGAGATGGTCCGGCTGTCTACCACGCTGCTCAGCGTGCTCTTGTCGTTTTCAAGCAGTGGAGCGGCCGCTTCCACCTGCACGGATTCTGTCACTTCGCCGACCGCCAGAGCGATTTCGAGGTGCGTGATCTGGTCCACCTGGACCACCACCGAACTGAACGTCGTCTTCTTGAAACCCTTGGCCTCGGCCACCAGCGAGTAAGTGGACGGCGCCAGCTGTGGGAACTGGAACTCGCCATTAGCATCAGTGCTGACGATGAGTTGCGCATTGGTTGCCGTGTTCGTAAGCGTGATTTTCACTCCCGGCATCAAGGCTCCGGAAGGATCTTTCACGAAACCAGCGACGCTTCCCGTAGGCGAAGCGAGCAGCCAGCCGGCGCACAATACAGACAGCACCGCCGGCATGGTCCATTTGGATATACGTATCCTCATTGGGTTGTTAACCTCGTAACGGACAAGACCATCCCTGCTTACAGCAGTTAAAGACCAGACTGCACTCACTATACACCCGGAGCGGGTTGGATGACACGAAAAAAATGCGGTTCGGCCGCTTCTTTGAGCTCCCGATCGGTTTGCAAGCGTTAAGGTATTCTGAAAAGCGTTATGAACAAACTAACACGCCGCAATTTCGCCCAAGTTTCGCTGGGCAGCGTAGCCGCTGAGGCGCTCGCACCTCAGGCAGGCCGAGGCCAGACCGCGAAGAGGATGATCGGTATCCAGGTGGGCGCCGTATCGTTCGTCGATGAAGGCGTGGAGCAGGTGCTGGATAACTTCCAGAAGCTGGGGTCGATCAACACCCTCTTTGTTGCGACCTTCACATACGGGCGGGGAATTGCGGGAAGGCAGGTGCCTGGCCAGCCTCTGCCGGATCATGGCAAGCAGGAATACGACACCAACTTTCGCGGCGGCACCTTCACCCGCATTCATCCACAGTTTTACACCGACACCGTGCTCAAGGATTTTCGGGCTCCGGACCACGGGGATTTCGACGTGCTGGAAGCTGTGGTGCCCGCTGCAAAGAAGCGCGGCATGCAGGTGATCTGCTGGTACGAGGACGTCTTTCGAGACGACATTCCGAATATCCAGAAACTGCAAGAGAAAGACCTTCACGGCCAAAACCGTACGACCTTATGTTTCAACAACCCGGACTACCGCGGCTTCCTGCTCGGAATCGCGACGGACTGGGCCAGTTCCTACGACATCGACGGAATCATGTGGGGCTCGGAGCGGCAGGGCGCTTTTTCGAACGCCCTGGGCGCGTCCCACGGAGGCGGGAACAGCAATCCAGGACGGGTGACGTGCTTTTGCGAGTTCTGCCAGCGCAAGGCCCGCGACCGCGGCATTTCGGTGGACCGCGCCAGGGAAGGCTTCCTCGCGCTCGAGAAATTCATCCGCGATGCGCGCGGCGGCAAGAAACCCGTGGACGGCTATTACGTCACGGTCTGGCGCCTCATGCTGCGCTACCCCGAATTGCTCGCCTGGGAGATGCTTTGGACCGACAGTCTTCGCGAGACCTATCGTGCGATCTACGACGCGGTCAAAGCGGTAAAACCGGCAGCGGGCGTTGGCTGGCACATCTGGCACAACAACTCGTTCAATCCCATCTATCGTGCCGAACAGGACCTGCAAGAGCTGGCGAAAAACTCGGACTTCTTGAAGATGGTGATGTATCACAACTGCGGCGGGGAACGCATGGCGAGCTATGTTGCGAGCGTCAGCCGGACGATGTACGGCGACGTGCCGCCACAGGAGCTGCTCGATTTCACCTATCGTGTGCTGGATTTTCGGGAGGGCCCGCTCGATCGCATCCCGGCCTCAGGCTTCTCGAGCGATTACGTGTTTCGGGAAACGAAACGAGCGCGCTCCGGACTCGCGGGCGCGAAAACTCTGCTGTGGCCTGGCATCGACATCGATATTCCCACCTCCGCACAGCATTCCAAGTCGACGCCGCAAGGGACGAAGGATGCGGTGCTCGCAGCTTTCCGCGGCGGAGCCGACGGCGTCCTGCTGTCGCGTAAGTATTCCGAGATGAGGCTGGCGAATCTGAAAGGCGCCGGCGACGCGATCCGTGAACTGGGGTAACGTTAGCCGCAAGGTTTCCGGTAGACTTACCTGATTGATGCACCGCCGCCGCTTCCTCAGTACTCTCGCATCCGCGATCCCGTTGGCTTCCTGTTCAGCGCGCAGGGCTCAAGTTCGCGCCCCTGCATTCACCGGCCGCCGGTTCGCTCGAGTCAACGTTTCACGTGACCGTGTCATTCGCACGGTGGTCGGTCTGCGGCCGTACCGGCCTTCCGGTTTCGTCGTAAGGACTGAGTCCGCCGGTGGAAAAACCATCGTCCACAACTACGGTCACGGCGGCGGGGGCGTCACGCTTTCTTGGGGGACGGCGCACTTGGCCGCCGAACAGGCGTTGCCGGCCGGCGCCTCCCGAATGGCGGTCCTTGGCGCCGGAGCGGTCGGACTCGCCACCGCCCGGCTGCTCCAGGAGCGCGGCATTGAAGTGACGATTTACGCGAAGGATCTGCCGCCGGGCACCACTTCCAACATCGCGGGAGCACAGTGGTTCCCCGTCAACGTATTCCAGCGCGATCAGGCGGCGCCGTCCTTTCTCTCACAGTTCGTCGAGGCCTCGCGGTTCTCGTATCGACGTTTCCAGCTCATGGTGGGCGACTACTACGGCATACGCTGGCTG
>QHXU01000063.1 GCA_003223065.1 Acidobacteriota bacterium | reverse complement strand
CGACCGTTATCAAATCGGCAGCGCAGTGTTCGAGGTCACTCAACCGCGCGTTACCTGCTATCGCGTCGGCCTTCGGATGAACGAACCCCGGATGCCGGCATTGCTGACATCCAGCGGACGGCCGGGGTTCTACTTCCGCGTCCTGCAAGAGGGCGCGGTGGGCGCCGGCGACGAAATCGTGAAGGTGGGAGAGGCGAAGGAGCGAATGACCGTCGCGGAGATCAACGCGCTCCTCTATTCGCCCAATCATGCGCGCGATCGACTGGAGCGCGCATTGCGGATCGAAGCGCTTTCGCCCGGATGGCGCTCGTCGTTTGAGGCGTTACTGCATAGCCAAACGAGTGGCAATGCAGGGCTCGTGCCGGAAGCAGCAGCGCATCCGGCAGCGCCAGGATTTCGGCCGCTCGCACCGACGGCAATCGATCAGGAGTCCGAGGATGTGCTCTCGCTGACGATGCAGAGCCAGGATGGTCAGCCGTTGCAAACGGCTCTGCCAGGCCAGTACGTGGTCTTACGTCTTCAGCGGACCACCGGCGGCCCGCCACTTTTTCGCAGCTACTCGCTTTCGGGTCCTCTCTCGACGGAGCGCTATCGAATCAGCGTGAAAATCGAGCCGAATGGGGCGGCGGGAACCCACCTTCGGGAGCATGTGCGGGTGGGCGATGCTCTCGACGTCAGCTCGCCGCGCGGAAGCTTCATTCTGCAGTCCGGCGAGAGGCCGGTGGTGCTGCTCAGCGCGGGAATCGGGGCGACACCTGTCCTGGCGATGCTGCACGCGCTGGCCGCGGCCCGCTCGACACGGCAGGTCCTGTGGATCCACGCGGCTCGCGACCGGCGGCATCATCCATTCGCCGCCGAAGTCCGCCGCCTCGTGCTCGCGCTCACCCACGGCCGCAGCTATGTTTGTTACAGCAGGCCGGGCTCTGGCGACAAGATGGGTGAGGATTTCGACGCTACCGGTCACCTGTCGCGACCGGTCTTCGACGAGGCCGGCGTCCCACGAGAGGCGGATGTCTACCTCTGCGGGCCGACTCGCTTCATGGCCGAGATGAAAGAGGCGCTCGCAACCTTGGGCGTCGCGCCGCGGCGGATTCACGTCGAACTGTTCAACGGCAGCGAGTCGAGGACTCCTGGTGTCATCAGCGGAGCGGCGCGAGCTCCGCATCCGCTCAAGGACGATGCCAACACCGGCCCGCTGGTATCGTTCGCGCGCAGTGGCATCGCCGCACACTGGAATGCCTCGGCTTACAGGAGCATTTTGGAGCTGGCAGAGGCGTGCGACGTCCCGGTCCGTTGGTCGTGCCGGACCGGTGTTTGTCATAGCTGTGAGAGCGGTTTGGTTTCGGGGGCGGTAGTCTACGGACCGGAGCCACTCGAAAGCCCCGCCGACGGCAACCTTCTGGCTTGCTGCTCACAACCGATTCGCGACGTCGTCGTCGATTTGTGAAGTCTAAAGCACTGTCACGGCCGACGGCCGGAGACACCGGGCCGCAGATGGACTGATCCAGCATCAGGTCGAATAGTACACTCGCACGCTCCCCGGAAACACCCGCGTTCCCTCGAGCGTCACGCCCGGAAGTCCTTCCAGATGGACTTCGCGCAGGCGCGGCAGCCCGGCCAGGAACGGCAGGCCTCGATCGGTGACGCCCTTGCATTCATACAGGTCGACTTGTTCCAGGGACGACATGCGGCCGAGGATCTCGAGGCTGCGATCCGTGATCCCGGTCAGGCCGGCGTAGTAATACTTCAGCTCCAGGCCCGCGATGTGCTCCGTGGCGATGTCGGTGGTGTCGCGGCAATACATGCAGGTTAAGCGTTCGAGCCGCTTGCATTCGCCCACGTGACGGAAGCCCTCATCCCGGAAGCCGATGGGCGTCAGTTCCCGCAGCGCCGGGAAGCGCGGCAAAGTAGAGAGCGCCTCTTCATCCACATTCTTGCAACCGATCCCGAGTCTGCGCAGCGCAGGCATTTTCGAGAAGGCAACGAAACCCCGGCTGCCGAAGTTGGGGCAGACGCGTCCCCAAAAGCCCTCCAGGGTTTGCGAACGGCTCAACGCGACGAAGCCGTCATCGGTGGCCACCGATTCCTGCGCCCGCAGCTTACGCAACCGCGGCAGGGCCGCGATGTGCCGCATAGCCGTATCGTCGCTCAGTGCGCCGTCGCAGCCCAGGACCGCGAGGTTCGGCAGATGAAACAGGTGGGCGAAGCCATCCGATGTGATGCCGCTCGCGTGCCAGAACAGGTCGAGATCGCAGACGCCTTCGAGCCCGGCAAGGCCGGCGAGCCCGTTATTGGTGAATGGCCCGTCGATCAGCAGGTGTCCGGCATTCGCTTCGGCGCCGTCCCACTGCTTCAACATCGGGAAATTATGCAGCAGACGGAGGCCGGCATCGGTGACGAGCCTGCCAGTGCTGAAGCGCCGGAGCTTGGGTTTTCCCTGCAGCGCCTCGATGGCGCCGTCGCCCGTCGGCGAACCCATCAGGTTCACGCTCTCCAGCCGGCCGCAATATCGCAAGTTGGCAACACCGGCATCGGATATACCCGACTGCCACGTCATTTCAAAGAATCGGAGGTTGGGCAGGTGGCGAAGCACCTCCAGTCCGCGATCGGTGAGTTTGCCGCCGGGATACTCGCTGAGATCCAAGTGCTCCAACTGCGGCATGCGGGCGAGATGCAGGAGGCCATCGTCGGTAAGTTCCCGTGAGCCACCGAGGCTTAGGGCTGTGACATGATCGCACCCGGCTATACGGGCCAACACGGCGTCCGTCATCATGCCGTTTGCGTGGAGCCCTGTAAGGCGCCGCTCCCGGAGGACGCCAATCAGCTCATCCCAGTCCGCATCGGTCATTCGCCGGCGCGGGCCAATCACGTTCTCTTTCGCATCAATTACGTATGGCGCGCCCTGCGGCGGCGCGCCGGCCGCCAGCGCCTGCATCAGCGCTTCCCAACTGCCAAAGCCGGCGTCCTGCGCAACGATGCCTTGCGCCTCGTCAAGCTGCAGATAATTCTTCGGTCCCTTGAAGGCACGTTCCCGGAACGCATACACGCGGCGCCAGATTTCCGCCCGCACGTCCTCGAAGCTGAACGAGCGGCGGTAATGTTCATTCAGCCGTTGAAGCGCCGCAGCATCACGTTCGTACGCGGCCACGAAATCCTGTGCCGCCCGCTGGTAGTCCTCAGCGGTGTGCGAACGCGATTCGGGCCGCGGTAGTTGAGCAGATACTGCGACGGATTTCAAAAACGCCGCCCAATTGTCGAATCCTGAGTTGTTTGCGATGATCTCGCGAGCCTCGTCGAGTTCCAGGCGCACACCATCGGCGCGCCGCCGCAAACCTGTGCGAACGAATTCGAAGGAGACGATGCGATCGAAGTGCCGTCCCAGCCGTTCGAGCGCTTGCGCGTCGTCCGATTCGGAAACCGTGACCAGGTCGCGGGCGCTCTGCTCATAGGCCGCAAGCAGGTACTCGCGCCGGTCCCACTCGGGATCGGAAACCGCGCCGCCGGCGGCATCGAGCAGCGCGGCAACCTGACCCATACCGCGTTTCCGTGCGATATCGGCTGCAGTCCATCCATCCTTGCGGCTGCGGAAAATCGGATCGGCACCGTGCTCCAGGAACAGCTTCACGATTTCCAGCGCCTTGTGTTCGTCCTCCGGCAGCCAGAAGAGCGGAGTGGTTCCCCAGGAGACCTTCGCCAGACGCGGATCAGCCGCCACGACTTCGCGCAGCCGATCGACGTCGCCGAGGGACGTAAGATTCCAGACATCACGGCTGTGACGGCTCAACAGCTCGATCATGCGCGGATAATCGTGGTATACGGCGAAATCAAGCGGCGTGTTGCTGTAGTTCAGCTCATAGGCATCCAGCACCGCGCCGCGCTCGATAAGCAACCGGGCCACGCGCACCGCATCGTTCGCCGCGGCGAGGTGCAACGGGCGCTGCTTCCTTGCATCCTCTACTTCGATTGGCGTCCCGAGGTCGAGCAGGAATGCCACGACATCGGCCCGGTCCTGCCGCGTGGCTTCAAAGATCGCCCTGGCCGACTGCAAGTATTCCGGATGCTGAGCAAGAATGCGGTGGAGTTCGCCGCGATCGAGACGCAAGGACGCGGCAACGTACTGCTCTTCGTCGTCCAGCACCACCTCCTGCGGCCGGGCTCCATGGCGCACGAGTATTTCGGCTATTTCCGGGCGCCCCAGACGCAGCGCATGCTCGTACAGGCTGCGCTGGGGGAACCTCTGGTCGCGTTCCGGCGCGGCGTTCGGATTCGCGCCGTGCGTCAGGCACCACTCCGCCAGTTCGGGATCGTTCTTCTCCACCGCAATGCGGAGGTGCCACCGCGCTCCCGAGCCATAGCCGCCCTGATCGAGCATGTGCCATTCCGGGTCGTCCCAATCGGCTTGCCGCCCCGCCTTCACCGAAAACTCGTACATCAGCTTCAACCACCACAGGATTTTTCCATGAAAGGCGATGTTGTAGATCACCTGCCCGTCGTAGGGCTCGGCGCCGTGCTCCAGCAGCAGGCGGGCCAACTCTTCGCGATGGGGATGCGGCGGACGATTTTCCTCTCCTTCACCGATGGCGCCAACCAGGGGGGTGTACCGGCTGCCGCCGGCCATGAAGTATGCGTTCGGATCCGCGCCGTGTTCGAGAAGCAGCCGCGCGATGGCGACTGCATTCTCGTTCGCCTTGGCCAGCGGCAGGCGCGTGAAGCACAGGTAGAGCAGCGGCTCCCACTCCTTGCCGCCGAAGCCGCGCAGAAAGTCATAGCTCGCGCCCGCGCCGGAGCGGTCGCGGCCGCTCGCCGGGCGCTTGACATTGGCGAGTTGCGGCCGCTCGCGCAATATCCGCTCGACTTCCTCGATCTCCCCGCACACGATGGCGGTGGAGAGATCCTCGCGCACGATGGCGGGATTCTGTTCCAGAAGGCGCATCGCAGCATGCCGTGCCATTCTGTGCGCCCCGGTGCCGCGGACGTGATGGTCCGGGCATGCGTATTCCAGGAAGCGGTCGGCGAGCTCCACGTGGGCATCCAGCGTACGGGCGCCCCCGGCCGAAGCTTGCTCGGCGGCGAGCTTCAGATCCTTCCAGTTCTCCAGTCCGTATTCGCGCGCGAGCGCGTGCTGGACATCCCGCAGCACAGGATTGCCGGTTGCCTTTGGATACGCGCGTTCGAAACGCTGCCGCGCTTCCGCATCGCCTTCACACAGCGCCTTGAACCAGCGCTTTGCTTCTTTTCTTAGATTGTCGAGAGTGGTGGCAGAGGTGAGCTTTCGTGGCATAAACCTTCCTTCCGTCGTTGCCCAGGTTCCGCTTAGCTCAGGGCCGGAATGAAAGGTCCACAAGTTGTGCGAACGAAGTTGGGTGGGAGCCTGCTCCCTTGCCGCGGACAGGAGGCGCCCCAGAGCGCGCTGAAAAGTAGAGTCGCACAAGAGAATCCATGTGTCAACGCACCGGCACAGCCTTCGGCATGATGCAGGCTCTATTGCCCGCGAAGCGCCCGGAGCATTGGCGGTAGAATGCTGTTGCCATGTGCAGGATTTTTTTGTTCGCATTCCTGGTTGTTGTCGCGACCGGGCCGGTGCACGGACAGGACTACATCCTGGGCCCGGATTCCCAGCGGCAGCCCGGCGTTCCCAGGGGCACAGTTACGCAGGAAACCTGGGCCAGCAAGATCTATCCCGGCACGGTGCGCGATTACTGGATCTATGTTCCGGCCCAGTATGATCCCCATAAGCCGGCCTGCGTGATGATCTTCCAGGACGGCGCAGGGATGGTGTCTGAAACCGGTGGCTGGCGCGTACCGGCCGTTCTTGACAACCTGATTCACAAGGGCGAAGTGCCGGTCATGATCGGCGTCTTCATAAATCCCGGCGTGCTGCCGGCTTCTTCGCCCGGGCAGCAGAGCCGTTACAACCGCAGTTACGAGTACGACGCGCTCGGTAACCGCTACGCACGTTTCCTGGCCGAAGAAATCCTGCCCGAGCTTGCACGCCGTTACAACATTTCGAAGAATCCAAACGATTACGCCATCGCGGGATCGAGCTCCGGCGGCATGGCTGCCTTTAACGCGGCCTGGAACCGGCCGGATGTTTTCCGCCGCGTTGTCAGCTTCATCGGTAGTTACACAAATCTGCGCGGCGGCGACGCACTGGCGTCCCTAATCCGGAAGACCGAGCCCAAGCCGTTGCGGGTCTTTCTGCAGGATGGCAGCAAGGATCTGGATATTTACGCGGGCAACTGGTTTTTAGCGAACCAGGAAATCTTTTCCGCGCTTCAGTACGCGGGGTACGAAAGCAACTTCGTGACCGGAAATGAGGGCCACAATGCCAAACACGGCGGAGCCATTTTTCCGGATGCTCTCCGCTGGGCCTGGAAAGATTACCCCAAACCCGTCAGCCGCGCGGAAAAGATCAATGATCGCGGTGTGTACGACATTCTGGAGCCGCACACAGAGTGGGAACTTCTCGGACAAGGATACCAGCTCACCGCCGATTCCGCCGTCGACAAGGACGGGAACGTCTATTTTACTGACGCGCGAAACAACCGGATTCTCAAGATCGATCGCGGGGGCAAGATCAGCATTTGGAAAGAGGCTAGCAACGGCGCGCACGGCATCGCGTTCGGCCCGGACGGCCGGTTGTATGCGGGACAGCACGACCGGAAGAGGATCGTCGCCTTCTCGAGCGACGGCAAGGAATCGGTGATAGCTGAGGGAGTGCAATCGCATCACCTCACGGTCACCGCGCGTAATGAAGTCTATTTCAGCGAGGCACCGGCCCACCGTGTCTGGATGGTGGACGCGGCCGGCAATAAGCGAGTGGTTCACGACGGCATCAATTGGCCACGCGGTGTGCACGCGTCCACCGACCAGTCGCTGCTCGTGATCAATGACCCGCACACGAGATGGGTGTGGTCGTTCCAGGTCCGGAGTGACGGATCGCTGATCAACGGCCAGCCTTTCTATCGTCTCGAAACCGCCGACGAATCATCTGAGACGGACGCCGGGGGAATGGTGTTCGATACGGAGGGTTTTCTTTACGTCGCTACGAAGCTAGGCGTTCAGGTATGCGATCAGCCGGGCCGCGTGACCGCGATTATCAATCCGCCGGGCAGCGAGGGCGTCTCGGATGTATTCTTCGCCGGTCCCGACCTGCATTGGCTGTATGTAACGGATGGGGACAAGGTTTACAGGCGGCCGGTGAAGCGTCGCGGAGCAGGGCCGTGGAATGCCGTCAAACCGCCGCAACCGCGGCTTTAACCCAAACGGAAATCGTCGAGACGACGGCAGGTTTCGTCCGCACTCCAAGGGGCGTTGGTTCGATCGCGTACATTTAATAGGAGACTCGTCTATGCAGCCTCCGGCCGGTACCATAGGACCGTATCAGATACTTGAGCGCGTCGGAGCCGGCGGAATGGGCGAGGTCTTCAAAGCCCGTGATTCCCGGCTTGATCGCATCGTCGCCCTGAAAACCTCGAAAGACGAGTTCAGCGATCGCGTCAAGAGCGAGGCCCGCGCAGCCGCAGCGCTTAACCACCCGCACATCGCGGCCGTGTACGATGTCGGGCCCAATTACCTCGTGATGGAGTACGTCGAGGGCGAGCCCCTGCGTGGTCCGCTCCCCCTGCCACAAGCGCTCCGGTATGCCAAGCAGATTCTCGAGGCGCTAGAAGCGGCTCACCGCAAAGGGATTGTTCATTGTGACCTCAAGCCGGCGAACATCCTGGTAGCCAAAGGCGGCGTGAAACTACTCGATTTCGGTCTCGCGCAAATGAGGCAACCGCTGCCCTGCGGCGACAACACCGCTACGATGACGATCCCGGTTGCCGGTACGATCGCCGGAACCCTGCGATACATGGCGCCGGAGCAGCTTCAGGGGAAAACGATCGACGCGCGCAGCGATATATTCGCGTTCGGCCTCGTGTTTTACGAAATGCTGACGGGCAAGGCTGCGTTCGAGGCGGATGATTCGGCAAGCCTGATCAGCGCCATCATGACTTCGCAACCAACGCCGCTAAAGGATCGGCTGCCGGGAGTACCGCCACCGCTCGAACGTATCCTCGAGACCTGTATTGCCAAGGATCCCGATGAGCGCTGCGACATCAATCGGGCACTCGACCTGATCGACTGGATGCCTGCCGCGCCCAAACCGCCAACGAAGACACGATTCCGGTGGTGGTACGCCGCAGTCCCGGCGCTCGTACTCGGTATCGCCGTTGTCAGTTTTGTCCTCCGCACGGCCGGAAATAAAGCCGCTGAGCCTTGGAGGTTTCGGCCGCTGACCTATTCGGGCCGAGCGTACAGTCCGGCGCTGTCACCGGACGGCAGGCAGGTCGCATTCATCTGGAACGGAGAGAACGCGCGCGGATTCGACCTCTATGTCGAGCTGGTCAGCGGCGGTAATCCGCTTCATCTGAAGGACACGGAACCGAGGGGCCGTCCCGCGTGGTCTCCCGATGGAACCCAGATAGCGTTCCAGCGTGCCGACGGCCTGTATGTCATCCCTGCACTTGGAGGCGCGCCGCGACGCATTGCGACGTTGGGCAATCTTGTCAACACTGCGAACGTGTCGTGTTCGCCCAGCGGATCGTTCTTCATCATCGACGGGCGCGGCGCCGGCCTGATGACAATAGCGGGTGAAGGCGGCGAAGCTCGCGTACTTACCAAACCTGAAAACGCCGGAGACGCGGGTCCCGCGATCGCACCCGATGGCAGCTCAGTGGCATTTGTCCGCTACACGAGCACCTTCAATGCGAGCCTCATGGTGCTGCCGTTGACGAAGGAAGGGGCCCCCGCCGCCGAGGTGCGGCCGATCACTCGGGCTGGATCATCGATCAGGGGGCTCAGTTGGACGAATGACGGAAAGGAAATACTCTTCGAGAACGCACCTGGCGGGGGCAATGCTGCTATCTGGCGCATCTCCCGCAGCGGCGGCCAACCTGCACGGGTCAATGTACCAAGCATGTTGGCGGGCGACCCCACGACTGCGCCGCAGACGGGACGGATGGTCTTCGTGAGCGGTTATTACGAGACGAAGATTCTCAAGTTGCCGATAACCGACGGCAAGGCCGGCTCGCCTCAGCCGATCATCGATGCGCTTGGAGACCATCGCGACCTCAGCGTCTCTCCCGACGGATTACATCTGGCATTTGTCGGCACGCGCACGGGTTCAAAGGAGATCTGGATCGCGAACGCGGACGGATCGAATCAAACACAACTCACATTCGTCGATGGCGCATCGGTCGGCAGCCCGCGCTGGTCTCCGGACGGCGCCCGCATAGCTTTTGACGGGTATGCGAGTGGTTCCAGTGATATCTATGTTGTCCCGATCCAGGGCGGAAAACCCGTACGCCTAACCAGCGATCCGGGCAACGAGATTCGCCCAAGCTGGTCGTACGACGGGAAATGGATCTACTTCGGCTGGGACCGGGGTGGAACTCAGCAGATCTGGAAAATGCCGGCTACGGGGGGCGACGCCGTTCAAGTGACCCGCAACGGAGGCCAGGAGGCTTTTGAAACACCGGACGGCCAATGGCTTTACGTCGACAACCCGCCGAAGTTGTATCGTATCCGGCCGGATGGCAGCGACGAGTCTCAGGTCCGCTCCAACGTGTTTCCCAGCTTTTTCAATGTGGGCAGGCGTCATGTGTATGTCTTCGACCCCGATGCTGGCCAACTTCTGCGGGCACCTTACGGTGTGACAGCCTTCCAGCCGGTGGTCACCTTTAACGACGCGGACCGGCCGACGTGCCTTGGCCCCTGTCTTGGCCTGCCGAATGACGAGAGCTACGCGATCTATCGCCGAGTCACCCGCTCCATGACCTCACTGACGCTGATCGAGAACTTCCGCTGAAGTGACGTGCGGCGACCGCGGCGCATCACGGTGGATGTTTGCGCAAGGGCTGAAGCCGGGCCAAGCAATTGGTCCGGCGACATAATCATTTATCGGCTGCCGGCAAACGAACACCTGGCAGTCGCCGCACAAAACCGCCTACGTGCTCAGAGATCCAGCACGGAGTCCAGACCGCGGTGGACCCCAATCAGCGCCGATGCCTTGCGAATAGCAAGTAAAGCCCCAGCCACGTAAGGGCGAGCGCTGCTCCCGGAGTCGTGACGGATGGTCAGCCTTTGATCGGGCATTCCGAAAATGATCTCGGCGCTGATTACGTAACCGGGCAGACGAACCGAGTGAACCTGAGACGCCGACACAGTGGCACCTCGGGCTTCTCGAGGTCCCACGGACCGATCCACCGGGACCGTAGGCTGAGGTTGACGCACTTTCAACAGGCGAGCCGCGAGTTCGCGAGCGGTGCCGCTCGGTGCGTCCAGCTTGTCGTCGTGAGCGTAGTCAATGATCTCCCACTGCGGAATAAACTTGGCGGCGACTTCGGCAAACCGTTGAAGCAAGACGGCCGTCAAAGCAAAGTTGCCGCAGGCCAGAACCCCTCGCTGCTGCTTGCGTGCGACGACGTCAATCTCCGCGAGATCGCCGTCTGTAAGACCCGAAGTGCCCACCACCACGTGCGCGCCATGTTCGAGCGCGGTCAGGATGTTGGTCTTGGCGCTATCCGGCTTGGTGTATTCGACGAAAACGTCG